>CAJIZU010000001.1 GCA_905181925.1 gamma proteobacterium HTCC2207
TTACACAAGTGCTTATCGAGTGCTTCAGGGCTTACAGGATTCTGAAGTAGGAGACTATTCCGACCTGACTATTGACGTCACTGATAATGATCGTGAGTATACGTCTCAAGGCATCCAGTTCGATTTAAACCAAAAATTTGACCTTTTAGGTGCCGAGCACAACATTAAGGTTGGGTTGCGTTATCACCAAGATGATGTCAGGCGTCGTCATCAGACTCGGAGCTATTTAATGACTTCGGGGACTATGGTTTCTGACGGTATTACTAGGTCATTTAAAACTAACAACTATGCGCAAACTGATGCATTCGCACTTTCAGTGTCTGATGATATCTCTTGGTTAGATTGGACCTTCAATATTGGCGTTCGGCATGAAGATATCAGTGGTAGTGTTGATAATAAGTTGTTGGATAAGTTAGCAGAAAATACCCAAACGATCACCACACCAGGTTTTGGCGTATACAGGCAATTAACCGATTCTCTTGGTGTTTTAGCGGGTATTTATATGGGGTTCTCGCCCTCTGGGCCGGGGCAATCAGGCGCTGAATCAGAAGAAAGCGTTAATGTCGAATTTGGTATTCGCTATACGACGACGGACTTTTCGGGTGAGCTTATTGCCTTTGAAAGTGACTATGACAACTTACTGGGTCGTTGTAGGGCGTCAGATTCTGACTGTCAGGTGGGGCAAGAGTTTAGCGGCGGAAACGTCCAGGTCAGTGGTATTGAAGTAACTGGGCAAGGGCAGTATGAGCTTGGCGATACCATGATTTTAACTTCGCAGATTAATTACACCTATTCTGAATCTAAATTTAAAAGTTCTTTTTTCTCCCAATTTTCTCAGTGGGGTCTTGTCAATGAAGGGGATGAGTTACCGTATGTTCCCAAGCATGCTGGTAGATGGCAGGTTGGGCTTGAGAGTTATTTATGGGCGCTTGATATGGCAGTCAAGTATCAGCATGGAATGCGTGAAACGCCAGGATTGGGTGATATTACAGAAGGACTGCATACTGACAATATAACGACGATCGACGTCTCAGCTACTTGGTTTGTCAATGAAGATGTTGATTTGAAGATATTGGCCAGAAATCTTACAGATGACTCATCAATTGTGTCTCATCGGCCATATGGTGCTAGACCAAATTTACCTCGTACTTTACTGGCCCAAGTAAAGTACCGGTTTTAGATCGTTAGGAGATTACGTTGCTTGAGCTGTTGACAGCCCCCGCTGAAAAATTTATTGACCCCTCTGAAAGGGTCTTTTGGGGATATATGCTAAGCGCACTGGTTATTGCCTCGTTTGTTGTGGCCCATCAGGAGCAGCGTTTTAACCCGTTAGACCAACTTCGTCGGTTGCTTAACCCGAAGTACTGGCTGTCGCGTTCTAGCCTCTACGATATGTTTCTATTGATTTTCAATACCGTAATGCGACTTACGCTTATTATTCCCTTCTTTGGTAGCCATGTGGTGGTTACTGTTTTGGTAGGCGGATTTCTGCAAGAACATGTTGGAGATGCTCCTGACTTAAACCTTGGTTGGTTCTGGATCGCCAGTATCTTTAGTATATCTTTCTTAATTCTGGATGATCTAAGCCGCTTCGTGCTGCATTTTTGTATGCATCGCTTCGACTTCCTGTGGTATTTCCATAAAACTCACCATAGTGCGACGGTGCTAACACCATTGACGATCTTCAGGGTTCATCCGGTCGAGCATATTCTGTATTTTAGTCGGAGATTGGTAGTCTTTGGCTTTATTACTGGTGTCTTTATTTGGTTGTTCTCCCATCGTCTTTCAGGCTTACAGATTTTGGGTGTTGATATGTTTGGTGTGATGTTTAATTTTGCAGCGGCTAATCTACGTCACTCACATATCTGGATTTCATTTGGACGGTTAGAGAAAATATTCATTAGTCCAGCCCAGCACCAGATTCATCATAGTGTTGGCCATAGCAACGCTAACCTTGGAAGTATTTTCTCTGTCTGGGATGGGTTGTTAGGCACTCGAACTTACTCAGGCCAAAAGCGGAAGCTAGAATTTGGTTTGGGGCCAGAGAAGCATGAGCCTCCGAACAAAGAGGCCTCTGGATTGGTAATACCTGCGGGTCCCTCTCTGACCTAAATAGTTAGCTCTTAGGTGGATTGTGCTTGCTGGTCCAAGGGCGCCTAATGTCTTCTCTAATAACCTCAAAATGTCCCGTTTTACGATCCTCTAAAAAATGGTCCAGCGTTACTTCGACCATTGGAAATGCAAGTTCTCCCCAAGGAATGTCAGCTTCAGCGAATAAGGCAACTTCAGATGATTCAGACGTAGGTCCAAATACTGGCGTTTGTAAATTTGCACGATAAAAAATATAGACTTGATGGATCTGAGGAATATCAAAGATAGCGTACAGTTGAGGGTTGACGACGTTAGCCAAGGATTCCTCGACACATTCTCGCATAGCGCCCTCTAATGTAGATTCACCATTTTCTAGAAACCCTGCAGGTAGGGTCCAGTAACCGACTCTAGGTTCAATGGAGCGCCTGCAGAGTAAAATTTTATCTTCATAAATAGGCAGGATACCGGCGATAACGCGAGGATTCTGATAATGAATTTCATCACAAGATTCACACACATAGCGTAATCTATTGTCGCCTTGAGGTATTTTTTGGATAACGGAGCTACCGCAGCTAGAACAAAATTTCATGAAACTCTCAGAAAGTAACGTGGACTGCGTATAATGCACAAATGCTAACAACTATTGCAAATCAGTTGGTCAAATTTCCGTTAAAAAAACGGCAACCTGACCTAAATAAGGCCCAAACTACAGCGGCAGTTCTTGTTATTTTGCACGGAGAGGACAGTGATCCTCAGGTTGTGTTGACGCAACGTGCATTTCATCTTAAAAGTCACGCGGGTGAGGTAGCCTTTCCCGGAGGGATGTGGGATCAAGGGGACGAGAATTTATTACATACGGCATTAAGAGAAGCCAACGAAGAGATAGGCCTTAATCCTCACTCAGTAACGCCTGTTGCGACCTTGCCCTCAGCGTCGCCAAAGCGACGAGAAGTTAGTGTTACGCCCTTCGTAGCCATCGGTATCAATAATTTAGAGCTAACGGCGGATGCGTCTGAAACGGCGGCTATTTTTAATGCGCCACTGAAGATTTTCATGGATCTAGATCAGTATGAGTATTTTGAAATCAAGTCAGAGACTGCAGATGGTGATGGGGTGATACGATTTCCATATTTGACGTATAACAATTATAAAATTTGGGGATTCACTCTCAAGGTGATTACCGATTTACTCAATTCGACATTGGACGCAGGTATTGATTTAAAATATCCTCAGCATGTCAGTAAGTAAAAAGAGAACTAAAAGGCGCTATAAATGATTTATCAACTTGGTGAAGATACACCTCAAATCCATGAAAGTGTTTTTGTAGCGGCTAGTGCCGATGTGATGGGAAAGGTGATCCTCAAGGAGCACTCGAGCGTTTGGTTTAACGCGGTGATTCGTGGCGATTGCGATGTTATCGAAGTCGGAAAGCGCAGCAATGTTCAAGATGGCGCAGTATTGCATGCTGACCCTGGCCAACCGCTGAAGATAGGGGAAGATGTAACTATCGGTCATCAAGCAATGGTGCATTGCCGAGAGATTGGTGATCGCACATTGGTTGGAATTCAAGCGGTCATTTTAGATGGTGCTATTGTTGGAAGTGATTGCTTAATTGGCGCCAATGCATTGGTTAAAGCCGGAGCAGTTATTCCAGACGGTTCCATGGTGGTGGGTTCTCCTGCAAAGGTGATCAGGCAGACCGATGAAAATATGCGTGCTTTTTTATTGGCTGGGGCCACTATGTATGTTCAAAAAGCAGCTAATATGCGGTCTGATTTGAGAGAAGTTAAGCGATGACGCTAGAACTGAGTACCGCCTCGCCTTGCTTGTCCATCTGCTCTTTGAATGAAGATGATGTGTGCGTGGGATGCAATAGAACAAGCAACGAGATCCGCGATTGGCGGAATATGTCAGGTAGTCAAAAGCAAGAAGTCCTTAGACTTTGTAGTCAGCGCGCTCAGGAGCATAAACCGCTTTAGCCGATAGAAGCGTTATTCATCACTCTGCTTAGGTTTTTTCATCGATGATACACTTACCTTTTTAACCATGGTGCCATTGATTTCCTTAGTTTCGAATTGGTAACTACCAACCACGAAGCTGACGTTACCATCGGGGATGCTCTCAAGTTGCTCGAAGACGATTCCATTCAAGGTTTTCGGGCCTTTAGTCGGCAGATCCCAGCCAGTAGCCTTATTGATTTCTCGAATAGTAGCGGTACCGTCGATCAGATAACTACCATCATTCTGGGCGATGATTTCATCCTCGTCATCGGCAGTGTTGGTGGTAAAGTCGCCGACAATTTCTTCGAGAATATCTTCAAGTGTGACAAGCCCCTGAACTTCGCCATACTCATCGACCACAATAGCAAAACGCGTTTTAGCATTTTTAAAATTCAGTAGCTGATTGGTCAGGCTCGTTGTCTCAGGAATAAAGTATGGATCTTCAGCAAAGTATTTGATTGCGTCATGATTAATATCCCCTGAACGAAAAAGTTGATTTGCCTTGCGCCCGTGAAAAATCCCAACAATATTATTGATATCACCATCGTAGATAGGTTGTCGGGAGTATTCAGAGTCAAGCATTGCCGCGGTAAGGTGTTCAATACTGTCTTCTAAGTCAAGACCTTGAACTTCGTTTCTTGGAATCATAATATCTTCGACTGTTACATTTTCTAGATCGAGGATTCCTTTAAGCATACCCTGATGACTTGTTGATAGTTTGTGCCCTGATAGGTCTACTAGTGATTTAAGTTCCTCTGAATCTAAGCCGTCATCACGGTCTTTGTTGGGATCAAAACCAAGAAGTAATATGACGCCATTGGTTAGTTTGTTAACCACCCATACTAATGGGGACAGTAGTTGCAGCAATGGCTTTAAGATATGACTGGCTTTAAAAGCGAACCATTCTGGGTTCTGAGCGGCGATTGTTTTCGGAGTGACTTCAGAAAAAACTAACACCATGATCGTGAGTGAAGCCGTAGCCACCCAAGGAGCGGCCGCTTCCCCGACATAAATGATGGCTAGCATATTGGCAATAATTGCTGCCAAAATATTGACTGCGTTATTACCGATTAAAATGAGACCGATCAATCTATCGGGCTTTGCCAATAATTTTGCTGCTCGCCGGGCACCAGCACTTTTTTTGCGCTGATGGCGAAGCCGATATCGATTGAGAGCCATCATTCCGGTTTCTGAACCGGAGAAAAACGCCGAAAGTACCAAGAGTATTGCGAGTGCCGCCCATAGTACTAGGGGATCTGAACCGTCCAAAGATGACTTCCATTAAAATTAAGAAGGGATATGTTGAATCACTTGGTTAGTTTTGGCAACTGACAATTCACCATTAGAGGCGGAAATGTTAGCTAAGGATGAATTCGAGGACGATTTTACTGCCTACATAGCCCATTAAAATGGCCACAAACCCAACCCAGCTCCAACTTATTGCTTTTATTCCCCTCCAACCTCGGCTATGCCTTCCCCAGAGAAGAACAGCGTAAACCAACCAAGCAACGATGCTAAGAGTGACCTTATGTAATAGTTTTTGATCAAATAAATCATCGTAGTAAAGAAATCCGCTGATTAATGATAGCGTAAGCATTACTTCACCCGCCAAAATCAGCTCAAAAAGAAAATCTTCCATTGTTTGGAGGGGGGGGAATGTACGCATCAAGAAATTTTGTTTTTTGTGTTTTAATTGCCAATTTTGATAGCCGGTGAGTAAGGCGTGCAGGGCTGCAATAGCGAGAAGGCTATAGGCGAGTATAGATATTACTATATGAGCCTGGATATAAACTGACATTAGCGCAACTGGTTTAGTGCTAGGAGTCTCTAAGGCAGCAATTAAGCTTAATGCGGAAATTGGGAAAAGCAAAAGATACATGCTGTGTAGAGGCTTCTTTCGGCCACTAATAAAAACAACTAGATTAATTACAAAGGCGATTAAGACAAAAATTCTAAACAGGCTTAGATCTAGCCCGTCGGCAACAAACAGTAACTGAATGGTGCTTAACCCGTGCAGCGTTATTGCTCCAGCGGCCAAAGTTTTTAGCATCGATGTATTAAAAATGGGTTCTTTTAGCAGCTTAATTAGTAGGTAACTAAACCCGATTAGATAGAGTATAACGGCTGCAAAACCAGTGATTGAAGTAAACATGATCTTAAATCATTAACAAGTAGCCACGAGTGTGGCATATTCACGGCTTGGGGTGAAGAGGGCCGTGTAATTATTGTTATAATACCGGCTTGATAGAAATTAATTAGGAATGTTCCACATGGCAATGTTTGAAAGTTTAAGTGACCGTCTTACGCTAAGTTTGAAGAAAATATCAGGAAAAGCGAGTCTCAGCGAAAAAAATATCGAGGAGACGTTGCGAGAGGTACGGATGGCGCTACTGGAAGCAGATGTTGCATTGCCAGTGGTCAAGAGTTTCGTTGAGCAAGTAAAAATTCGGGCTTTGGGTCGAGAGGTCGGTAGTAGTCTAAATCCTGGGCAGCAATTTCTAAAAGTGGTTCAGGCTGAGTTAGAAGCCGTAATGGGAGAGAAAAACGAATCTCTCAATTTGGCAGCACAGCCGCCTGCGGTAGTTTTAATGGCGGGTTTACAGGGTGCAGGTAAGACTACATCAGTGGCCAAGCTGTCGCGCTATTTAAAAGAGCGTGAAAAGAAAAAAATTATGGTTGTGTCGGCCGACGTTTATCGTCCGGCAGCCATAGAGCAACTGAAAACGCTAGCGAATGAAGTGGATGCGACGTTCTTTCCCAGCCATGAAGATCAGAAACCTATTGATATTGTTACAGCGGCTATAGCGGCTGCAAAAACACAGTTCATGGATGTATTGATTATTGATACTGCCGGTCGTCTCCATGTCGACGGCGAAATGATGTCGGAAATCAAACAGATTCACGCGGTAGCAAATCCTGTTGAAACATTGTTTGTGATCGATGCAATGATTGGTCAGGATGCTGTCAACACAGCAAAAGCGTTTAATGAATCCCTTCCGCTGACGGGTATTGTACTGACCAAGGTTGATGGTGATGCTCGCGGAGGTGCGGCATTGTCTGTCCGGCAAATCACTGGAAAGCCTATTAAGTTTTTAGGGGTTGGTGAAAAAACTGATGCGTTAGAACCATTTCATCCTGAAAGAATTGCATCGCGTATCCTTGGTATGGGTGATGTACTTTCCTTAATTGAGGATGTAGAGCGAAAGGTCGATAAAAAGAAGGCTGAAAAACTTGCTCAAAAAGTTGCCAAAGGTAAAAGATTTGATTTAGAAGATCTGCGCGACCAACTACAGCAGATGAAAAATTTGGGCGGTATGGCAGGGATGATGGATAAAATGCCTGGTATGGGTAACATGGCGCAATTGGCTCAGCAGAATCAAGCCAGTAGTCAGTTTGACCGTATGGAGTGTATTATTAATTCCATGACGCCAAAAGAGAGGAAAAACCCCGATATTTTAAATGGATCGCGAAAACGTCGAATTACCGTTGGCTCAGGAACAAGTATTCAGGACCTTAATCGATTACTCAAACAGCATAAGCAAATGGGTAAGATGATGAAGAAAATGAAAGGCAAGGGAATGCAAAACATGATGCGTGGAATGGGTGGGATGATGCCACCTGGTGAGGGAATGCCTCCGAGCGGACTGCCTAAATTTTAGCTACTCAGAGAATACCTAGGCCTTGTCCAAGGTGGCATCAATTTAAGGAGATTATTTTCCACTAAATTAGTTTCATTTTTAAAGCTTTTGGCGTACCATACCGCGCTTTCCGGGATAGCTCCGCTTAACTGCGTGGCATGAACAAAAAGCATCGAGTTTGGCGATAGTGCCTCTCGAACACAGGATTCTACAAATGGTTACAATCAGATTGGCTCGTGGTGGCGCAAAGAAACGCCCTTTTTATCACATAACAGTCTCAGACTCACGTAATGCTCGTGACGCTAGATATATTGAGCGTATAGGGTTCTTCAACCCAGTTGCTCGCGGAGCGGAGGAGCGTCTACGCGTTGATTTAGAGCGTGCTACATATTGGCAGGGTCAAGGCGCACAGGTTAGTGATCGCGTCTCAGCTCTACTCAAAGAGGCTGCCAAACAAGCAGCTTAGTGGGTTAGGGTATGCCTATGACTAGCACTACAAGTACTCCGGAAATGCTAGTTGTCGGTCGTATAACTACTGTTTTTGGTATTCGTGGATGGCTTAAAGTCTTCTCGTACACCGAAAATATCGAGACGATAGTTGATTATCAACCTTGGTGGATTGATCTGCCGGGTGGACTAAAACAATTAGTTGCTGATGACTTTAAGAGGCATGGTGACGGGTTAGTGGTGCATCTGCAGGGGGTTGACGATCGTGATGTCGCAAGAGAGTGGTGCCAACACGATATTTTAGTAGAAAAAAGTCTACTTCCGTCGTTAACAAGCGCTGAGCACTACTGGCATCAATTAGTTGGTCTGCAGGTCTTTAGTCAGGAACAAGGGGCTGAATTGCGACTCGGTTTTGTTGATTCGTTACTTGAGACAGGTGCAAACGATGTGCTTGTAGTGATAGGTGATAAGGATAGTATTGACAGAGAAGAACGTTTGATCCCTTACTCAGAAGAATTTGTGGTTAAAGTAGATCTCTCTGAGTGTAGGATTGATGTCGTCTGGGATCCGAACTTTTAGGTAAGGAGGGTTCGTTAACAGAGGTGAAAATTAATGAAAATAGCATTGATTACCCTGTTTCCAAATATGTTTGAAGCGATCAGCGAGTATGGTATCAGTGGTCGTGCGGTAAAAAACGGCTTAGTTGAATTGGCTTTTTTTAATCCGAGAGACTTTACTGAAGATAAGCATCGTACTGTAGATGATAGGCCATATGGTGGTGGGCCTGGCATGGTTATGCTGGTGGAGCCGTTGCGCAAAGCGATTGATGCCGCACGGGAATGGATTGAAGGCCAGCCTATTGTCGTATATTTGTCGCCCCAGGGTATGGTGTTAAACCAGTCTGCGGTAAATAAGTTTGCTGAGCAGAAAAGTTTAATTTTGATTGCCGGCCGATACGAAGGTATCGATGAGCGGTTTATAAGTTTAGAAGTAGATGAGGAATGGTCTATTGGTGATTATGTGCTGAGTGGTGGAGAGCTGCCAGCAATGGTTCTCATCGATGCACTGATCAGACAAAAACCTGGGGCACTTGGCCATCAGGACTCGGCAGAGCAAGATTCTTTTGCAAAGGGTTTACTGGATTGTCCTCATTACACCCGACCTGAGGTTTTTGGCGGAGAGAGAGTTCCACCGATTCTACTGTCGGGAGACCATAAAAAAATTAATGACTGGCGTATGCGACAGGCTCTGTTGCGGACGCAGTCAAGAAGACCGGATTTACTGGATGGTCTGGAGCTCAATAAAGAGCAACAAGCGATTCTTAAAGAGAGTAGTACTGCGCTGACAGATGATGGCAAAGGATAGTGTTCATCCTCTCTGTACAGAGCTCTAAACCAGGTGGTTTACCACCAACCAATGAAAATTGAGGAGCAAGAAATGTCAAATAAAACATCAATCATAGCTGCGATTGAAAAAGAGCAGATGAGTAAAGTAATACCAGACTTTAGTCCTGGTGATACTGTTGTAGTGCAGGTAAAAGTCAAGGAGGGCGCCCGCGAGCGACTTCAGGCATTTGAGGGTGTTGTTTTAGCTAAGCGTAATCGTCAGCTAAATTCAGCGTTTACTGTCAGAAAAATTTCTAATGGCATTGGTGTAGAACGTACCTTCCAAACTTATAGCCCCTTGGTGGATAGCATCGAGGTAAAACGTCGTGGAGCTGTCCGTCGTGCCAAGCTTTATTATCTGCGCGATCGTTCTGGTCGCTCGGCGAGAATTAAAGAAAAGCTCGGTTAAAGAGAGAAACAAAAAAGGCGGCCCAAGAGGCCGCCTTTTTTGTTTTACCAACCCTCACATTTAAATATTAAATCGTTAAAATTCTCGGTTCCCTACTACACACTTTTTGTATAAAAAAGTGATCCATTAATTCGTAAATATCGTACGCAAAATGAAGGTGCGCTACTTATCCGTGGTGTAAACAAGATTATAGATAAAATATTCAATTATCTATAGAGTGCTATGATGGGTGTGGTCTTTTAATAGAAAAAAATCTTCTATAAAAATATATTTAGAAAGATCAACATCGAATGAATTCAATTCATTAAAGGATTATTAACATGCATGCGCTTATAGTTGATGATCATGCTTTTGTTTGTGTGGGGCTAAAAGCAACATTGTTAGATGGATTAAGCGATATTAAAGTTAGTACCGCTAGCGACGGGGCTAAAGCTTTGGATATTCTTCTTAATGGCTCTATAGACCTTGCCGTAATCGATTTGTTTATGCCTGGTGGCGATGGTGGTTTTGACTTTATAGATACAGTGTGTCAGACCTACCCTAAACTTCCTATTATAGTTCTTTCCGCGTCAGAGAATCCTGCGCACATTAGAAAATGTCTAGACATAGGTGCCAAGGGGTTTGTCACTAAATCTGCACCTAAAGAGATATTATTTACTGCGATTACTAAAGTGCTAGCGGGCGACAGGTATATACCCAGCGCTCTGCTCACAGCCCAGGGGGATGGTGGCCGAGGGAATAGTGACCTTCAAGCGAGTGCTGATAACGTCACACAGCTGCTAACTGAGCGGCAGTTGGAAATTTTAGCGCTTATATCTAAGGGTCTTTCCAATAAACTGATTGCTCGTGAACTCTTTCTTTCTGAAAATACCGTCAAGGTTCATGTTAGCGCAATCTTGCGTGCTCTTAGTTTGAGTAATAGAACCCAAGCAGGTCTTGTCGGACAGAAGCTAGAAATTCTTAAAGTGGCACAACTTTCCCAAAATGGTGGATTATAATGCCCTCCATTGCTCAGATACTGTTAGTGTTCAAGGTGCTGTGTTGATTAAATGGCGCTCTTTCTTCTCGGGCCTTTACGCCCGTATGGTATTCACCACATTAATTCCATTACTGGCATTTGCGTCTCTAATCGGCTATTACATAGTTTCTAGCCAAAGCCGAGATATTGAAGACTTCCAGTATTTGATGGGCGAATTGGCAGTAGAGCAGCTAGTCAATCATGCGGGTGATGCACTTGTTGCGTATGATCTTGACGTGCTGAATAAAGAAGCAAATCATCTTTTTAATATATCTGGTGTTGATGGCATGGTTCTGCACAACATAGCCATGGAAAAGACTTTGGCATTGGGTAGTATCAGTTTGCAGAACCTACCTCCTATCTCCAGTTTTGAATCTGGCTTGCCGTTGGTAGATGCAGGCCACCAATATTTCTTAAGAGATATTCGGCGATCAAAAGACTCAGCTATCCCTTCATCGCGGCAGGAGAAGGTTGGTTGGGTCATAGTGGCTATTGATAGACAGTTTTTGGCGGGCCGAGAGGAAGAGAAAGTCATTAATACTATTTTGGTAATAGTTTTTAGTCTTTTCGTCGCAGCTTGGTTGTCAATTCGCTTTACCCGAAGCGTCTCTATGCCCATTGAAAGACTGAATACTCTGGTTAAAAAGATGGCCGTTGGCAAATTAGATGATCTTGCTGAAGAAGACGGCCCCGATGAGGTGCGCTTGCTAGCGAATGGTATCAATACGCTAGCGGTTACCATTAGACAGGCTAACGCCCGAATGGAGCGTGAAATCACCCGAGCCACAGCCCAGTTACATGCCACTCTTGTTGAGCTTGAAGAAGTAGCCGAGGCACAAAATCAGTTTTTGGCTCGGATGAGTCATGAATTGCGCACACCATTGACTGCGGTGATCGGTTTTTCGAGACTTGTTGCTTCTGAAAAAAATACCGACAAAAGACATGATTACCTTGGGGTAGTTGATGTCTCGTCAACAATGCTCCTCACTATGATTGATGATATTTTGGAATTTTCTAAGGCACATTCTGCAGGTTTTCGTCTTGAAAAAATTAATTTTGATTTAAGAAAATGGGTTGATGACGTGGTTGCAATTCATCAGCAATCTGCATTAGATAAAAATCTGTCACTTCATTTGGAGGTTATAGGCGCGCTACCAAGCTTAGTTCGTGGCGACCCTGTTCGACTAGCACAGGTGGTTAGTAATCTACTGGGTAATGCGATTAAATTTACCGATGAAGGTTCAATTTGGATTCAGCTAGAGGTCGATACATCTCAGCCAAATATTAGTGTGTTACATTGCTCGGTTAAAGATTCAGGCAAAGGCATAGCGGACGATAAAAAAGCGTCTTTATTCGAGCCATTTTCCCAGGAAGATGAATCCATTAACCGGCGTTATGGAGGTGCTGGTCTTGGTCTGTCCATATGTAAGCGTCTGGTTAACCTCATGGATGGAGAAATAGAAATTGAGAGTACTCTTGGGCTGGGGTCTGACATCAGTTTTACCTGTCGCTTGTTCGAAGCGACAGAGAGTGGTCTTAGTGACTTAGATAATAAGACTTCGATGCCGATTGATGAGATTCTTCGTGGATCCAGTATTTTGATAGCTGAAGATAATCACTTCTCTCAGCGACTGATCGTCAAATTATTAAAAGGTTATGGTGCTGACTGTCTTGTTGCTAACAATGGATTGGAAGCTACTGAAATTGCTCGACTGCTGCACGTTGATATAGTTTTGATGGATGTTCATATGCCTGTGATCGACGGCGTGAGTGCCTGTGATGCAATTGTTAATCAGTCATCAGCCAGTCCTCCAGTTATAGGCTTAACTGCTGACATCACTGGGGATGGTGAAGCTAAAATGTTAGAGGCTGGCGCAGAGCTAGTATTGCAAAAGCCATTTAATGAAACTCATTTGATTAATTCAATTCTCTCAATATTAAAGAATAGAGAGAAAATACTGCAGTCTTCAGGCGATGGAATATTGTCATCATTAATTCCAGTCGCCGAACTCAAAGAAACCTTACAAAAATGTTTAGACGAATTAGAGGGTCAGCTACGGCAATTGAGCAATGGTAATTTACAGCAGGGTCTACATGATCTTCTCGGGTTATCCGGGTTGTATGGGATGACACAATTTAGAGAAATGGTACTCTCATTTAAGGCCTCCTATGGAAGTTCATCCACCGAGCAAAATTTAGAAAAGATAAACGTTATCAGACAGCACGTCGATGAAACGCTGACACCTGATCAGGTAACCGGCTAATATTTGTTTGTACTCCCCAGTAAATAAGACATAGACTGATAGAATGCCGAGACGCATGAAACTTCTGTCTCTGACTCTTCTTTTATACAAGCGTAACCATAATTAATTATGACAAAAAAAATAAAGACTAAAGATCCATTCGCCTCACGAGAGGCTGATAATTACTCTAGGCCAGTACCAAGTAGAGAGTTCTTGTTAGACTTCTTGAGTGAAAGCGTAGGTCCATTGACGCATAAAGAAATATGTTCCGCATTACAATTACAGGATGAAGAGCAAATTGAGGCAATGCGTCGGCGTTTGCGTGCAATGGAGCGTGATGGGCAAGTCGCTCGTAATCGAAGGGACGGTTATGGCACCTTGGATAAACTCAGTTTAGTCAAAGGTAGAGTCATCGGCCATCCCGAAGGGTATGGATTTGTAAAACCAGCGCATGGCGAAAGCGACGACATTTATTTGTCGAGCACTCAAATGCGTCGTGTGTTTGATGGCGACGTTGTTTTGGTTCGAATATCAGGCCGAGATCGTCGAGGCAGGCCTGAGGGTAGTTTAGTTGATGTTGTTGAGCGTAATACAAAACAGCTGGTTGGTCGTTACTTTAGTGAAAGTGGTATTTGCTTTGTGCGAGCCGATAACCCTCGAATTAGCCAAGATATATTAATTCCTGCTGATAAAGCTGGGGAAGCTAAGGCGGGACAAATCGTTGTTGTCGATGTGTTGGAACCCCCATCTCGAAGCAATTTACCGGTTGGAGCGATTGCGGAGATACTAGGCGACCATCTTGATCCAGGGTTAGAGGTTGAGATGTCGATCCGTAATTATGGAATTCCCCATCAGTGGAGTGCTTTAGTTAAAGCAGAAACTGCCGAGATTCCGGACGAAGTAACAGATACGCAATATCGTGTTGATTTAAGAAGTACGCCTCTAATTACTATCGATGGAGAAGATGCCCGAGACTTCGATGATGCGGTCTTCTGCCAAGCAAAACCGAGAGGTGGTTGGCGATTACTGGTAGCGATCGCGGATGTTTCTCACTACGTTACCGTCGGTTCAGCTCTAGATCAGCAAGCGTTTGAGAGGGGAAATTCAGTCTATTTCCCTAACCATGTAGTACCGATGCTGCCCGAGAAGTTATCTAATGGTCTCTGCTCGTTAAATCCTGCAGAAGACAGGCTCTGTATGGTGTGTGAAATGCATATTAGTGCAGAGGGTAATATTACTCGTTACCAATTTTCCGAAGCAGTTATGCATTCACATGCACGTATGACCTATTCCCAGGTTGCGCAAATTATCAGTCAACAAGAAGAGGGTAATAAGTCAGGTATCCGCAAGCAGTTTGCTGCGATTGTTCCTCATATTGATGATCTCAATGATTTATATAAGGTCCTGAACAAATGCCGAGCAAAGCGCGGAGCAATAGACTTTGATTCTCAGGAAACGCGAATTTTATTTGATGGGCAGAGGAAGATTAGCCAGATTATTCCGGTTGAACGCACTGCGGCGCACCGATTAATCGAAGAATGTATGCTTTGTGCAAATGTGTGCTCCGCGATGTTTCTTGAGAAAATCAAGATACCTGCTTTATATAGGGTGCATGAGGGGCCGAGCGAGGATCGGCTTGGATCGGTCAGAGAATTTCTCGCCGAGCTTGGTATGGGGTTAGGGGGAGGCGAAGACCCGCAACCTGAAGACTACCAGCGTGTGTTGCGCGCGAGTAAACACCGCGATGACGCTGCGGTTATTCAATCAGTAATGTTGCGCTCCATGAGCCAGGCAGTTTACCAACCGGAAAATTTAGGGCATTTTGGGCTCGCCTTTGAGGCCTATACGCATTTTACTTCTCCTATTCGACGTTATGCAGATTTACTAGTGCATCGTGCGATTAGAAGCTTAATTCGAGGTAGTAAAAAGGTTTCCAATGTCCATAGGGTTGAGGGCGCTAAGCCTCTGCCGACTAAAGTTATTTATCCTTATGAAGAGGAGCAATTACAAGCTACTGGCGAGCATTTATCGGTTACTGAGCGTCGCGCCGATGAGGCCACAAGAGATGTGGTTAATTGGTTGAAATGCGAATACTTAATGGATCGTGTGGGCGAGAAATATACTGGCGTGGTAACTGCTGTCACTGGGTTTGGGTTGTTTGTGATGCTCGATGATCTTTATGTTGAAGGTTTAATACATGTCACTAGTTTGCCAAAAGATTACTATTATCATGAGGCCTCTCAGCATCGTATGATCGGTGAGCGCACAGGTAGAGTTTTCCGTTTAGGACAAAAATTAACAGTAGGTTTGGTAAGAGTTAATTTAGAAGAGCGTAAAATTGATTTTGAACTAATTGATGATGCTAACCAAAGCGCCGACCAGCTTGATAGTGAGAGAAATGTTAAAAAACGCAAAGGTCCGTCTAAGTCGGGTTCTTCAGGTGATCATGGTGGCAAGCGGGACACTCGAAGCAAGCCAGCCAATAAAAAACGTAAATCAGGTACGAAAAAGACCGCTAAAAAGAAGGCACCTAAAGCGCGCTAATTACTTTACGTTGTGGTTTTTTGCGCGCAAATGATTTGGCAGTAGCAGGCTAGTTATCTCAGCAATATAATCGAGGAAGATTGTGCCCATATCTTCAGTATAATAAGAAGAGTCACTGTTTCCGAGTGCTAAAACCCCCAAATTACCTTCATTGCGTAATATTACTACTGCGGCAGATCCTAGAATATTTAGACTATCACCAAATAGAAAATTCATTGCTGATGCGCTTAACTGACCGCAGGTAGCATTAGTTCCGTTTAGTACTGAGGGGATTTCTTGGTTAGCTTTGTCGGGGGAAGAAATCCTAGCCAAGCTCTCTGGAAGGTTCTCCGCATGACCAAGCAGCGTTAGACTGTAAGCTTGGATACCATAATCCTTTTCCAAGCTATCATAAAGAGACTGCACCAGCTCGTTGAGATTCTTAGCTTTGAGTAGATTAGCGACGAGGCGGTTGGTCCTTTCAAACATGGCTTCATTATCTTGGGCTATAGAGTAAAGACCATCGAGTTGCTCACGCATTTCTTTATTACGGTCTCGCAATGCAGCTAATTGCCGTTCAATCAGAGAGATCGCACCCTCAGGTTTGTGTGGGACTATCATGGTTTCTAGAATATCTGGGTTCTCATCCAAAAATGTTGGATGGTCGCGAAGAAAACTACGGGCTTGCTTAACACTGATATCGGTTGATTTATCTTTACTCATAACTTGATCTGTCCATGAAAACTAGTAATAGCCTGTCCGCTCATAATAAGGGAATGGCCCTCACCAGGCCAATTAATTGTTAAATTTCCCCCGGTTAGTGCAACGGTGACCGGTGAATCGACTAGCCCTTTTTGAATTGTCGCTACTGCGGCTGCGCATGCGCCAGAACCACAGGCTCGAGTCTCGCCTGAACCGCGCTCATGCACGCGTAGTTTAACATGCCGACGATTGACTACTTCTACAAAACCAACATTCACTTTGTTAGGAAAACGATAATGCTTTTCTATTTGAGATCCAATGGTACTGACTGGCGCCGAATCGATATCATCAACAAACATTACCGCGTGAGGATTGCCCATCGAGATGGCGGCAATCGCGACTGTTTGATCGCCTAAGTCAATGGGGTAGTTTGCTGATCGACATTCAGCCTCGAATGGCAGGTCTTTAGGTTCAAACTGTGGAATACCCATATCAACTGAAATTGTATTATCTTTATTGATACTAAGGCCGATGATGCGATTCATAGTTTTGACACGAATAGATTCTTTGCCAGACAACTTGCGATCTCTTACAAACCGAGCTAAACACCTAGCGCCATTGCCACATTGCTCGACTTCACTTCCGTCACTATTAAATATTCTATAGTTAAAATCTATATCGGTACTTGAAGGGGGTTCCACAATAAGCACTTGGTCACAGCCGATCCCTAAATGCCGGTCGGCGATACGCCGGACAACCGCTGCTGAAAGGTTAATGTTTTGTGTCACAGCATCAATAACGACAAAGTCATTACCCAGACCATGCATTTTAGTGAATTTCATCCACATAATAATTCTTATAGCTATTGAACGATCAATTGACCGGCAAAAGCTGCTCTCCTCTCGTCAGATCCTGAATAGTTTCTCGTTGACGGATCAGATAAACATGATCGTCATCAACCATAATTTCTGGAGCACGGGGGCGGCTGTTGTAATTTGAACTCATTACGAATCCATAGGACCCTGCAGAGAATAGACACAAATAATCGCCTTCTTTTACCTTTAGTGGGCGCTCTTTGCCTAAAAAATCTCCGCTTTCGCAGACAGGTCCAACGACATCATAAACCGCTTCATCTAGGTCGCTATTATCAGAGATAGTCTGGATATCCATCCACGCCTGATAAAGTGACGGCCTCAACATATCGTTCATTGCTGCATCCACGATGACAAAGTTTTTATGATCATTGGACTTTATGAATTGCACTTCCGTCAGCAGTACGCCGGCATTCGCAGTTATTGAGCGGCCTGGTTCTAAAATTAATGTTTCACTGCGTTGCCCCAGTAGTGGCAGTAATTCGCTCATATAGTCATCGACAGACTGAATAGATTCATCTCGATACCGAACGCCTAAGCCACCACCAATATCAATATGATTTAGACTTATTTTTAAGGCCTCAAGTTGGTCAACGAGTATTAGAAGTCTTTTCATAGCATCAACAAACGGAGCTACTTCTGTCAATTGTGAGCCAATATGGCAGTCGATGCCAATAAGATTAATGTTATCCATTAGCGAAGCACGCTGATAAACAGCCATGGCATTATTAATATCAATGCCAAATTTATCCTCTTTTAAGCCTGTGGAGATATACGGATGAGTGTTGGCATTAACATCTGGATTGACTCGAATCGACACTGGCGCTTTCATTGATAGTGCCGAGGCTGTTTTATTGAGTAATTCTAGCTCAGACTCAGATTCCACATTAAAGCAGTGAATGCCGATTTCCAATGCCCGTTGCATTTCCTGGCTGGTTTTACCAAGACCCGAAAATACCATCTTACTGGGATCTCCTCCAGCTATCAGTACTCGCTCGAGCTCACCCACCGAAACTATGTCAAAACCAGCACCTAAAGCCGCTAAGGTCTGTAATACGGCAATATTCGAATTAGATTTGACCGCATAACAAATTAAGTGAGGCTGGTTACCCAAAGCGGTAACGTAGGATTCGTAGTTGCGTTCAATCGCTGCCTTGCTGTAAGCATAGCAAGGCGTACCGAACTGCTGGGCAACATCTGAGAGCGCGACCTTTTCCATAAATAGATCGCCGTTTTTCCGGTTAATTGTCGTGTGCATACGCGTTTAATTTTCTCTAAATTGGGAGTCAGCGATAAAGGTTTCAGCGGTGTCCTGAGGAAGATAAAGATCGCCACTATTACCACACCCACCGAGCGCGCCAAGACACAATATTGTCAATAGCTCAGCAATACGTTTTCTCATGGTTATATTCCTAAAGTTAGGATGCGAAGTATAACGGTAGTGGCAGATTACAACTAAACAATTATACTGGCACCCTCGCCGCAAAAAACCAGTATGGATTGATAACAATGAATGAAGCAGAGTTTAATCAAATCGTCGATGATCTAATGTTCTCTATTGAAGAGACTATCGATGATAGCGGAGCAGATATTGATTATGAGAACAGTGGTGGCATGCTCACATTAACCTGTGATGTTAATGGTTCGCAGATTATTCTGTCTAGGCAACCTTCCATGCGCGAAATTTGGCTAGCGGCGCAGTCTGGAGGCTTTCATTTTACGCTACAGGGCAAAGAGCAAAAGAGCTGGTGTAATACGGTTACTGGCGAGCTTTTATCAGTCATGTTGAGTTCAGCTTGTCTCGCACAATCATCAGAAACAGTTCATTTCGACTTTACTTAGCGGCTACTGACTTTTTCTAAAGCTCTTGCGGCTGCGGCTTTAACTTGTACCGGTGCTGTGCCACCAATATGATCACGCGCGGCCACTGATCCTTCCAATGTTAGTACTGAGAAGACATCATTTTTAATTTGATCCGAAAATTGTACTAATTCCTCAAGACTCATATCTGACAAGTCTTTTTGTTCAGCAATACCATAAGCAACCGCCTTACCAACAATCTCGTGGGCATCGCGAAAGGGGATGCCTGTGCCAACGAGATAGTCCGCTAAATCCGTTGCTGTAGAGAATCCACGTTTTGCGGCCTCGTACATTGTCGTCTTATTCGCCTCAATGGCGGGTATCATGTCGGCGAATGCTCGCAGACAGTCACGAACGGTATCAACGGTATCAAATAAAGGCTCTTTATCTTCTTGGTTATCTTTGTTGTAGGCCAATGGTTGAGATTTCATCAGTGTTAAAAGGGAGACAAGATGTCCATTAACTCTGCCCGTTTTACCACGTACCAACTCTGGTACATCCGGATTTTTCTTTTGAGGCATAATCGATGATCCGGTACAAAATCGATCGGGTAGATCAATAAATTGGAACTGGGCCGAAGTCCAGAGAATCAACTCCTCTGACATTCGTGACATATGGGTAAGCAGAATACTGGCGAAGGCACAAAATTCGATCGCAAAGTCTCTGTCACTGACTGAGTCTAGTGAATTTTCAGTGGGCTTATCAAAATTTAAGCTAGTTGATGTGTGATTGCGATCAATGGGGTAAGTGGTGCCTGCCAGTGCAGCGGCGCCCAGAGGGCAATGATTTAAACGCTTACGGCAGTCCTGTAAGCGGCCAAAGTCTCGCTCTAGCATTTCATTCCATGCCAATAGGTGGTGACCAAAAGTTACTGGTTGAGCAGTTTGCAGATGAGTAAACCCGGGCATAATAGTATCACTTTCAATCGATGCTAGCTCAATCATGCCTGTTTGCAGCGCGCTTAACAGTAACCCAATAGCATCTATTTCATCCCGCAGCCATAGTCGTATGTCAGTAGCCACCTGATCATTTCGAGATCGTCCAGTATGTAATTTTTTACCGATATCACCTATTCGAGCGGTTAGTGCAGCTTCAATATTCATATGGACGTCTTCAAGGGCAATGGACCAGGCAAATTCACCCGATTCAATCTCGCTAGCAATAGCCTCCAGTCCACCGATGATTGCTTCGAGCTCAATGTCGGTAAGTACTCCCACTTCGCATAGCATTGAAGCATGGGCGATAGAGCCCTGAATATCATGCCTAAAAAGACGTCGATCAAAGTTTACTGAAGCCGTAAAGCGGGCAACAAAGGCATCAACGGGCTCGTTAAATCGACCACCCCATGATTGGTTAAGATGGGTGTGCTGCGATTGATCAGTTGAAGACTTTTTGGAGCTACTCATAAAACTGCTGCCTAATTAATAAAACAAGGAACACGATTATAGCCAAACATCAGCGTAATAACTTAAAACTTGGGTATATTCTAAAAACACCAATGGAGGAAGAGATGAATATCAATCAACAGCATCTAATTACCATTGATCTCTGACAAAAGTCGAGAAATCGTCGATAATGAAGCAACTTACTGATATGAGCCGATTCAATGACCGGTACCCTTCGTATAGCAACTCGAAAAAGTCCTTTGGCATTGTGGCAGGCTGAGTTCGTAAAGAGCCAGCTACAGTGCTATCACCCTCGTCTTAAAATTGAGCTGGTGACTATGACCACAAAGGGGGACAAATTACTGGACACACCATTGGCCAAAATCGGTGGTAAAGGACTCTTTGTCAAAGAGCTTGAGACCGCGATGCTTCAGGACTTAGCTGATATTGCAGTTCATTCAATGAAAGATGTCCCAATGGAGTTTCCTGAGGGACTGTGTTTGTCAGTGATTTGTGAGCGAGAAGATTCTTCTGATGCTTTTGTCTCCAGCCACTTTGGGACGTTGGCCGAGTTGCCAGAAAATGCGGTTATCGGAACCTCAAGTCTACGCCGCCAGTGTCAGATTCGAGCTCATTTTCCTATGTTACAAGTAAAAGAGTTGCGCGGTAATGTGAATACTAGATTGTCCAAGCTAGATGCTGGTGAGTATGACGCGATTATTTTAGCCTCTGCAGGTCTAATGCGCTTAGGTATGGCGGATCGAATTACACAAAGGCTACCGACTAGTATCTCTCTCCCGGCGGGTGGACAGGGTGCAGTTGGCATTGAATGTCGCAGTAATGATACGCGTATGCAAGAACTTATAGCGCCATTACATCATCTTGAGTCGGCCATCTGTGTGCGCGCAGAACGAGCGGCTAACAAACACCTCCAAGGTGGTTGTCAGGTCCCCATAGCCTGCTTTGCAGAGCTTAGCGACAATGGTGCAACGGTTAACCTAAGAGGATTAGTGGGTAGTGTTGATGGCAGCCGTATATTACGAGCACATGCCACAGGTAATGTTGATAATCCCGAAAAATTAGGTATTCAGGTAGCCAAAGATCTACTGTCTCAAGGTGCTGGAAAGCTACTGGCTGAGATTTATGGCGATTAACGGGTTAGCGGGTAAGCGTTTATTATTGATTCGTTCGCACCGAGATTACGATGAGTTTTTAACTCTCGCATCTGATGCTCGTGCCAAGGTAGCTCATATTCCAGTGATTGATATTGAGCCTGTCATAGAAAACTCAAAAGTCACACAGCAAATAGTGTCTTTTGATCTATTTGATATCGCTATTTTTGTAAGCGTACATGCAGGCCAAATTGCAATGCAACGGCTAGACGAATATTGGCCCATGTTGCCAGTAGGGATTGATTATTTTGCTATTGGACGACAAACAGCATCGTTCATAAAGGGCTATGTCAACAACGTCTATTCGCCAGGTAACAATGCTAATTCTGAAGGATTACTAGAACTACCCGAACTTCAAGATGTAAAAAACAAGTCAGTAGTTATTTTTCGAGGTGGTAGGGGACGCGAAACACTTAGTCAAGAGCTCAGTGCACGTGGGGCTAACGTCGAATATTGTGACATTTACCGTAGAGTTAGAAATCAGAAAAAGCTCCAGTTAGCGTATCGGCAACTTAGTGAGATCGATTTCTTAATAGCCCATAGCGGAGAGTTACTAGAAGCCATGGGGCCATTGAAAAGTCTTGAGAATTTTGTGAGCGGTAATCTTTTCTCGGTCGTTGTGCCTAGTCAAAGAGTAGCGGAAATAGCTTATGATTTGGGTTATGGTTCTGTGTTTGTGGCTAAAAATGCACTACCTGAGTCTATGCTTGCTGTATTAGAACAGAACATTTAAATCAGTTACTTGAGTAGATGAAACTAAAAGGGTAATTACAGTCGATGATTAATTGGAGGTATGAAAATGTCTGAATCTGAGGAGAAGACTCAAGTCCTCGAAAATCCAACATCAAAGGCGGAGATTAAAGAAAATCAGTCGATCACTAAAAAGCCCCGCACGTCAGCTTACTTTTGGTTACTACTTGGATTACCAGCTCTGTTCGCGGTTATTGTTGTGAGTTGGTTTGGATGGCAGCAATGGCAGATTATGCTGACTGATTTAGAGCGAATAGAATATTTAAATGTCGAATTGGAAGCGCATTTAAAGCAGGCTAATAGCCAGTCCATAAGTACTAGTAATCGCGAGCTTGAGCACTTAGAGAACCGTAAAGAGCTGTCTCAGCAAGTGATTAACTTGCAGTTACAAGTAAATGCTCAGGGCGCCCGAATTACCGAGCTTGGCTCAACTACGCGCACAGATTGGTATCTGTCAGAGGCAGCTTATCTGGCACGTTTAGCCAGTCAGCGGTTACAAACGGAGCGTGGTACAAAAAATCCACTAGCGCTTCTTCAAAAAGTTGACTCAATTTTAGTTGAAATTGATGAAGGAGGAATGTTGGCTGTTCGGGCCGCCATAGCTGCGGATATCACGGCGCTTAGACTAGCGGGTGAAATTGATATTGAGGGCATCGTTTTAGAATTAAATGCGCTCGCCGTGCAAATTGATGAGCTACCAATGATCCAGCTATCAGTAAATTCTTCTGCGAGTAACCAAGATTCAGATGATAACGGTTTAGCCAACCTGGTTGTTGATGAGTCGCTCTCTCAACGCTGGTCTGCTTTGATCGATGAATTTACTCAGTCTTTGGGCCAACTTGTTCAAGTGAAGCAGCGCCTTCAGCCGATTGAGCGAGTTCTTTCTGCTAGCGAGGAGAGTGTTGTACGTAATAACGTAAGACTTCTGTTACAGCAGGCGGCCAATGCAGCACTGCGTGAGCAACAGAGCATATATGACCTCAGTCTTAAGCGCGCTCAGCAATGGCTAACGCAATACTTCCAAATGAACAGTTCAGTTGAGGTGGTAAAAGATCGTCTGATAAAGCTTAGCGTGGAACAGGTCGTCCAAGAACTACCATTTATTGACGGGTCGGTTAACGCGCTTGAGGCATTTATGATCGTTAGACAAAGTAACCTTATCGAAGGAAGTGCAGGGGTAGTGGAAATAGAGGCCGTGGATTAGCCATGAGAAAATTATTAGTTATTTCGATTATGGCGTTATTGGTGGGCGCTTCAAGTATTTGGTTAATGCAGCGTGACAGTGGATACATTTTACTGAGTATTAATGATGTTACTGTTGAAATGACCGCCTGGGTTGGTTTGCTCTTATACCTATGGGTGACAGGTATTACTGTCTGGTTGATTTTACTATTTAAGTGGCTGTCGCAAGCTGGCGGATTTCGACATTGGTGGTCGACAAGAAATAGAATGCGGCATCTTAATAAAACAGCGCAAGGACTAATTCTGTTTGCCGATCATGACTGGGAAAAAGCGAGAGAATTATTGGTAGACTCCGCGGCTCAATCATCAATGCCTGATGTAAATTTATTGTTTGCTGCCCGTGCCGCTGCCGAAAACCATCAGATAGATGATGCTCGTGACTTGTTAGAGAGACTCAGAGAGACTCAGCCACGCGCTACATTACTAGCCGACAAGGCTTTCGCCGAGATATTATTGGGCGAAGAAAACTTCACTCAGGCAATTCAGTTCTTACTGCCAATCGCAGAAAAAAAGCCGAATGATCGCGGTGTTCTGCGTCTACTAGCAGATCTTTACTATTTGACGGAAGATTGGTCGTCTTTGCAGAAGATACTGGCTGATTTACGTCGATTTAAGGCACTTAACTCAACTGACTTAGACGTGCTTGAAATAGATGTATATACAAATTTATTGAGTAGTTTCCAATTAAATATTGATTCCACCGCTCAAGAAAAGATCGACCAAGTTGGCGAGTTATGGGAATTAATTCCCAAAAAATTACGACAAAATCACGATATTATGTGTGGTTATTTCGAGGTACTGCAGCTAGTTAACGATAACGATAAATTAGTTATGTTGCTGGCCAAGAGCATTAATAGTCAATGGAACACAGAGTTAGTTCGTCGTTTGGGCGAAGCTACAAGCTCAGTACCAGAAAAACAGCTTTTGATAGCAGAAAAGTGGTTGATTAAAAATCCGCAGGATATCGCTTTGCTAACCGCACTTGGCAACATTTGTTGCCAAGCAAAGTTCTGGGGAAAAGCTAAGGATTATTTTGCTAGTGCAGTGGCTCTTCAACCCAGTCCCTATCTTTACTTGAAGCTATCTGAAGTTTTAGTGGAGATGGGTGATTTTACTGGCAGTAATGACAGCTGCAAGCGAGGACTTTTACTGGGCATTGAGACTCAATTTAATCAAGACTAATTACTATTCGGCAGTACCGTTTTCGTTAGTTGAGTATTAAGGGCTCAACATCCACTTCCCGTCCGGGCAACGATCAGTGGGTCTTTAAGGGCAAACTGTATCCATTGAGATTGAGGTGACATGTGCCGTTTTGTTCTAAATACGTTTTTTCTTAAGATCACGTATTAAAAATCGTGATGGGTGCATTGCTTTGCGTAATTCTCTCTCTAGGGGCCCTAGTTGCTGGTGGATCTCTGCCGCAAGGACCTCAGCGGTCAAGGGAGCATAGCCCAATCCGCGAGAACCCATTCCACAGTTAATATAGAGATTTGGAAGATAGGTTCCCATTACCGGGGAATCTTTGCGTGCATCTACTCGTAAAGATTCATAGGTCTCAAGCATGGCGGATACGTCTGGAACTGGACCAACAATCGGTAAATAATCTCTTGTTGTACAGCGAAAATTGGCTCGGCCCTCGAGTTTATTTAGTTGGACAGTACCTATCGCTCTACCGATGCCTTGATCCGTTTTTGTTATTTGGTCAAGGTTGGTTTGATGGTCTTGAATTCTTAGTTCGGTGCTATCAATAGCCTTATTATAGGTCGCACCACACCCATGAGTACCTTTGTTTGGCGGGGCTATGTAGCCCTCACCACAGATGACTGTTTTCAAGGACTGACTGTCTTCAGTAACAGGTAATTCGGTGACTTGACCGCGTAGTTTAGTAATACCTAAAAAATTTGTTTGTTCAAATTTTTCGCAGTCATAGGCATTGGCAACAACTACTATATCTGAGTGGCTCAGTTGCTCGCGTTTAGCGTCAAGTAACTCCCATTGTCCAGTTGATTTATTTCTAAAGAGTTGAGCTACATCGCCTTGAACGAGCGCGATATTATGATCCTTGAGAATCTCCTGACAAATAGTCGCTGGAGGAAGCCATCCAAGCTTAGAAAAATAGAGTCCATGGGAGGTATCCAAGCTTATACCCGCGATAGCCTCCATCTGGGCATTGTCGACAAGTCTTACCAAAGACTTTTGATGGTAAAAATGTTGGCCAAGCTGCTCAAACTGTTTACGCTGACGCTCACCTTCCGGAATCACCAATACTCCGCATTGTTGACCTAACCCTCGATTCCAAAAAGTTTGATAATAACGACTCGCAAGGGTTATGGCAGCAAGATTAATGCGTGGAAGGGGTTCGTCTCGTATTGACAATTTTGGGTAGATAATAGCCTGCTGGTTGCCCGACGCCTCTTGACCAGCTCTAGTATGCCGATCAATGATTGTGACGTTGTAACCGCGCTTGGACAGTGCTGCTGCAGTGGTGCAACCGGCAATTCCAGCTCCGATAATGGTGACGCTAGGTTGGCGAGAAAGAGGTCGGCTTGGCAATTGATTGAGATGCCATTGATTTGTGCCACGGGCATTGTCCGAATCATTCTTGAGTCTAGCAATGAGCGTGGCGCTAATCATTTGACACTTGTCGGCAAACCCTTGTTTGTAGTTGACACTAAAGCCAGCGATATTAAGACTTTTTGTTACTTCACTTTCAGTTAAATAGGTCGTTAAGCTCGTTTCAGTTGACGATAAGCTGGCAATAGTTTTGCACAGTTCTTTTTGCCACATTGCTGGGTTCTTTTCGGGCGAAAAGCCGTTAAGAAACCATGTGTCTATAGGTTTTTTATCATAGACAGAGTGCCTTTGATCGACGCTTTCACCAAGTGCATTGAACATCTCTTGGGCATCGCCTAACATGAGGCATAGATTGATTCGACCCTCATATAACTCGATGCTATGGAAACCTTTTACTGCGGGAGGGTAGCTGTCGATCAGCACCTGACCATGAGCACTTAGGGAAGGAAACTGCTCAAATACTTTCGCTAGATCGGCCGTCTTTAGAGGCACCGGCTCTGCGGAGAAATAGTACAGCGTGCAATTAGTGGGCGCAGTTTTCAGCCATAATTCACAGCAGTTAAGGAAGTTAATGCCAGTACCAAATCCAAGTTCTCCAATACTAAAAGATCGATCAGCCGCTTTTAGATTATTCCAGCGAGAGGGTAAGTCGTTTTGTTGCAAAAACACATAGAAACTTTCAGCAAGCCCGTTAGGCAAAGACCAATAGAAGTCCTCGTAGTCCAAGGAGTAGGGCATTCCTTGGCGCCATTGGATATCTGCCGCTGCAAGTTCCACTAAGTTAATCCAAACTCGCGCATAATTTGATCACACCACTTTGTAATGTAGGCATCTGCCAACTCTATCTGATTCTCATCGTCTAGCGGTAATCCAACAAACATTGTCGCATCGTCATTTAATGCTTTGGATTCCTTAAAGTCGAAGCCTTTATTAGGCCAAGCTCCTACTGCAGTTGCGCCCTGAGTGATGGTCTTAGCCCAAAGGTATCCCAGGGCATCTTGAAACCACTCGGGATAACCCACTTGATCGCCTAAACCGTAGACGGCAACTTTTATGCCCGTTAGGTCGAGCCCATCGAGCGCATCCCAGTGTGTTTCCCAGTCTTCTTGTAATTCACCAAAATCCCACGTTGGAATGCCAAGAATTAAATATTTATATTCCGTCATCCGTTGTACGGGGTCTAAAGCAACATCATGCAGACTTACTGTATCTTCACCAAGTTTAGAATTTATTTCATCACGGATTTTCTCACCCGCCATTTCAGTATAGCAAGTGGTACTCCCGTAAAATAAACCGATCTTTACTGTCATCTAATTTATATCTCGCGAATTCTTATTGGGCTGCTGTGGAGTATTTAGGCGATTTGTTAAGTCTCAGATATCACCCGCGCACATGATACTCGCAGTTTTTGAATTATAAAAACACCAAACTAAAGTTTATTTAAATGCTGCCGGCAAAGTCAATTTTCTTCCATGCTTCGTAAGCCACAATAGCCACTGTGTTTGATAGATTCAAACTGCGACTACTCGCTTGCATGGGTAAACGTAGGATATTATCAGCGCCAATCGAATTCCTTATATGTTCGGGGAGACCTCTTGTTTCTGGACCAAAAAGAAGAGTGTCATTAGGCTGATAATTTATGGATGAATAATTGATTGTTCCTTTAGTGCTCAATGCGTATACATTGATTGGATTCACCGAGCTTAAATAAGCAGCCCAATCCCGATGAATCTGCAAATCCTGGAATTCGCTGTAGTCTAAGCCAGCTCTTCGTAATCGTTTGTCATCCAGCTCGAAGCCAAGAGGCTCAATCAGATGCAATCTAAAACCTGTGTTAGCGCAAAGCCGAATAATATTTCCAGTATTTGGTGGTATTTCTGGTTCATAAAGAACGATATCAAGCATGGAGATTCTTCTGTAAAGTTGCGTCTAGGGAGGATAATTTTATATCATTCAGAGATTGTACCTCTAATGAATCAAGGCTATCGTTTATAGTGTATTGAAGCATACTATCAGGTAGTAAACTTAAATTGTCGCTAACCTCTGGCGATACTGTAAAAGGTGTTATAAATGAAAAATTTCGATCAGCAAAAAGCAATACAAATACTAAACAAAATTATGGAGTTAGAGCTGTCCGGCGTTGTTCGCTATACCCATTATTCCTTAATGATTTATGGTTACAATCGAATTCCAATCGTCTCTTGGTTAAAAGCCAATGCTCAAGAAGGGCTCGATCATGCTACTAAAGCGGGCGAGCTTGTGACTATGCTGGGTGGCCATCCCTCCTTAAAAATTGGCGCTTTACTAGAGACTGAAAAACATGACACTGGTGACATACTTCGTGAGAGTTTAGAACATGAATCGGTTACTGCAGCGGTATATTACGAGTTATTAGAGCTTGTTGATGGTGAATCGGTAGTACTTGAAGAATATGCTCGCCAGATGATTCATTTAGAAGAATTGCATTTGGACGAAGTGAATAAAATGCTCCGGACGCCGGGAGATCTTGCGCCTTTCGAGGCTTAAGGGTTAGATAATTGGAGAAGTCGTACTTTTGGTCTTAGTTAGGCGCTTTGTCTTTAGCCCTTGTATTGCTTTGATAAAGTTACTTTGTCGGTAAAATTAGAATTAAAAAAAGGAGTTATTAATCATGGAATTTATTAAAAAAAATGTAATAAAAGCGACACTGTTATCACTATTAGTCTCGGTGTCAGGAATGGCTGTTGCTGAGCGAGATACATCGAGAGATCAATATCGCCATCCGACAGAAACGCTAGCGTTTTTTGGAATAGCGTCACAAATGGACGTTTTAGAGATATCACCAGGGGGTGGCTGGTATACCGAAGTTTTAGCCAAGCACGTCACTGGTGATCTACTCGCCGGACACTATGACCCGCAATCAGATAGAGCATATTATCGAAATTCCCAAAGCAAGTTTGCGGCTAAAATTGCCGCGGCACCGGACATGTATGGCAACGTAAAAATGCATATATTTGATGCCTCGGCTAAGAAATTATCTGCTAAAGCGTCGTCTGTGGATGCGGTTGTTACTTTTAGAAACGTCCATAATTGGATGGGTTCGAGTGCCGAGGCGTCGTCATTTGAGCTATTTTTTAAGGCATTAAAGCCAGGTGGAGTGTTGGGTGTTGTAGAACATCGTGCGCCTGAAGGAACGGATAAAGCGACGATGAAGAAAAGTGGTTATATGACGCAAGATTATGTCATCGAGCTTGCTCAAGCTGCCGGCTTTGTTTTCGAGGCATCGTCTGAAGTAAATGCCAATGAGAAAGACACTGCAAATCACCCCAAGGGTGTATGGACTCTACCGCCAAGCTTGAGCTTGGGGGACCAAGATCGGGAGCTTTATTTGGCGATTGGCGAAAGTGATCGAATGACATTGCGATTTCGGAAACCTAATCAGTGATTGAAATCCCTTCCGAACGCCTACCTAGTGCTACGCTCAACGCAGTAATTGAGGAGTATATCCTTCGCGAGGGCACTGATTATGGCGTTCAGGAGGTTAGCTTGCAGAGTAAAATACAACAGGTTGAGGGTCAGTTAGCACGTGGTGATGTATTAATTACCTATGACCCGGCTACTGAGACATGTACTTTATTGACTCGGTATCAGTTCAGGCAGTTTACAGAGCAGCAGCGCAATAGTGGTTCGTGTGAACAGGATGCCTAAAGACAAGACGCTAACGGCTGGCAGAGCTTTTGAGAATTTGCAATCGGAGCTCCTTGGTGCGACGCAAATCCTGGTTGGATTTAGTGGTGGGCTAGATTCTTCGGTTTTACTAGATTTGTTAAACCAAACCATTCCCTCAGACAGGATAACAGCAGTCCATATTAACCATGGTTTGTCACCCAAGGCGTCTGAGTGGCAATTGCATGCAGAGCACTTTTGTCAAGAGAGAGGTATTGCATGCCATAGTGAAAGCGTTAAGGTTGAGTTTGATGGCAAAGGGCCTGAGGCTGCCGCTAGGCAAGCTAGATATGCTGTTTTTGAAAAATTGTTGCTCCAAGACGGTGTGTTACTGCTTGGGCATCATCAAGATGATCAGAGTGAGACCTTGCTATATCGGTTGATGCGAAGTTCAGGGCCTCTTGGATTGTCAGGTATTCCAGTGAGGCGATCAATTGGTGCTGGGACCTTATATAGACCACTACTCACTTGGTCTAAAGAGTCTCTAAAGACCTATGCTTTAGATAAAAGTATTCAATGGGTCGAGGATGAGAGTAATAACTGCAACGACTATGACCGTAACTTTTTACGGAATCGTTTAATTCCAATCTTAGCTGAACGTTGGCCGGACTATCGCCAGCGTTTAAGTGGTGTGTCTGCGATAAGTCAAGATAGTGCAGAGCTCTGCAGAGATCTTGCTATTCAAGACCTGGCTTCGTTGCAATCAAGACCCGAGCGGGCCGGAGCCTCACTTCTCATAAATAGTTTTAATGATCTCAGCGGGGTTCGGCAAAAAAATGTCTTGCGACACTGGGCTGAAACCCAAGATCGATGTGCACCTAGTCAAAAAATCATCCACGAAATTATTAAAGCTGTTGTTGAAGCTCGGATTGATGCTTCGCCCAAGGTAATTTGTCAAGATACGGAATATCGTCGTTATGATGGACGTTTATATGTTCTAGACTCTCGTAAACTTGTTAGTCGGTCAGTTGAGCAACCCCTCGATATATTGTGGCATGTTGATGAGGCCGTTAACCTTGGTGGTGGGATGCAGTTAGAAGCTATGCCTGCGCTGGGCGAGGGCTTGCGCATGCCACAAAGTGGTACCTTTAGAATAGGTAATCGCCGGGGTGGTGAGCATTGTCACCCGGTGGGCCGATCGCACTCCAATAGTTTAAAAAAATGCCTTCAGGAGTTTGGCCTAGAGCCCTGGTGGCGAGACAGAGTTCCGCTCATATTTTTAGATCAACAGCTCATCGCTGTAGCAGATCTGTGGGTCTGCGAGAATTGGCAGGTACAGCCGGAAGAGATTGGTATTAAAATCCAGTGGCACGACAACTCTTTGTAGAATCGTAGAAGCCTTTCTGTTAATCTATTATACCATCTTGACTAGGATGGTCGTTGGCCAACTTCGCGGCCAAACGAACTCCAAAAGATAACAATCTCTCTTAAATTCTGATCTGTGCAGGGTCCTTATGACACGTTTTATTTTTGTTACTGGTGGTGTTGTTTCCTCTTTGGGTAAGGGCATTGCAGCAGCCTCTCTTGGTGCTGTATTGGAGGCCAGAGGTCTTGATGTAACCATGCTTAAGCTTGATCCCTACCTAAATGTTGATCCCGGCACCATGAGTCCTCATCAGCATGGCGAGGTTTATGTGACTGAGGATGGGGCGGAAACTGACTTAGATCTTGGGCACTACGAGAGATTCTTGCGTGCCAAGATGACTCAAAATAATAATTTTACGACCGGCCAGGTGTATGAAACTATTCTCAAGCGCGAGCGGCGCGGGGACTTTTTAGGCGGTACTGTCCAGGTTATCCCTCATGTCACTGACGAGATAAAACGTCGTATTGTTGCAGGAGCGGGCGATCATGATATTGCCGTTGTAGAAATTGGTGGAACCGTCGGTGATATTGAGTCACAACCCTTTCTCGAGGCAGTTCGACAGATGAGAGGTGAGTTGGGCTACCAGAATTCTCTATTGATACATCTTACTCTCGTGCCGTATATAGCAACAGCGGGAGAAACTAAAACAAAACCGACTCAGCACTCAGTAAAAGAAATGCGCTCGTTGGGTCTTCAGCCGGACGTATTACTCTGTCGTTCTGAAGTTATGATCGAAGAAGAACAGCGTAAGAAAATCTCACTGTTTACTAACGTGGAAGAGCGAGCCGTAGTCCCTGTTATGGATGCGTCGACAGTGTATAAAATCCCTAGAATGCTGCATGAGTGGGGTCTCGATCAGTTCGTTTTAGACCGTTTTAACATTGACAGACCAGCCGCAGATTTGCATCAGTGGGATAACGTTGTCGCTAACCAAATGCTCTCAGATGGTCAAGTAACCGTTGCTATGGTCGGCAAATATATGGACCTACTTGACGCTTATAAATCTTTGACTGAAGCTTTGGTGCATGCAGGCATTAGCAACAAAACTAAAGTAAAAATCCGTTATATTGATTCTGAGAAGCTGCAAAAAAATCACGACTTACTTGATGGTGTAGATGCTATTTTAGTGCCTGGTGGGTTTGGCTCACGTGGTATCGAAGGTAAAATTCATGCCGTTAAAGTAGCGCGTGAAAATAATATCCCATATCTTGGTATCTGTCTGGGCATGCAAATAGCTGTTATTGAGTATGCCAGAAATGTTTGTGGTTTAGATAACGCTAATAGTACCGAATTTGACGCCTCTACCGACTATCCTGTGGTTGGGTTAATTGAAGAGTGGATTGATCAAGAGGGTAACAAAGAGCAACGTAGTGTAGATTCTGATCTAGGTGGCACCATGCGCCTTGGGTCCCAAGTTTGTCATCTTGTATCGGGTTCTAATGCACAACAGATTTATGGTGATGAACAAATTAAAGAGCGACACCGCCATCGATTTGAAGTGAACAATAATTTTCTACCGCAGTTGAAAGATGCCGGGTTAGTTGTGGGTGGGTTATCATTTGACAAAACGTTGGTTGAGACTATCGAACTGCCAGAGCATCGCTGGTTCTTTGCTAGTCAGTTCCATCCCGAGTTTACGTCTACACCTAGAGATGGTCATCCGCTGTTTTCAAGTTTTGTTGAAGCCGCCACTGCATATCAGCAGTATAAAAATGCTAACTAGGAGTTGAGATATGACTTCAAAAATAGTCCAAGTCAGTGAAATCAAGGTCAGTAATGACGAACCGATGACCTTGTTTGGGGGCATCAACGTTTTCGAGTCTCGAGATATGGCTATGCGTGTTGCCGAGGCTTATGTAACCGTTACCGAAAAACTCGGTATTCCCTATGTATTTAAAGCTTCGTTTGACAAGGCTAATCGTTCATCAATTCACTCTTTTCGTGGCCCCGGTCTAGACGAAGGCTTAAAAATATTTGCTGAGATAAAATCAACATTTAACGTGCCGGTCATCACTGATGTACATGAGGTGGCTCAAGCTGCGCCCGTCGCTGAAGTCTGTGATGTCATTCAGTTACCGGCCTTTTTGGCGCGCCAAACCGACCTAGTGGCAGCAATGGCGGCTACTGATGCGGTAATTAATGTCAAAAAACCTCAATTTTTAAGTCCTGGGCAGATGGCTAATATCGTCGATAAATTTCGTGAATGTGGTAACCATAAGGTAATACTTTGCGAGCGTGGAACCTGTATGGGCTACGATAATTTAGTAGTCGATATGCTGGGTTTTAGGACAATGAAAGAGGTGAGTGGCGGGTCGCCATTGATTTTTGATGTGACTCACGCGTTACAGTGCCGAGACCCTCTAGGTGCAGCGTCTGGTGGCCGCAGACATCAGGTAGCCGAGTTGGGTAGGGCAGGTATTGCTGTTGGTATAGCGGGCCTCTTTTTAGAGGCGCATCCAAATCCAGATCGTGCTAAATGTGATGGCCCTAGCGCATTACCGTTAGATAAATTAGAGCCTTTTTTGATCCAAATGAAAGCGTTTGATGACTTAGTAAAGTCACAGCCCGACTTGGGTATACTTTAATAAGGCCGGGCTAGTGTTGCCTTCTTGCCGATTCATAAAATAATATATCATCTCCATGATGGAGATATGACTAACATTAATGGAGATACACCCCTATGACTAATATTGCTGATATTCGCGCCTTTGAAGTGTTGGATTCAAGAGGAAACCCTACCATTCAAGCCGACGTAATATTAGAAAATGGGATTGTGGGATCTGCCTGTTCTCCCTCTGGTGCTTCAACCGGATCAAGAGAGGCGCTCGAACTTCGAGATGGAGACAAAGATCGTTATCTTGGTAAGGGTGTGCTTACCGCGGTAAATAATGTTAATACCACTATTAGAGCATTGCTTGTTGGTCGTTCAGCTACTGAGCAACGTATGCTAGACCAGATGATGATTGATGCCGATGGCACTGAGAATAAAGGCGTTTTAGGCGCTAATGCAATTCTGGCTGTATCTTTGGCAGCGGCAAAAGCGGCTGCTCAAGATAAGCAGATGCCTCTCTACGCTCACATTGCAGAACTCAATAATACTCCGGGTATTTACAGTATGCCGGTGCCCATGATGAATATTATTAACGGTGGAGAGCATGCTGATAATAATGTTGATATTCAAGAATTTATGGTCCAGCCGGTATCGGCGAAGACCTTCTCAGAAGCCTTACAGGTCGGTGCTGAAATTTTCCATTCCTTAAAAAAGGTACTGAGTAGTAAAGGATTGAATACCGCTGTTGGTGATGAGGGTGGTTTCGCCCCGAATCTTTCTTCGAATGCGGAGGCACTTGCGGTTATTCAAGAAGCTACCGAAGCGGCTGGCTATAAATTAGGTTCAGATGTGACTTTGGCGCTAGATTGTGCCGCGTCTGAATTCTACAGAGATGGTAAATATGATCTTTCCGGAGAAGGAAAGGTATATTCGGCAGAGGGATTTAGCGACTTTTTAGCAGAGCTATGCGACCAGTACCCCATTATTTCTATTGAAGATGGTCAGGATGAGTCTGACTGGGATGGCTGGAAGTACCAGACTGAAAAGTTGGGTGACCGAGTTCAGCTAGTTGGCGATGATCTGTTCGTGACCAATACCAGCATATTAAAGCGCGGTATTGACATGGGTGTGGGTAACTCAATTCTTATAAAGTTTAATCAGATCGGTACTTTATCTGAGACACTCGATGCTATTAACATGGCAAAAGATGCGGGTTACAGTGTTGTCATTTCCCATCGTTCTGGTGAAACTGAAGATACCACGATTGCAGATTTAGCAGTGGGTACAGCGGCGGGCCAAATTAAGACTGGCTCTCTATGCCGTTCAGACCGCGTGGCTAAATATAATCGTTTATTACGAATTGAAGCTGAATTAGGGTCGACGGCCGCTCCATATAACGGTCGTGCAGAATTTAAGGTTTAATGCTGACACGTTAAAACCATAGAAATATCATAAAATTGAATAGAATTTCAATATGCGTTGGTTGCTGATACTACTGATAGTCTTATTGCTTGGTTTACAAGTGCGGTTGTGGGTGGGTGAGGGAAGCCTTGCACATAAATCGGAATTAGATGCACAGCTTGACCAACAAAAAGTTAAAAACAAACGTTTGCGGCAACGTAACGAAGTTATAGCTAGAGATGTAGAGAGTTTGAAAACTAATCTGGATGCTATTGAAGAGAAGGCGCGAGAGGACCTTGGTATGATCAAGCAAGGCGAAGTGTTTTATCTGGTAACTGATGAGAAAGCCAGTATCTTGCAGGATAGCCTTCCAGAGGGGAAAACGTCACCATGACTGCTGCTTTTCCAAATTACTGGGCTATTGTTCCCGCCGCGGGTGTAGGCAAGCGGTTTTCTGCAGATATTCCAAAACAGTTTCATCAGCTGAAGGGTGACCTGGTGGCACAACATACCCTCAGCAGATTATTAAAGATCCCTCTAATTAAGGGAATTGTTGCTCCATGTGATCCTACATCAGGTTATTGGTCAAAGGTCAGTGCTGTAAAAAACCCTAGAGTGACTCTAACAGAGGGGGGAGAAACACGGGCTAAATCTGTATTAAATGGTCTAATTATGCTCTCTAATGTGGCCGAGCTAGATGACTGGGTATTGGTTCATGATATGGCGAGACCCTGCGTAACCTCATCAGATATTATGAAGCTCATTAATGGGTTAACAAACCATCCTGTGGGTGGTTTGTTAACGACACAAATTAATGAAACACTGAAGACGATAATGCCGGACAACCATGTCCAAGCAACCGTTAATCGCGAGGCGTATCGAGCCGCCAAAACGCCGCAAATGTTTCGATATGGCATATTGCGGGACGCAATTGAATTGATGATTCAGGATCAGAAAATACCGACTGATGAGGCTTCCGCAGTAGAATATTCAAACCATAAAGTCCTTAGCATCGAAGGAAGACATGACAATATAAAGATTACTCGCCGAGAGGATCTGATGATAGCTGAAGTCATTTTGATAAATCAGGAGAATGAGAGATGCGTATAGGCCACGGTTTCGATGTCCATGCTTTTGGTGTTGGTGACGCATTAATCCTAGGTGGCGTTTCTATTCCATTCGAGCATGCGTTCATTGCCCATTCTGACGGTGATGTTTTAACTCACGCTTTTATGGACGCTATACTGGGAGCTTTGAGTCTCGGAGATATAGGCCGACATTTTCCCGATACCGACCCCAAATATAGCGGTTGTAATAGCCTTGGTTTGCTATCTGAAGTCGCACAGATGATGACGTCCCGAGGTTATCGCATTGGTAATGCTGATCTGACGATTGTTGCTCAGAAACCCAAAATGGCGCCGCATATAATTCACATGATAGAAAAACTTACTACAGTCCTGGCCTGTGATTATGACCAGATTAACATTAAGGCCACCACATCGGAGAGTCTTGGCTTTACCGGTCGCGGTGAAGGTATTGCTTGCCATGCGTCGGTTCTTTTAGAATCAGTGTCTGACTGAACTAACTATAGAGATTTTTCCTATCAGCTCCCGTAACTTTGATTTCAAAACGCTACCCTATTTACACGGCGCGCCTTTGGCGACAGCCTTATTTCGCTGTTGCCCAGAGGATTTTGTTGTCGATGAAATCCTTGATATCAAGCCTACTGGTGAGGGTGAGCATTTATGGCTTCTAGTGAGTAAGCGTGACCAAAATACGACTTGGGTGGCTGGATTGCTGGCTAAACTAGCCGGTATCCCGCGAAATGATGTTGGATTTTGTGGGATGAAAGATCGGTTTGCTGTTACCAGTCAGTGGTTTAGTTTACATATTCCAGGGCGCGATTTAGATCTGAACTGTTTGGCCCATGATGATTTCAAGATTTTAAAAACAGCTCGCCATAACAAAAAATTGCGGCGGGGCATGCATCAGGGTAATCAGTTCAAAATAGTGTTGCAGGACTTCTCAGTGACTGATGCGTCATTTAGGGAGCGAATTGATCTGATTATTGAGAAAGGTGTCCCCAATTACTTTGGAGAGCAGCGATTTGGGCACGATGGGAATAATCTCAATGAAGTTCAAAAACTGATCCAAACAGATAAACTCAAAGGTAATCGACACGGCACAGGCTTATATTTGTCTGCGGCCCGCTCTTGGTTGTTTAACTTGGTGGCTGCCAAACGGTTAATGTTGTCCAATAATGATCTTGCTGGAGAGACGGGTCCACTTTGGGGGCGAGGTCGTTCCGTCACTGAGGGACAAATAGCCGATATCGAAAATGATGTTTTAGATGATTGGAAAGACTGGTGTTACGCTCTTGAGCATGCAGGTTTAAAGCAACAGCGTCGTGAACTGATTATGCGCGTAGATAATTTGACGGCTGAATGGATTGACGCTGATAAGCTACGGTTAGAGTTTAGCCTTTCCAGTGGGTGTTATGCGACAACCTTGATGAGAGAGATTGCAGAATTATCTCGCCCTACGAACTTTGCCCTATGATATATTGGAGTGTGAAGACTGTATGAAAATGAGACTTTTAACAGCCGGCGTACTGGCTGATTTTTTCAGGAGAAATAGGTGAATTCGACAGAAATGGCGGGTATCGGGATGACTTCCCAGCGGACCCGAGAGCGCCTAATTAGTCGATTGATCGAGCAAGGGATTACCAACCAAAAAGTATTGGATGTTATCAGAATGACACCCAGACATATTTTTCTAGATGAAGCTTTGTCGCACCGAGCCTACGAAGACACTGCCCTACCTATTGGGTTTGCGCAAACATTATCTCAACCGTATATCGTTGCCAGAATGACTGAAATTCTCCTCTCCCAAGGGCCACTAAAAAAAGTATTAGAGATTGGAACCGGATCGGGCTATCAAGGGGCTGTTTTAGCTCAGTTAGCGGAGCAGGTATATAGTGTAGAACGTATCGAGCCGCTTTTGAATAAGGCTAAGCAAAGGTTTAGAAAGCTCGGACTCAGCAATATATCTGCGCACCTATCGGATGGATGTTTTGGCTGGGAAAAACAGGCGCCCTATGATGGCATTATAACGACAGCTGCACCGCAATCTATACCTGAGAGTCTCTTAGATCAGTTGGCACCCAACGGTATATTGGTGATTCCAGTAGGCAGTGGAGACGATCAGGATTTGAGTGTGGTCAGACGAATTGGGAATTCTTGTGAGTTCGACCAGACGATTGTTGAGAAAGTTAAATTTGTTCCTCTACTGGGTGGCCTATCCAGGTAGTTGATAAAAAGGATGTCAGATGAGAACTACTGCTAACAATATGTTGTTATTTTTAAAGGGTCTGGCTATGGGTGCAGCAGATGTCGTTCCTGGTATTTCAGGAGGAACGGTTGCCTTTATTACGGGCATTTATATTGAGTTGGTTGCTACTATAAAATCCTTTGATATCACCGCACTAAAATTATTAAAATCTGATGGCCTACGGGCTGCCTGGCACCATATTAATGGCAATTTTCTTGTCGTGTTGTTGGCCGGCATCCTCACTAGTGTATTTTCTTTAGCGCAGATTATGCATTACCTTTTGTTGGAGCATGGAGTGCCCCTGTGGTCGTTTTTCAGCGGTTTAATCATAGGCTCGGTTATTTTGCTTTTGCGTCAAAATCCACCGGCGAAAATATCTGAAAAGTTACTGTTTTTTGTTGGGGTCTTGATAGCTTACGGTATTTCAATCGCACCATCCGTGGTGTTGGAAGGGTCGGTGATGACTATGTTCTTTGCCGGTGCTATCGCGCTCTGTGCAATGATTCTGCCAGGAATCTCTGGTTCATTCATCCTTGTTCTTTTGGGACTCTATCCTGTATTTATTAGTGCCATAGCTAACTTAGAAATTGACCTTCTACTTGCTTTTTCGGTAGGTGGAATTATCGGTTTAATGCTATTCAGTCGATTTTTGTCATGGTTGTTAGCAAGCTTTCAGTCGGCAGTAATAGCTTTAATGTGCGGGTTTTTAGTCGGTAGCTTGAGTATTATTTGGCCTTGGAAAAGTACGCTTTATCAGGAGGTTTCTAATGCAGGAGAGAGTTTAACTAAGGTTACTGAGAATATACTGCCTAATCAATTTTTAGAGATTACAGGTCATGATCCGCAAACTCTGCTGTGTTTATTGGTATTTTGCTTTGGATTCGCAATCGTTTTAAGTGCAGAGTTTCTTGGCAAGATCCGGCGCGATGCGTAAAGACGGCGTTAACTCCGTGATAAGAATAGCCGTTATGATACTGCTACTATCTTTTTTGTCTGGGTGTTCTAGTAGTCCGGCTGGTATCAGTGATCGTGGCCAGCCTCCGAGCATAAAAATTAAAACGCATCGGGTAGATGTTGGGGAAACACTGTACTCCATTGCTTGGCGATATGACCTGAATGTTAGTGAGCTTGCACGTGCAAATTCGATGAGCGCTCCTTATATCATTAACCCAGGCCAAAAGCTCAGTTTAGTTTTAGCAAAGAAAGGTTTTGCAGTAAACTCTGTGACCCGACACGCAGTCACTGTGGGGGATACCTTATTTTCAATCGCATCCAAATATGGATTAGCGGTGGGAACCTTGGCTCGGATCAATCACTTGAAGCCTCCTTATGTTATCAAACTAGGACAAATAATAACTGTCGACTCACGATTTCCAGGCCCGGCTCAGCCGAAAGCTGCTAACATCGCAGGGAGTAGCACGACAATACAATCTCAGTCGACGAAAAAACCGCTTGTTTACAATAAAAATTGGCAATGGAAATGGCCTATTGTCGGACAAGTGGTCGAGACGTTTAATCCTGACAAGCTACAAAAAGGTATAAAAATAAAATCGAGTAATGGCACGCAGGTTCGTGCAGCGGCCCCGGGACATGTTGTTTATGCCGGTTCAGGATTGCGTGGCTATGGAAGATTGATTATTATTAAGCATAGTGATACTCTCCTAAGCGCTTATGCAAACAATGATTCACTATTGGTTAAAGTAGGTCAGTCGGTTAGTCAGACTGATGTGATTTCAAGTTTGGGCGTCGATGGAACAATGTATTTTGAAATCAGGAAAGATGGTGACCCTGTTAACCCGATAAGTTACCTGAAATAGTCAGATTTTATTATTTCAAGTTCTTCAAGAATTGGCGTCTAGATTGGGCGCCATTATAAATTTAGTTTTGCAAAGGAGTTGCAAAGATGGTTGAAGATGCAGTTGGCGACGAATTTGAGGCGCTGTCCTTAGTCGCTAGAAAGAATAAAGCAAGTGAAAGTCCGGCCCGTCGAGTTGTCGACGCGACCAGTATTTATCTCAAAGAAATTGGCTTTGTGCCTCTCTTAACCGCTTCGGAAGAAGTCCTCTACTCCCGAAAATTCCAGCAGGGTTGCGAACGTTCTCGTCAAATGATGATAGAGAGTAACTTACGTTTGGTGGTTAAAATTTCGCGTCGTTACCTTAATCGGGGCCTAGAGTTGTTGGACCTGATCGAAGAAGGGAATATAGGATTGATGCGAGCGGTAGAAAAATTTGATCCAGAGTTGGGTTATCGCTTCTCGACATATGCTACGTGGTGGATTAGGCAAACAATCGAGCGCGCAATAATGAATCAAACGCGGACGATTAGGTTACCTGTCCACGTGGTCAAGGAATTAAATATTTATTTGCGTGCCTCACGGAAGTTAGCTCAAAGGCTAGATCATGACCCAACACCGGAAGAAATTGCTGCTGAGGTCAATAAACCAATTAAAGATGTACTTAAAATTCTTAGTCTTAGTGAGCGAGTTTCGTCCATTGATGCGCAGATAGCTGATCAAGATAAAGCGCTAATCGATACGGTAGCTGACATCTCAACGTTAAGTCCAGAGAGTCAGGCCGAGACCAATAATTTGTCCTCAGTTTTAGAGGGATGGTTGCAGCAACTGCCTGAGAAGCAAAGGGAAGTGCTGGTTCGACGATTTGGTTTAATGCACCATAATGAGCAGACGCTAGAGCATATTGGGTCCGAGATCGGTTTGACCAGAGAAAGGGTGCGTCAGATTCAAGTAGACGGATTACGCAGGTTACGCGATTTACTCCACCAACATGATTTAAGTAGCGATGATCTTTTTGAAGAGTTGTTTAAACACTAAACGCTAAACGCTAAATTGTAGACCCTCTCAAGAGAGGGTCTACGCTCATCAAACTAATCTTGAGCGAGGTGGCGTTCTCGCGAAGCTAGGACTTCTCTCTTGGCGGCAGCCGCATCATCCCAGCCATCGACTTTCACCCACTTGCCAGGCTCTAGAGATTTATAGTTCTCAAAATAGTGGACAATTTGCTGGATTAGAAGCTCAGGAAGATCACTTGCTTCTTTTACATGGTCATAAATTTTAGTTAATTTAGAGTGCGGTACGGCCAACAATTTAGCATCAATCCCTGACTCATCACTCATATTGAGCACACCTACTACGCGACTACGTATAACTGCTCCTGGCATCACTGGGTAAGGCGTAACTACCAACACATCTAATGGATCCCCATCTTCTGATAGCGTCTGTGGCACATACCCGTAGTTGGCTGGGTAAAACATAGGCGTTGCAACAAAGCGATCAACAAAAATGGCATCAGACTCTTTGTCCACTTCATATTTTATGGGGTCATGATTTGCTGGAATTTCAATCACCACGTTTATATCATTTGGCAGGTCTTTACCAGCAGGAATATCGTTATAGCTCATGTTATTAGGTCCGTAATTTAGCGATTGATGTTTAATTAGCCGATTATAACGATTTGTCAAAAAATTGGCTAGGCGCTATCTATAGTTTGAGCGATCGTATTTGATTTATTCAGGGTAATCTATGGAAGAAAAGTGCTAATTTTAGAGGAGTTTCCTTGTCATAGCTGCAAGGGAGATGTGGCGGAATAAAAATATATCTAGGTTAAGCCAATAGGTTAGATAGTGTGAACTTCTTCGGAAACTGATCTAAATATTTGAGATGCCCTTTATGGCATGATAGAGAAGAAATCATACAGCACTTTACATGTCATATGACATTTTTTAGTATGCTGTTTATGGTATTATAACGTGATTGAAAATGTCTCCCTATACGGCTGAATATATCTCCCTATCAAAATGGTGCGCTAGTATAATGATCATCTGACTATTTTGAAACTGGTGGCTGAATCTATATTGATCGCCTAGAGAGTCATACGGAACTGACAAATAACAAAAACGCCCCACAAAGTATTCCGTATACTATTAAAATTTTAGTAGTATTAGGTATTAAGGGCTTTTTGTTGGCTAGTTTAAAAAGTTTTAATTTGGGAGTTTTACTGTGAATAACAATATTCGGTTGGCGGCGATTTTCTTACTGTCATTAGTAATTTGGTTTGCGAGTGGATTGATAAGTTCGTCTCAGTCTAAAGAGAGCACAGTAAGAGCAACAGCACCCACTGGCGTTCAGGTTACTGTTTTTCAGAAAGAGTTATATAAGCCTGCTCTGTCTCTGCGTGCGAATACTCAGCCAAATCGGTCAGTGAATTTAGCCGCTCAAATAGTCGGTAAAATTTCAGCTGTTTTGGTGGAAGAAGGTACTGCTGTTACAAAGGGACAAGTGATTTGTGAGATCAGTAAAGAAGACCGCTACTTTCGTCTGGACCAAGCGAAAGCGCACCTTGAACAATCGTCCATTGCCTATCGAGGAGCCATAACCCTAAAAAGTGCCGGGTTTCAGTCGGAAGTGGCTATTGCGCAGGCTAGGGCCACGCTTGAAACTGCCAAAGCAAATTTGAAACGTGCCCAACTTGATATTGGCCATTTAAACGTTGTGGCTCCATTCGATGGCATTATTGAAACGCGAGCATTGGAAATTGGAGACTACGTTGTCCCCGGTACAATTTGTGCATTGTTAGTCGATTTGGACCCAATAAAGGTGACAGCGCTAGTCAATGAGCATGAAGTCAGTAAGGTCAAAGTGAGTAGTGTCGCATCTGCTAGTATTGGTTTAAATGGACCTATTGAGGCCATAGTAAGTTACATTGCTCATCAAGCAAATCATACGACTCAAAGCTATCGGCTTGAGGCTTTAGTGAAAAATAGTAATAAATCTATTCGAGCAGGCTTGTCTGCTCGCCTTGAAATTCCTACCGAGGGCATTGAGGCTCACTTAATTCCCGCGAGTAGTACTTTACTAAATGATCAAGGCGGTATGGCAGTCCGTATTGTGTCATCTGGAAATATCACGCAATCAATATCAGTCACAGTACTTGGTGAAATAGGCGCTGGAATTTGGGTATCTGGCTTACCTGAGGTAGCTAATGTTATTACTGTAGGGCAAAATTACGTGATAGACGGTGAGCTGGTCGAGCCTACTTTTTTGAATAATATCGCTAAAATTTAAAGTAGGTTTTAAATTTCATGAGCTTCTTACGACTAATTATCGAACACTCGCGAGCCACGCTCGCCATCATGCTATTGGTGCTTATTGCTGGTGCTGGTTCACGTCTATCTATGCCAGTAGAGCTTAACCCTAATGTTACGTTGCCGGTTGTTATGATTGTGGTTCGGCATGATGGAATTTCTCCTGAGGATGGCGCTCGGTTATTAATTAGGCCGATAGAAAAAGAACTCAAAATCCTAGACGGTCTAGATGAAGTGAAAGCAACCGCCCGTGAGGGTGCAGTCGTTATCACGGTAGAATTTGAAGCAGGGGATAATATAAAGCAATCCCTGGCTGATGTGCGTGAAGCCGTAGACCGAGCAAAGGCAGAATTCCCACAAGACACTAAAGAGCCTGTTGTATCTGAGCTGAGTCCAAGCCCCGAACCAGCGGTGGTGATTACTTTTTCAGGGGCTAAAGTTTCTGAGCGAGAATTATTTCGTGCTGCCAAGTTTTATCAGCGACAATTAGAAATACTTCCAGAGGTACTCACCGCTGATATTTCGGGTCATCGCGATGAAGTTGTCGATGTTGTGATTGATCCCTCCAGATTAGAGCAGTACGGTCTAAATATTAATGAGATTGTACGAGCCATTAGCGTAAACAACTTACTAATTCCTGCCGGTGAAATGGATGTTGCTCAAGGACGCTTTGGTATCAAAGTTCCTGCGCTGATTGAAACGGCTGAGGACATTCGCGCTTTGCCCATACGCAACAATTCTGAAGGATCAGTCACCTTAGGGGATGTGGCAGATGTGCGCCGAACGTTCAAGGATGCGGCAGGCTACAGTTTCATTAATGGTGAAAAGACTATTGCCATTGATGTCCGTAAACGATTGTCTGCCAACTTGATTAAAACGGTTGAGGCTTCTCGAGAGACAGTAAGTCAATCACGTGACCAGTTTTCTGCTGACATGGATATTGGTTATACCTTTGATAGTTCAGAAATGACTAATCAAATGATCAACGAGTTACAAGGCAACATCATCACGGCGATGTGTTTAGTGCTAATTTTAGTGGTTGCCACCCTCGGTATCAAATCAGGTCTTTTGGTGGGTTTCGGTATTCCCTTTTGCCTTTTAGGTGCACTCATTATTATTAATCTGCTCGGGCAGAGCTTTAATTTTATGGTTATGTTTGGTCTTTTACTCTCCTTGGGGATGCTGATTGACGGCGCCATTGTAGTTGTGGAGTTCGCGAGTACTAAAGGCGCTGAGGGTCTGTCTACGCGTGATGCTTATATTACTGCCGTTCAACGAATGGCGATTCCTGTAATTGCCTCTACAGGAACCACACTAGCGGCTTTTCTGCCATTACTATTTTGGCCGGGGGTTTCTGGTGAGTTTATGTCGTACCTACCCATTACTGTTTTCGCCGTTTTAGCATGGTCACTGACCTATGCTCTTATTTTTGCACCGACCATGGGCATTGTGATGGCTCGTCGTCGTGGTAAGCGTAAAAAGTTACCAGAGGACCATGAATCAGAAGCGGCGGCTAAAACACTATTTAAGCCATTGCAGGATTTCTACCTAAAACTTTTAACGCCTGTCATTGAGGCACCTTTTAAAGCAGTTTTGATAGCGATGTCGTTAATTGTAGGGATCTTTTTCTTGTACGGAAAGTTCAATGCCGGCCAGGAGTTCTTTGCATCCATAGAGAGCCAATATGGCATAGTCAATGTGCGTGCTCAAGGTAACCTGTCGATAAGTGAGCAGGAAAAAATCACCTTAAAGGTAAGCCGTATTGTCAGTTCAATCGATGGGGTTCATCAGGTTTATGGGTACAGCAATTCTGGTAATTTCTCAGTTTATGGGACTGATGTCAGTCGTGATCAAATCAGTAGTATGTTGGTCGAACTGTATCCCAGGGAAGAACGCGACAGAGGCAGTGACGCTGTTTTCACTGAAATCCGAGGAAAAATTGCAAACCTTCCTGGAATTTATGCCACTGGAAAAGAGGTAGATACAGGGCCCCCGACGGGGAAAGATATTCAAATTCAGCTCTCTTCGCCAGATCGGCAAGCGATGTATCGCAAGACTGCTGAGCTGCGGCAGTGGATTGCAGAAAATGTAGACGGGGTAACTGACCTTCAAGATACCTTGCCGCTGGCAGGTATCCAATGGGAAATAGAGGTTGATCGTCCTCGTGCCGCTATGCTTGGTGTCAATGTAGCTGATGTGGGAAATATGGTTCAAATGGTCACCGGAGGTATTATGGTTGGACAGTTTAGGCCAGACGATTCTGATGATGAAGTGGAAATTAGACTACGATTCCCAAAGCAAGATAGGCAGCTAAAATCTATTGATGATTTGAGAGTAAACACGCCAAATGGAGCGGTATCCATCAGTAGTTTCACCAATCGTATCGCCAAACCGCGAGTTGACTCTATTAAGCGTATCGACATGGTGGAAACGGTTTTCATTTTGGCGAGCACAGAAGCTGGTTACTTAGTCGACGATCAAACGCAACTTATTGAACAGTGGGTTCAGCAGCAGGAGGATAAATCAGCCGTAAAAATTCGTTTTCGTGGCGCCAATGAAGAACAGACTGCGGCGGCTGATTTTTTATCGACTGCGTTTACTTTGGCAATGTCAGTAATGATGATTATGCTGGTTATGCAATTTAATAGCTTTTATCAAGCAGGGCTAATTTTGTTTTCGGTAGTTCTGTCTACAGCAGGTGTTCTGCTTGGTCTGTTAGTCGCACAGGCTACTTTTAGTACTATGTTAACGGGTGTTGGTATTGTCGCATTGGCCGGTATTGTCGTTAATAACAATATTGTTCTGATTGATACCTACAATTATCTTCGGCGACATAACCGTGCATTAACATCTGCTGAAGCAGTCTATACGGCGGCTAAATCTCGGTTTAGACCTGTTATGCTGACTTCGATTACTACAATTGTGGGTTTGTTACCTTTAGCAAATGGTCTGAGTATAGATTTGGTAGCTCGGAGCTATACGGTAGGTGGTATGGTAGCCTCCTGGTGGCAGCCTCTGGCAAGTGCAATTGTCAATGGACTTGCGGTTTCTACGATACTAACCTTGTTGTTGACCCCTGCCATGTTGTTGCTCCCTGAGATTATCTCCAAACGACTAGGGTTTAGAGTAGCTGATCATCAATTTGAAGACGATGCTGTAGAGTAAAACGGTAGAAGGTGCCTGTGTGAGAAAAATCATTCACTGCGACTGTGATTGTTTTTATGCAGCTGTAGAGATGCGAGATGACCCCTCTCTGCGATCACTGCCCATTGCCATTGGGGGTAAATCGGATCGCCGTGGAGTGGTCGCTACCTGTAATTACAGAGCGCGGGAGTTCGGTATTCACTCGGCTATGCCCACAGCTCATGCTCTGCGGCTTTGTCCCGATCTGGTCGTCATTCCTGGGACCATGGAAAAATATCGAAAAGCAGCTCATCAAATACGTCAGATATTTTATCGCTACACCGATAAAGTTGAGCCTCTCTCTTTAGATGAAGCATATCTAGATGTCACTGATTGCCAGGAATGTCGTGGCAGTGCAACTCTGATAGCGCAACAAATAAGACAAACTATTGCTGAGGAAGTGGGTGTTACCGCCTCGGCAGGTATCGCCCCCAATAAATTTTTGGCTAAAGTCGCCAGCGACTTAAATAAACCAGACGGACAGTTCGTGATTACTCCGGAGGAAGTTGAAGGGTTTGTTAAAACATTGGCTGTAAAACGAATATTCGGTGTAGGTAAGGTAACTAATGAGAAACTCCAACGGTTGGGAATCAAGACCTGTGGGGATCTCCAGCAGCGCTCTCTCATAGAGTTGGTAGATAAGTTTGGCACCTTTGGAAAACGTCTTCATGACTTGAGTACAGGGATAGATAATCGATCAGTCAATTCTGATAGTCGTCGAAAATCACTCAGTGTTGAACATACATATTCAGATGATTTACCCGATCAAGCCGCCTGTAAAGATAAAATATCAGACCTGTTATTAGAGTTACGTAGCCGCCTGAGACGTATCGATAGTGATTATTTAGTCACTAAGCAGTTTATTAAGGTCAAGTTTAATGATTTCACTAGCACGACCGTTGAGCGACAGTTGAGTAAAGGGATGTCCCAGCAGAGTTTTGAAGATTTACTCGTGCAAGCTTTGGCGCGCGGTGGACGACCGGTGCGCCTTTTAGGTTTGGGCGTTCGATTTGTGGATACGCGACAGCAAGAGATAGGATTACAGCTAGATTTTTTTGACTAGCGGCCTGTAATGACGAATTTCCATTACCCACTGTTTAAAACATAAGGCCTTTTTGTTAAACTATCCAATTGGCCGTTTTTGGAATAAAGAGTTGAAGAATCAATCAAGTAAAAACTCCATTCGCAGTGAACTGCGCCGCAAGACTGAGGAATATATTTCTCTTGGTGGTGAGATTAAACAGCACCAGGCGGGAGAAACGGGTGAGCCAGCAGACAAGCCGAGAGGACGTTCCGCGTTTGTTAGTGGAGAGCCTCCAAAAACTCGGACCTATATCAATGATGTTGTTTCTGCCTTAGACAACCGCAAAAAGAAAAAGGTGCCACCAAAAGTTTCTGCGAAGACTGAGCGGGCAAAGAAGAAAGTAATTTACGATGACTTTGGTGAGCCCGTTCGGGAAGTTTGGACAAAAGATTAACCTTAGAACACTGCTCCGTATCGGTCTTTAAGGAATAGCTGGCTCTAGGTCTACCCCCTCGATCAAAAAACTATTCGTGTTAGTCTGCTTTAGCGCTATATAGCTAGCTGACCTTCTCTCCACGGGCTTGTTTGTCGGCGTGGTAGCTTGATCGTACTAAGGGACCGCAGGCGGCTTGTTTAAAGCCAATCTTATATGCATATTCAGTGTATTCAGCAAATTCATCAGGGTGAACAAACCTATCAATCGCCAGATGGCTCGGAGATGGCTGCAAGTATTGGCCAACCGTCAGCATATCTACATCGTGCTCCCGCAGATCATCTAGGGTTCTCAATAGTTCATCTTTGGTTTCACCGAGACCGACCATTAATCCCGATTTAGTCTGTATCTGAGGGTTGCGAGCTTTATATTCCTTCAGTAGTTTTAATGACCAGGCGTAGTTAGCACCAGGACGGGCTTCTCGATAAAGACGTGGCACAGTTTCCATGTTGTGGTTAAAGACATCGGGTGGAGTAGCGCTCATAATATCGAGTGCAGGGGTCATGCGACCACGAAAATCAGGGACTAAGATCTCTACTTTAAGTTCTGGTGATAGAAGCCTTGCTTCACGAATACAGTCAGCAAAATGTTGTGCGCCACCATCGCGCAGATCATCTCTATCTACTGAAGTAATTACCACATAATTGAGAGCCATCTCATGAATGGCTAATGCTAAATTTTTTGGCTCCGCGGCATCCAGTTTGTTAGGTTTACCGTGGCTGACGTCACAAAATGGACAGCGCCGAGTACAAATTTCACCCATGATCATAAAAGTGGCGGTGCCTCCACTAAAGCATTCATGCAAGTTTGGGCAGGCAGCCTCTTCACAGACTGTAGACATTTTATGACGACGCAAAATTTGCTTTATTTCTTGTACTTTGGGTGATGCGGATAAACGTACACGCATCCAGGATGGTTTACGCTGTATTTCAGTTGTCGGAATAACCTTAACGGGTATCCTCTCTACCTTATCTGCACTACGTAACTTCTCGCCGGCTTGCAAACGACGAGTCCGCTTAGGAGGTGCGGTCTGAAGCTCAATAGTTGGAATGAGATTTATCGTTTCGCGATTAAGCTTATCTGCATTTATTGTTTTTATTGGTACGATAGTATCCACTACGAATAATAATCCTTAGAATTCATCAGTTAAAGCAGGTAGGCCTGCGGCCATTTCAACGCTATTATAGCCGAGTCCTTCCATCAGATGGTTGGTTAATTTATCGATCACCCGATCTAAGGTAGGCGGCGCAGTATCTATTAAGTCAGCGAGTTGAGTCATTTCAACACCTAGGCCACAAGGGTTTATTCGTTGCCACGGCGACATATCCATATCAACGTTGAAATTTAAACCGTGGTAGCTACATCCTTTTCGAATACGTAAACCCAGGGAAGCAATTTTCTTTCCATTAGAGACATAAACACCTGGTGCATCGCTGCGTGGCGTAGCTTCTACATCCCAGTGGGCTAAGGTATCTACAAGTGCTTTTTCGATTAAAGAGACCAATCCACGCACCCCAATATTAAGACGCTTCAAATCGATTAACAGATATGCCGTAATCTGACCTGGACCATGATAAGTAACATGGCCCCCACGGTCACTTTTTACTACTGGAATGTCACCGGCAACTAGAATGTATTCATCTTTGCCAGCCTGCCCTTGAGTGAATACTGGATTATGCTCCACGTACCAAATCTCATCTCGAGTCGATATGTTCCGCTGATCGGTAAAGGCTTTCATCAAGGTAAATATTTTGGTGTAGTTCTGACATCCAAGATGACGAATAATAAGCGACGATGCAGTGACCATGGTCAGAGCACCATTTTAACGCTGGCGCTAGTTTTTAGAGCAGCAAATATATCATCCAATTGTGGCTTGCCGGTGGCAATAATGGTCACTGTTACCGATTGCCAGCGACCTTTACTACTGTCGCGCACTGAAATCTTTTGTCGATCAAAGCCTGGGGCATGGTTGTCCATTACAGCTAATATATGCTCGATAAAGCTACCATTAGCCTCACCTAAAATTTTAATAGGGTAGTCACAAGGAAATTCGATCTTTGGCGGTTCTTGATCATTCATATCAACGTTCTCATGATAGGAGATCTGTAAAGAAAAGAATTATCCAATCAAAGAGTCGCTCAAAAAGACCCGACTCAGCAATATCTTTTTCTGCAACTAGGGGTACATCAACCAACAGCGCTTTGTTCAAGCTGACCTGTAAATTGCCAAGTACCTGACCTGTTACGATAGGTGCTGCAATAACGTCACTAAGTGTAACTTCTGCTTTCAGTATTTTTTCTGATCCACGAGGGAATGTGAGTACGACGTCGTCAGCAATAGTTAAATTTAAGAATTCTTCTTCGCCGTACCATAATTTGGCATTAGCTTTTATGATGTCACCCGCAGAATAGACCACTTGAGTATCGAAATATCTGAATCCATAGGACAGTAGTCGTTGTGATTCACGTGCTCTAGATTCATCATTGGTCGCACCAAGAACAACGGCGATCAGACGCATATCTCGCCGCTTAGCCGAAGACACTAAGCAGTAACCAGCTTCTTGAGTTCTGCCAGTTTTCAGCCCATCGACACTCTTATCGCGCCACAACAAGCGATTACGATTAGGTTGATTAATATTGTTATGTTCAAAGTACTTTTTTGAATATATCTCGTAGTATTTTGGGTGATCACGAATTATCGCCCGCGCAATTTTTGATAGGTCGCGTGCCGAAGTAAACATTCCTTCGGCAGGAAGCCCTGTTGAATTCATATACTGGGTATTGGTCATGCCTAGAAGCTCAGCTTGTTGATTCATAAGATCAGCAAAGGCATGCTCGCCACCAGCGACATGCTCAGCTAGCGCGATAGCAGCATCGTTACCCGATTGAATAATAACACCATGCATTAGATCT
>CAJIZU010000002.1 GCA_905181925.1 gamma proteobacterium HTCC2207
ATCATGACTGCCTGCACTTTCTGCTCCGGCGCGAACGCCGATATCCAGTATTACCTCAGACACATTCATTTCTGGTTTGTTGGTGATAATTTTTAGTGTGCCAGCTTGAGAGTCCGCACCATAAAGCGTTCCTTGGGGGCCAGCTAAGGCTTCGATTCGTGCAATATCTACCATTCTCACCGAGGGCTGTTGCCCCGTGGTAGTGATCGCTAATTCATCAAGGTATACAGCTGAAGTGGATTGACCGACGTAACCCGAGCTTGTCGTAGCGCCCCGGAAAACCACTGTGGAGGAGCCAGCGCCATAATCAACGACAGTGACAGCCGGCATAAACCGTACATAGTCAGCCATGCCACGAGCGCCCATTTCTTTCAAGTCATCACCGGATAAGGCTTGGATGCTCGATGGGATTTCAAGTGCTGATTCTGATCGTTTTCGTGCGGTAACTAATACCTCTTCGATGGCTCGAGATGACACTTCATCATCTTGAGCATACGCCAAAGGTGTCAGTCCTAATGCAGCTGTAATAGCTGCTGCTAACGGCGCCATCTTAATTCGTGAATGTTGCTTGATCATAAATTATTACTCCCCAGAGCTAGCCAAAGTCCTAAAATTTTTATTGTTCTACGTTGAATGTAAAACATTTTTCCAATCATTACCACAAAACAACTCAATCTAATTGCTTTTTTATTAACGCCCTCCTACCTGAGTTTATGGAAAATTTTTGCTATATCCAACACCCCCAAAGAGGTAGCTGCCCATTTTTTTGCACCTAATTAGCAAAAAGCATTTAGCGTGCCTAAGTGTTTATTGGGTCATATTAATGATTGATATGGGTTGTTGGTCAGAGGGTAACTTTTGCAGTAGAGGCTCCAAAATTTCAATTAACTCATCAATATAAGGTTCATAGTTTTTCCATAAATTTACTGTACTTGCGTAGATAGGCTTGCGAACCTGCTCTGAACTAGCGGTTTTGACCGCTCGGTCTGTCTCATGAAAGCGCATGCAGGCTTCTTCAAAAGGCAGCTCACAATAATCTAATATCCGCTTCACCTGAGTATCGAGGTCAGCCACCACATCTTCATAGTTCACATCTAATACCTTTCCGGGTATCACCGCATGCCAGTGGTCCATTAAACGTTGGTACTCTATATAGTATTCTCCTAATTCGCAGAGGTCATAGCTAAAGGGCTGGCCACTGGCGAACAATTGTTTATAACTACCAAAACTGCTGTCTAAAGGATGGCGACGAGCATTGATAATTTTTGCATTGGGCAAAATAATTTGAAGTAGGCCGCAATAGATAAAGTTGTTCGGGTTTTTATCAATAAAGTGTACTGTGCCGCTGCGATATTTTTCTGTTCTTTGAAGATACTGGCCACCAATGTCGTGCCATGACTGTACCTTTTTTTCGCGCATGTTCTCAGGGAAATGCGTACCGCGAGGACTCTTCCTTTTTAAATCTTGTACCATTTGAGCAAGATCACTCAATTCGTGTGTGCCTTCCACTTGGCTATGGCTAGCCAAAATTTGCTCAATTAGAGTTGAACCCGATCGCGGAAGTCCCACCACTAATATCGGAGAGCTATCGAGATTACCCAGCCCTTTATGTTCTTGAAAAAAATCAGCGTTAAACACATCGATAATTTGATTGATTAGAACTTCATGTCCCACCGGATCGTATTTTTCTAATTGTCGACGAGTCTGATTGCAGCGCTCAAAATAATGAAAGGCCCGCGCATAGTCTTTGCGACCCTCATACTCAAGACCCAGTGCGTTACAAAGTTGCACAACAGAGAGATCTTCAAGTGACTTATCTTCAAGTAACTGCTCCATTGCGTCGACTTCGGAGGCCTCAAAACGAAATGTCTTTAGATTA
>CAJIZU010000003.1 GCA_905181925.1 gamma proteobacterium HTCC2207
GCCGGCATTGCTATGGCAACAAGCCCCATCGCTCAATTTATTGCATTAAATCTCAAACCACTAAGAGATTTCTTTCTGATTTTATTCTTCTTCTCTTTGGGCGCAGGATTTAACTTGTCACTCCTGGCTGCCATTATTGTCCCGGCAATAATTCTTGCTGGCTTGATGCTTGCCATCAAACCAGTTATCTATCATCGGCTTTTAAAGTCACACAGCGAGACTGAGAGTCTTGCATGGGACATTGGCTTCAGGCTCGGCCAGAACAGCGAGTTTTCGTTAATGATTGCCTATCTAGCCTTTAGTACCGGACTGATTGGGACTCATTCATCACACCTCATACAAGCTGTTGCTATCATCACGTTTTTAGTCTCCAGTTACATTGTGGTCTTTAACTTCCCGAGCCCGATTGCCATTAACGACAAGTTACGCCGTGACTGATCAATATACTGATTAGAGGTGTTTGTTAGAGCTTTGGGTCAACCGAGACCACCATTTAACGAGCAATCGGTCGGCGCTCTCTTCGGCGGCTATCCCAAGACGCTGATGGAGTTTCTTTTTAAACACATACGCCACTTCAAAGACATCAGCGTCTTCTATACGGGATACCAAATACTCGTCACTAGTCTGAATATCATCTATCAGCTTTATATCTTTGGCCCTAGAGCCATACCAGATCTCGCCAGTAGCAATCTTGTTAATATCGATCTGCGGGCGACGCGTTGAGACATATTCTTTGAAAAGCTGATGTGTTTCTTCGAGTTCTTCAATGAATTTTTCTCGACCTTTTTCAGTGTTCTCACCAAACATCGTGAGCGTCCGTTTATGCTCGCCGGCTGTCAGCAATTCAAACTCGACATCATGCTTTTTTAATACCTTATTAAAATTCGGCATCTGTGCGACAACCCCTATAGAGCCAATAATAGCAAAGGGAGCAGCCAGTATTTTGTCAGCTACACATGCCATCATGTATCCTCCGCTTGCGGCAACTTTGTCAACACAGACTGTCAAAGGGACATTTTTCTTACGCAGCCGATCAAGCTGGCTGCTCGCCAAACCGTAACTGTGAACCATACCCCCAGCGCTTTCTAACTTGAGCAGCACTTCATCATTAGGCGTTGCCTGGGTCAGTACTGCCGTAATTTCTTCTCGCAGATGGCCTACAGCTGATGCACTAATATTGCCATCAAAGTTAAGCACGTAGACTTTACTTCTTTTTGTCGTATCTGATTCGCTGACATTTTTAGCCGTCTTCTTTTGCTCAGAAAGTAACTTCTTTTTAGCTTTGGTTAACTTTTTTTCCTCTGCTTTTTGCAATGATTCATCGGTTGTGGCGATCAACATAGTGTCTTTCAGATCTTCAAATTGCTGATTGAGTGGCGTTATCTCTAAGTGCCCTCTTCCTTCCCCATATTTATTTTTTTGACTAGCACCAACAACGACACTAACTACCACGACAAAGGCTACTAAAAGCGTTGCAACCTTTGCAAAAAATAGACCGTATTCAAATAAAAATTCCAATTTAATCTCCAAAAAATCATTACATAAAAAAGAGCGAGCTTATCGTTAGCCGACGCTAAGAAAACCTATCATATTAATCATATCGCGCTTTAGATTCCTCAACAAACAGCTGTATTAATCGCCCTGCCATAATGGTTGGCGGTGCCACGACTGAGGGTAGCTGATCATACTTAAACCAGTGGGCTTCTGCTATCTCTACACCATCTATCTTAATATCTTCAGTTTTAGCGTCAGCAATGTAACCCAGCATTAGTTGCCCGGGATATGGCCAAGCTTGACTGCCAACATAGCGAATATTATGTATCTCTAGTCCGACTTCTTCAAACACTTCTCTATGTAGTGCTTGTTCCGCGCTTTCACCCGCTTCAATAAATCCAGCAAGCGTACTAAATCGATTCTCAGGCCACCTAGGATGGCGAGCAAACAAGCATCGATCACCGCTTACTACAGCCACTATTACACAGGGTGAGATCCTCGGATACTGCCTAATTACACAAGGCTCACAAATCAGTGCATGTTCAGTTTCTGACATTCGATTGACAGCCCCGCACTGACCGCAGAATTGATGTTTTTTCTGCCAATCTAACAACTGTGTTGCACGACTCGCCAGCGAGAACTCTGCATCTGCTGATTGTGCTAACAGCGTACGTAACTCGACCCGATTAAAACCATCACAGCCAGCTGCCTCTGGCGTAAGGTCCCAAACCTCACAGTCACTACCCCACCACTGACCGATATGCAAACGACCTTCACGAAAGAACTTGAGCACGTCGGCATCCTCTGCGGCAATAGCTAATGCTGGTTTACTACCGTGAGACCCGAATAACAAAATATCACCACCAATGACCGCCACTACCCATTTTTTTTTACTATCTACGCGAAGTGATGATGCATAAAGTCCTTCTAAGTTCAGGGGAGTTGTCACCGTAGTTTTTCCTTTTTCATATTGAAATGTATCTTGATCCCTTGCATTATGAGGGGCGTGAAGATAAGGTCGCTCGAGTTATTTTTAGTGGTTAAAGTCTATCATGAAAGGCTGTATTATCTTGCCCTAGCGACACTGATTTTTACCTAGTATCGCTAATGTTATCAAACGGAATATTAATAAATAACCTAGGAGACTACAAATGGCATCGACTCTGCCACAGGCATTTAAAGCAAATTTTTTGGGTGATGCGCCCGACTGGTATAAATCCGCCATTATCGCGTTTTTAGTCCTAAACCCCCTTCTAATGTTCACCGCAGGCCCTGTTGTCGCCGGATGGGCTCTGATTGCCGAGTTTATCTTCACCTTAGCAATGGCTCTCAAGTGTTATCCATTACAACCAGGCGGACTATTGGCCATTGAGGCTATCCTCATAGGCATGGCAAGTCCTGACGCTGTTTATGCAGAGGTTTCAGCTAATCTCCAAGTAATACTGTTGCTTATGTTCATGGTCGCCGGAATTTACTTTATGCGAGACATGCTGTTGTTCGTGTTCACCAAAATTCTTCTCGGAGTGAAATCAAAAACAGCGCTGTCATTTATGTTTTGTTTTGCAGGCGCTTTTTTGTCAGCATTTTTAGATGCACTTACTGTCACCGCGGTTTTAATCACGATATCGGTGGGATTTTATTCGGTTTATCACAAAATCGCATCGGGAAAATCAATAACCGATGAAGGCCATGACCACACCGATGACAGCGGCCTGCTCGCAGAACACCAGACTAACTTAGAAGACTTCAGAGCTTTTTTGCGTAGTTTAATTATGCATGGCGCAGTCGGTACAGCATTAGGTGGCGTCTGCACGACTGTTGGCGAACCGCAAAATCTGCTTATTGCAGAGCGCGCCGGGTGGGAATTCATCGAGTTTTTTGTCCGTATGGCACCAGTGACCATGCCTGTTTTGGCCTGTGGCCTCATCACCTGTGTGTTACTAGAAAAAACAAAGATCCTCGGTTATGGCGCTCAATTACCTGCAGCGGTTCGTGAAGTACTGCAAGCGTCGAGTGATCATGAAGCATCAAAGCGCACTCAGAGTGACAATGCGGCGCTGGTAGTACAGTTTGTTGTAGCGTTAATTCTAGTGTTCGGCCTTGCCTTTCACTGGGCAGCAGTTGGATTGATCGGTCTGATGGTAATTATCCTGCTGACCGCCTTCAACGGTGTTATTGATGAACATCGCATCGGTCATGCATTCGAGGAAGCACTGCCATTTACTGCGCTGTTAGTCGTCTTCTTTGCCATCGTAGCGGTTATTCATGAGAATCATCTCTTTTCACCCGTTATTGCGTGGGTACTCGCAGAGGATCCAGCAGTTCAACCGGGTATGTTCTTTTTAGCTAATGGAGTTTTATCCGCTATTAGTGACAACGTATTTGTTGCGACCGTTTACATCAATGAAATTAAGTCGGTGTTCGATGCGGGTGATATCACGCGTGACCACTTTGATAAGTTAGTCGTAGCGATTAATACCGGGACGAACCTTCCTAGTGTCGCTACTCCCAATGGACAGGCAGCATTCCTCTTTCTGCTGACCTCAGCGCTAGCGCCATTGATTAGATTGTCGTACATGCGCATGGTTATTATGGCGCTGCCTTACACAGTCGTTCTAACGACCGTTGGTTTACTCGCGGTACTTTACCGGCTATAGGCTAAGTGTGTTGTAAAACGGAAGGCTGACTCTAACAGAGCCAGCCTTTTTTATTCGTCCTTGCCTTGCCCAGCAAGCTCCTCGGCCTTTAGGTCCTTACGCAGCACCTTACCAACATTCGTGGTTGGTAACTCCTCTCGGAACTCAACCTGTTTAGGGACCTTGTAGCCGGCCATATTCTGGCTACAAAATTCGATTACCTCATCCTGAGTGAGTGATTTGTCGGCTTTCACCACAAACATTTTAACCACTTCCCCTGCTTTAGCATCAGCGACACCAATCGCTGCGCACTGAGCAACCGAAGGATGTCCCGTCAAGACTTGCTCTAACTCGTTGGGATAAACGTTAAAGCCTGAAACAATGATCATATCCTTCAATCGATCAACAATTGAGATATAACCATCTTTATCAACACTCACAATATCACCGGTGTGTAACCAACCCTCAACAATCGTCTCAGCAGTTTGCTCTGGCTGTTTCCAATAGCCCGCCATAACCTGGCCGCCACGAATACATAACTCACCAATGCCATCGACTAGTTGCTCGATACCTTGATCGTCAACCACCTTGATGTCGGTGCCCGACACAGGTATGCCAGCAGTGCCTATCTTTTGAAACCCCAAGGGATTCATTGAAATAACTGGAGACGATTCGGTCATACCGTAACCCTCACTAACGATACAGCCCGTGACTTTCTGCCAGTCATCGGCCACAGACTTCATTAACGCCATGCCGCCTGATAGGGTAATTTTTAAATGGTTAAAATTTAACTTTTGGAAGTCTTTGTTATTTAGGAGAGCCACAAAGAGAGAATTCAAGCCACAGAAAATATCAAAATCGAACTTTTTAATCGCCGACACGAAAAGCGGTATGTTGCGGGGGTCCGGTATGAGTACCGAGTGGCCACGGATCGCCGGAAGCATTCCAAAGCAAAGTGAGTATGCGTAGATGTGGTAGAGCGGTAAAGGGGCCACAGCAACACTGTACTTGAGCGATTCAGGGCTTGCCGATATAACATCAAGTGCTTGGGCGATGTTTGACAACAACCCAGCCTGAGTTAGTTTGACGCCTTTTGACGCACCCGTGGTGCCTCCTGTGTACTGAAGCGCACATATGTCATCTAAAGAGGAACTATAGGGACTGTAACTACCGCCCACTAATAACGTGTCTTTAAAATCAATAACGTTACTGCCTCGAATCTTAGGTCGCTTACCGAGGGACTTCATTATCGCTGATAAGACCGCTTGCTTTGGTTGTTTTAACAAATCGATGGGCCGAGTTACTATGACATTCTCCACTTCGGTTTGAGGTAGAGCTTTGGACAAGGTTTCATAAAACTGATCCAGCACAATGACGACTTTAACCCCTGAATCGCTCAATTGATGGACTAATTCTCGCGCGCTATACATTGGGTTGGTATTAACAACAACCAACCCAAGTTTCATAGCGGCAATAACTGCTACTGGGTACTGAATCAGATTTGGCAGCTGAATCGCAATGCGATCTCCAGCTTTTAGTTTTAGGGTCTTCTGTAAGTAACTGGCAAGGCGACGTGAAAGCTGGTCAATTTCGCCGTAACTTAGTGTCTGCCCCAAACAACTAAAAGCCGGTTTGGCCGATGAGTCCGAGACTGCCTGCGTCCAGATCTGGAGAATCGAACTAGCAGGAAACGCAGGCTGTTCAGCCGACATTCCTACGGTTTTTCGTGCGCGAATAACTGCGTCGCTAATAAGCATATGTAACCCCTCGGTAGTCAATTACCGATAACATGGGTAAGTTATGATGCAGCTCAATCTAGCGAGACAATAATGCCATCGCCTTTTCAAGACCGCCTAAAGTGAGAGGAAACATTTTATCTTCGGTAAGCTCTTTTAACATGGTAATAGATGGGGTGTAGTCCCAGTACTTTTCCTGCACAGGGTTCAACCAGACTAACTTGTCATAGGTTTCTGTCATACGTTGCATCCAGACAGCACCAGCTTCCTCATTGTTGTACTCAACACTCCCACCAGGACTAGTAACCTCATAAGGAGCCATCGACGCATCACCTACAAAGATCACTTTATAATCTGCTGCGTATTTATGAATCAAATCATGCGTTGAAAGTTGTTCTTCACGACGACGATGGTTATCTTTCCAAACATAGTCATAGAGGCAGTTGTGGAAGTAGAAGTACTCAAGGTGCTTAAACTCAGTCTTAGCCGCAGAGAACAGCTCCTCACAGAGTTTTACGTAAGGATCCATAGAACCCCCCACATCAAAAAAGATCAGTACCTTCACTGCGTTTCTTCGCTCGGGCACCATTTTGATATCTAGCATACCGGCGTTTTTTGCCGTACTGCGAATAGTATCCTCTAGATCTAAATGATCCGCAGAACCTTCACGAGCAAATTTGCGCAACCGGCGCAGCGCAACTTTAATATTTCTTGTACCAATTTGTACTGAGTCATCCAGATCTTGGTACTGGCGTTCGTCCCACACCTTTACCGCAGTACCTTTCCCGCCCGGGCCACCCATGCGTATGCCTTCAGGGTTGAAGCCACCATGACCAAAAGGGGAAGTTCCATTAGTACCTACCCATTTGTTACCACCCTCGTGCCTCTTTTTCTGCTCTTCTAGACGTTTTTTGAACTCTTCAATCAGCTTTTCAAGACCACCCAAGCTTTGGACCTTGGCTTTCTCTTCGTCGGTAAAATGCTTTTCAAACTCTTTCCGCAACCAATCTTCGGGTAATAGCGCTTCGACAATCCCATCAATGTTTTCAAGATTTTTAAAATAAGCACCAAATGCTCGATCAAACCTATCGTAATACTTTTCATCTTTGACCATGCAAGTGCGCGCCAACAGATAAAAGTCGTCCACAGAACCAAAAGCAAGGTTTTGTTCCATAGCCGCCAAAAGATCAAGAAGCTCCTTAATTGAAACTGGAACTCTCGCTTTTTTGAGGGTATTAAAAAAATTAATCAGCATACGTTAGGCTCTTAAATAAATTTTTATCTCGCTTCGCGCCGAGTCATAAACGCCAGACGCTCCAACAAGTGCACGTCCTGCTCATTCTTTAACAAAGCACCGTACAACGGCGGAATAGCCTTAGTAGGATCACGGTTAGTCAAGATATCTTCAGGGATATCATCAGACATGATCAATTTCAACCAATCCACTAGTTCAGAGGTGGATGGTTTCTTTTTCAAGCCTGGGATTTTTCTAACATCAAAAAATATGTCCATTGCGTCGTCGACTAACTGCTTCTTAATTTTTGGAAAATGCACATCCACAATACGCTGCATCGTCATCCGATCAGGGAAATTAATAAAATGGAAGAAACAACGACGCAAAAAGGCATCCGGTAATTCTTTTTCATTATTACTAGTAATAATCACGATGGGACGTTGAATCGCTTTAATCGTCTCCCCGGTCTCGTAAACATGAAATTCCATTCGATCTAGCTCTAGTAACAGATCATTTGGGAATTCAATATCCGCCTTTCAATCTCATCAATCAACAACACAACCTGCTCGTCTGCGGTAAAGGCTTCCCAAAGCTTTCCTTTGCTGATGTAGTTGCCAATATCCTGAACTTTATCGCTACCAAGTTGGGAATCTCTAAGACGCGATACTGCATCATATTCATACAGACCCTGCTGTGCCTTGGTTGTCGATTTAATGTGCCACGCTAAAAGAGGCTTGCCAAGTGCTTTAGCTACCTCTTCAGCTAATAAAGTCTTACCTGTGCCAGGCTCACCTTTGATCAGGAGTGGGCGCTGCAGAGTGACCGCTGCATTGACTGCCATTTGAAGTTCTTCAGTGGCTACGTAGTTATCAGTACCAGTAAATTTCATCGCTTCTCATCCGCTTTTCGAAAGTGTATTAATGTTTGTGGCACATGTTAATCTATTCTTTAAACTCTTTTGAATCTAAATTCACTGCTAACCGCGTCATAAAGAGGAAATTTGGTATTAAGTATGACCAAACAGTACTTGTCAAAAAAGTTACTTTTTAATAACTACAGCCAAATGCTATCTTTTTGGGCTAGTTTATACAATATGGAGAATTTTATGAAAGCGCGATTATTGAAACGCTTAACCCTCGTAATAGGCATGTACCTTATTCCTATTGGGATCGTTACTTTGGGGCTCGGCTCGCCGTCCTACGCCAATGAGCAACAAAATGAAGTTTTGACTGATGTCGCCAAAACACCTACGGCAACGATGCAAGGAATTGACACCCAAACCGCTACCGTTAAGGTTGTCGATGAAGAGCATATAACAATCGCATTATCAGGCGAAGAGGACGGGATCAATGCGCTTAGCGGCATAATAAGCACGCTCATTGACACTGAATGGGACCAACTTGACGAGTCGGAGCAAGCACAAATACTCGAGGCTCTTGAGCAA
>CAJIZU010000004.1 GCA_905181925.1 gamma proteobacterium HTCC2207
ATATGCCACCAACGAAACCGATGTGCTAATGCCAGCACCCATTTATTATTCGCATTTGTTAGTGAAGCGGCAGGCAGAAGTACGCAAAAATGGTACTCTACCCTGGTTGCGTCCAGACGCTAAAAGCCAGGTCACTTTACGTTACGATCAAGGTAAGCCAGTAGCAATAGATGCAGTTGTATTATCAACACAACACTCCCCCGATATTTCTTTGGCGGATCTTCAAGAAGCCGTCCGGGCTGAAATTATTGCTCCAGTTTTGCCTGAAGAGTGGCTACATTCGGGAACCCAATATCATATTAATCCTACGGGTCAGTTTATTATTGGTGGTCCGGTAGGAGACTGTGGTCTAACCGGACGTAAAATAATCGTTGATACCTATGGCGGCATGGCACACCACGGCGGTGGCGCGTTTTCTGGTAAGGACCCCACTAAGGTTGACCGGTCCGCGGCTTATGCTGGGCGTTATGTGGCGAAAAACATAGTCGCTGCCGGACTTGCTGATCGCTGTGAGATACAAGTCTCCTATGCTATTGGTGTATCTGAGCCTACATCCATCAGTATTGACACTTACGGTACCGGAAAACTTCCTGACCATGAAATTATCAATCTAGTCCGTGAGCACTTTGACCTTCGCCCTAGCGGCCTAATTGAGATGTTGGATTTACGCCGACCTATCTATCAACCAACCGCTGCCTATGGACACTTTGGCCGTGAGGAAGAAAACTTTACCTGGGAAAATACTGACAAAGTCGCGTTATTAAAAAAGGCGCTTTAACCACTAAAATCTACTAAATTTAATTTAAATCTATAAGGAACTACATGATGACTGCAATAGGTCAAAACATTAACAGTAATAAAGACTTCGCCGACTATAAAGTTGCCGATATTTCGTTAGCAGACTGGGGTAAGAAAGAAATCTCCATCGCCGAATCTGAAATGCCCGCCTTGATGGCACTGCGTGAAAAGTATCGTGCTGAGCAGCCATTGGCCGACGCACGTATTTTGGGCTGCATTCATATGACTATTCAGACTGCGGTTCTTATTGAAACACTGATCGATTTAGGTGCTGAAGTACGGTGGACGTCTTGTAATATTTTCTCCACTCAAGATCATGCCGCGGCAGCTGTTGCTGCTAGCGGAACGCCTGTCTTCGCCTGGAAAGGTGAAACAGAGGACGAATATGAGTGGTGCCTAGAACAGCAAGTTTTAAAAGACGGCGTGCCCTGGAATGCCAATATGATTTTGGATGACGGGGGAGATCTAACGTCTCTACTCCACAACAAATATCCACAAGTACTCGAGGCTGTTCACGGCGTGACCGAAGAGACTACGACAGGTGTTCATCGCTTGTATGAAATGCTTGCCGCGGGTGAACTCAAAGTTCCAGCCATCAACGTTAATGATTCTGTAACGAAATCCAAATGCGACAATAAGTACGGCTGCAGACACAGTCTCAACGATGCCATTAAGCGAGCGACTGACCACCTTCTAGCGGGTAAAAAAGCGGTTGTTGTTGGTTATGGCGATGTTGGTAAGGGCTCTGCACAGTCGCTTCGTCAGGAAGGTATGATTGTTAAGATAACAGAAGTCGATCCCATCTGCGCGATGCAAGCCTGCTTGGATGGCTTTGAAATAGTATCAACACATATAGATGGTGACGTAACAAAAGACGTAGACACAAATCTATTAGCCAATACCGATATGTTTGTGACTACCACTGGTAACTATAACGTCTGTGGTTCTGATGTTTTAGGTGCTCTGAAAAGTGGTTGTGTTGTCTGTAACATTGGTCACTTTGATAATGAAATTGATACGGCATTTATGCGCACTACCTGGCAGTGGGAGGAGATTAAGCCTCAAGTACACAAAGTATATCGTGACCGTGATGCCAATGATCATTTGTTGCTGCTTGCTGAAGGGCGTCTCGTTAATTTGGGTAATGCCACTGGCCATCCTAGCCGGATTATGGACGGTTCTTTCGCTAATCAGGTACTGGCGCAAATTGATCTCTATTCAAAGAAGTTCGCCTCACAAGATCCCGCAACTCAAGCAGAGATGCTTCGTGTTGAGGTGCTACCTAAGCATCTTGACGAAGAAGTTGCTCGTCATATGGTGGCAGGTTTTGGTGGTGTGATTACCAAGCTGACTCAAGAGCAGGCAGATTATATCGGTGTTCCGGTTAACGGTCCGTTTAAAGGTGATAGTTACAAGTATTAAACGTTCGTAGTCACATTAAAACCTCTAGTCTGCTTTTGTAGACTAGAGGTTTTTTTATGTTTATATAAAACAGCAGATTTCTCTTCATTTTTATCGTAGTCTTATTGCCTAAATTAAGGATTAATCAGCATGCGTACTCCGCGACTATACACCCAACAAACTCTAGAAGTAGGTAGCATGATCAGTATGGACAAAGATGCCGCTCGTTATCTTAGCTCTGTTCTGCGCATGTCCTCAGGCCAGATGATTAATCTATTTAACGGCAAAGGCGGAGAGTACGTTGGAGAAGTAGACAGTCTCAGTAAAAATCAAGTCACGGTAACTATTAAAGAATCATTGTCTAACGATCGCGAATCATCCTTGAAAATACACCTCGTTATAGGAATCTCTAGAGGTGAGCGGATGGATTGGGTCATACAGAAGGCTACTGAATTGGGGGTTCACACTATTACCCCTATTTTCACCGAGCGTACCGAAGTGAAGTTGGCAGGTTCGCGATTAGAAAAGAGGCTGGTGCACTGGCAACAGGTATCTATAAGTTCATGCGAGCAGTGTTTGCGTAATGTGGTTCCAACAATAAACTCAGCAGTTTCGCTGCAGCAATGTTTAGACACTAAGGATGAGGGACTGAAGATTGTCTTGCATCACCGCACCGAGAAACCGTTGACTGAGCTGCAAAACACTAACAACCATGTCACTATTTTAGTCGGTCCCGAGGGCGGCCTGTCCGACGATGAAATAACCCTAGCGGAGTCCAGTGGCTATAGCGCCATTAAATTGGGTCCGCGCGTTTTACGTACCGAAACAGCACCATTAGCGGCGATAAGTATCTTGCAGTCTTTGTGGGGAGATATGGGATAGAACGTTTATGAATTGTCATCGTTTTAACATTTCTTTGTTCGCGTTAGCTATCTTGGCACCAATAAGTCCAACGAGCATGGCGGCTATTTTTGGTGACGGAAACCCTGCAAATGGCATTGAAGATCAGCGTCTGTTGGCACCCATCGATCTCCAGCATTCAGTTGGCACGGTTATTTGCGACGGTGGTCTGCGTGGGACTGCGGTCCATATTAACCTTATGCACAGTGATAGTGATAGCCTGCAACAAGGATCGATTGTTCTTACCGCAGCGCATGTTTTATATGATCCGGATACGGCTCAACGGTATGAAAAATGCGCCTATCATCCTCAAGGAAAGCGTTTCAGCGGAGTAGTCTTCGATCGAGTATCTGCCCATGACTTTAGACCAACAACTAATAATAAAATACGACAAGCCAATCAAGACATTGTATTTATCGCATTAAAGAAAAAACTCCGACACTCAGGGATGGAGCTGAATTTAACGGGCCAAAGTAGCCGTCATTTGCAGCTGCTAGGCTTTAATGAAAATCAGAATAACATCAGTATTAGTAGTAATTGTCAGCCGTTTTTGTCGCAGACATTTGTCAGCTCTCAACTACTATTACATGATTGTGATGCTGGTAGGGGTGCCTCTGGCGGGCCTTTAATCGATGCAGAAACAGGTACAGTAGTTGGTATACATGGTGGCACCCTACTGTTTAGTCCTCTAGGCAAAGAAGCAAGAAATACTATTGCTGGCGCCTCGGTCGATCCCGAAACAATGGTTAATCAGGCCCGTAAGATTGATGTTGATGTGCTTGCTAAGCTGCATGACTTTACTGCATATCTTGCCAAACATTTACCGTATTGAATTCAATCTCACGGCTACATCCGGGAATACTCATACCTGTTGTCGTAATGACAACAGCCTGCTCGTCTATAAGCTCCTCGCCAAAGCGATAAATAACGGCTAAATTTCCGCGGTCAGCTTGAAAAGCATAATCCGCGGCACTCTTGCGCGTCGTCTCTCTCGGATCAATATAGTCCATAAACCTGTCGCCATAACGCTTCAGTAACATCTCATTGGTCTTATCTGCAGAGAGCAAGATCGCAGAAGCATTATTGCCTCCAAAGCCTTTAGAATTAATAAAGGCAACCTCCATTTTCATCGTACTGATGTTGTCATTAAGTGCAAAGTTAAGGCGTTTTTGATAAACATCTTCAGCCAAAGCAGTGACCGTTTTTATGCCCGGAATTATCCCGTACTTAAACGTGCCTAATGCAGACATAAGCTGATCTCCTCCAGCCGCCGCGATACTATGACCCACATAAGACTTTACTGCGGTCACTGGCCAGTCGTTAATGTCAAAAGCGTCTGCGACGCGACTGATTAATTCAGATTCAGTGACCCGATTAGCCGGCGTGCTGGACCCATGAGCATGGACAAAGCTGCGCTCTTGGACCGTTTCAATCCCGACTATACCAACGGCGGCGGCAACGGCTTTAGAAAAGGAAATATAATTCCCCACACCAGGCGAGGATATAGATTTTTTAATGCCATCTGCATTAATAAAAACCTCTGGAACGGCACCGTGGA
>CAJIZU010000005.1 GCA_905181925.1 gamma proteobacterium HTCC2207
CTGCTTTAGCCAAACTGGCTGGCGTAGATGTCGTGGCGTTAGCACACAATGCCGGAGCATACTGGCCAGCCGATAGCTGGCTGAAATATCCTGGAACTATAGATGTACATATTGCCCCGCCTCTGGATTCGTCTGCTTACAGCGCTCGCGAACTGGCCGAAAAAGCTCACTCCTGGGTGTCAGCCCACCTAGAAACAACAGGATCTTAGGTTGGCCAACTAATCCGTGTAGCTGATCACGTTTTAAACGTCCAAATTAACCACTGACAAGGCATTAGTTTCAATAAACTCCCGTCGCGGTTCGACGTGATCGCCCATCAACGTGGTAAACATTTGATCCGCCGCGATGGCATCTTCAATAGTAACCACGAGCATGCGGCGGTTTTCAGGATCCATTGTAGTATCCCAAAGCTGCTCTGGATTCATCTCCCCCAGCCCTTTATATCGCTGCGTACTGATGCCTCTTCGGGACTCGGCCATCAACCAAGCCAAAGCATCTTTAAAGCTGCTAACCGGCTGTTCCCTCTCACCGCGCTTTACATAAGCGCCCTCTTCGATCAACCCCTGAACCGTCTTACCTAACTCAACCATGGCTGCATATTCATTAGAGGCAAAGAAATCACGGCCCAAACTATGGTAATGCGGTACGCCATGGGCAGTGATTTCAACATTAGGGATGAAGAGATTACGCTCTTTGTCTTCTTTAATCGAGACCTTATAGCGATGGGTTCCACTATCGGTTTCTTCAAGGCATTTTTGGAGTTCAGCACACCAAGGCTCAAGATCGCTACTGTTTTGTAGAAGTTTCCCCTCTAGCTGGCTGATATAAACCAACGCCTCAAGCAGCTCTACCGGATACACAAGTGACATACGATTGACAATATCCCCTACATGCCTAAACTTTGCGACCAAACTTTCCAGGGCAGTGCCCTGAATACCTGGGGCACTAGCATTAACATACAAAGCGGCATTCTCTAATGCTTTTTGCGTCAGATAAACCAGCAAGGCATCATCATCTTTTACATACTGCTCAGACTTACCTTTGCTGACTTTGTAAAGCGGCGGCTGGGCAATGAAAATATGGCCATTCTCAACAAGCTCACGCATCTGCCTAAAAAAGAACGTTAATATCAATGTACGAATATGGGACCCATCGACATCAGCATCCGTCATGATGACGATAGTGTGGTAGCGAAGCTTTTCTAGATTAAACTCTTCAGTGCCGATACCACAGCCAAGAGCTGTAATGAGCGTTCCTATCTCTGCATTTGACAGCATTTGATCAAAACGAGCTCTCTCGACATTAAGGATCTTTCCTTTTAAAGGCAAAATCGCCTGAGTCTTTCGAGCGCGACCCTGCTTAGCTGAACCGCCAGCAGAATCCCCCTCCACCAAGTACAGTTCCGAAAGTGCTGGGTCTTTCTCTTGGCAATCAGCCAACTTTCCAGGTAGGCCGGCAATGTCTAGCGCCCCTTTACGGCGTGTCATCTCACGAGCCTTACGAGCAGCCTCACGCGCACGAGCAGCGTCAATCATCTTGTTAACGATAGCTCGCGCCTCCTGAGGAAATTCCATCAGATAGTCGCTAAACTTGTCGCCCATTTCTTGTTCTACAGCTGTTTTTACCTCAGAGCTAACCAGCTTGTCTTTGGTCTGGGATGAAAACTTGGGGTCTGGTACCTTCACAGAAACGATACCCGTCAACCCTTCTCGAGCATCATCGCCCGTAGTCGCAACTTTCTGTTTGCCGTTAATTCCTTCTTTTTCAATATAGGAATTAAGGCCGCGAGTCAGCGCTGACCGAAAGCCCGCTAAATGGGTTCCACCATCACGCTGGGGAATATTGTTGGTGTAGCAAAGAATATTCTCCTGAAAGCCGTCATTCCACTGCAGGGCGACTTCGACACTTGTACCATCTTCACGATCAGTGTTGAAGTGCATAATTTTATTAACGGTGCTTTTGTTGGTATTCAGATACTCAACAAAGGCCCTCAAACCACCTTCATAGGCATAAACTTCTTCTTTGCCTGAGCGCTCATCATGAAGAACAATCCGAACACCTGAATTCAAGAACGATAGTTCTCTCAAGCGCTTGGCCAGTTGCTCAAAATGGAATTGAATATTCGTAAAGGTTCCCTCAGAAGGCTCGAAATACACTTCCGTTCCCGAATCGTCTGTATCGCCAATAACAGCCAGTGGGGCGTCGGGAACGCCGTGAGAATAAGTTTGCTCATGGACTTTGCCGTTACGACGAATCGTTAGTCGCATCTTTTTAGATAAGGCATTTACGACAGATACCCCCACTCCATGGAGTCCACCTGACACCTTATAACTATTATCGTCGAACTTACCCCCAGCGTGCAGCACAGTCATAATGACCTCCGCAGCAGAAACGCCTTCGTCATGCATTTCTGTAGGAATACCACGACCATTATCTGAAACCGAAATAGACTCATTCGGGTGAATCACGATCCGAATTTCAGAACAGTGCCCCGCCAACGCCTCATCAATGGAATTGTCCACAACCTCAAACACCATGTGATGCAGACCGGTACCATCATCTGTATCACCGATATACATCCCTGGGCGCTTGCGAACAGCATCTAGCCCTTTCAAAACCTTAATACTAGACGAATCGTAATTAGTTTCTTCAGACATAACTCTATAGCTTCCTGTTTTTCAACCTGCGGTAATCGCGCCATGTTCCATGTGGAACATCTGATACGCATTATCTTTCACTAAAACTTCAAAATCTTTTTTATCTACACCCGTCACAAAGAACTGACAACCCAAACTATATAGGCAAGACACAACCTGCTGCCGATGATGATAATCCAGCTCGGCCGGCAAATCATCCAGTAAAAACACACAGGATTCGCCAATCTTATCTCGAAAATAAGTTGCTTGCGCCAACTTTAACGCATATACGAGCAACTTTGTTTGCCCGCGTGATAAAACATCGGCAGCAGGCATACCATCAACCTTAACCCTCATATCGGCTTTATGAGCCCCATGACAAGTAGTTCCAACCGCAAGGTCTCGCTTACTATCAAAATCCATAGCCTCCGTGAGAGACATCTTCTCACTCCAGCCTTGATAATATTCAACCTCGAGAACGCCCAAGCCGTCAAATTTCTTAGCGACAGCCTCTATATGTGGCACTAGTCCATCCACATAGCGCTTGCGATGGGCCGAAATCTGTTCTCCCAAAGGCACAAGCTCCGCTGTCCAAGCACGCAAAGAATCCGCATCTATTCTAGCATGACGTAGCAGTTGATTCCGCTGTTTTAGCGTCTTTTGAAAGCGCGCCCATAAC
>CAJIZU010000006.1 GCA_905181925.1 gamma proteobacterium HTCC2207
AAAGGGTTGTTCCAGCGATGGATTTGTATTGGTCACTAGTCGCGCGAGTTATGAGATGGTGTCAAAAGTTGCCAGTGCTAACATTGGTTTATTGGCAGCAGTCTCAGCACCTACCTCCCTAGCTATCGAGTTAGCCCAAAAATCTGGACTTACCTTAGTTGGCTTTTCCCGCCCCGATAGACACGTCATTTATTCCAACGAACAACGACTAGTGAGTGAGATATTATGAGACCCTCCAAAATCGATCGGCTAGTGAAAATGATTAATCAAATCTCACTCAATATGAGCTCAAACGGCCCCGAGGATTTCGTTGCTGCGCAGGTTTCAGAGCATCTAGAAAAATTCTGGTCACCACCTATGAAAAACCTTATTAGCGACTCCGCTAATGACGACAGCGTAGGACTAACGTCAATTTCTCAGAAGGCTGTTGTGCTACTCGCGGCTGTTCAAAAAGCCAAGTCTACCTAGATTTACTAAATACCCGATACCTCTTTGAGAGTATGATCACGAGTAAGATTTACAGCATCTGACTATTGAAATTGTCGATCTAATATCGAGGGCGCTTTTTCAAATGATTGTTGAAAGCGAGTGGCTCTTTCAATCAGTTTTGCGGTAATCGCTTCCTCGTTAGTCATTAAATCCTCTCGTTCGCCGATATTTTCGTTAAGATTGATTAATAGGGGAGTAGAGTGAAACTGTTTTTTCGGAGGTCTATTATAAGCGCCCTCAGTAATGAAATGGATTTTATGTTCATTGACCCTAAATGCTCGCAGTTCTGAGCCACGATAAAAGGGTACGAAATCTCGTGGGCTTTGTTCCCCCTTTAAAAGAGCTCCGGTAAGGTCAAAGCTATCTTGTGGGGGCGGGAAATCAGTGATCTCTGCAAGGCTTAATAGTGTAGTGAATAGATCAGTTTGAACACCGATTTCGGAGACAATGCCTGGTTTAATTCCCGGCCCTGAAAACATTGTCATGGCTCGCATGCCACCTTCAAAAGTAGTTCCTTTGCCGTCCCTCAATGGCTTAGCTGATCCGGCATGGTCGCCAAATAGCAGCCAGGGCCCATTATCACTAGTGAATATTACATAGGTATTACTATTAATATTCAGTCTTTTAAGTGACGACAAAATTTCACCAACACTCCAATCAATTTCCTCTATCACATCACCATAGATCCCTTGCTGGCTTTTATTAACAAAGTCTGGCGATCGGAATAACGGAACATGAGGCATACTGTGAGAGAGAAATAAGAAAAACGGTTTATTTTTCTCTACAGACTCGGCCATAAACCGAACCGATTCTTCGGTATAGCGCTTGGTGATCAAATTTTGGTTAGCAGGCTTTTCCAGTAACGTATCTTTAAAGGTGCCGTCGTTTAAATGTTGGCTTGAGATGAGTGGCACCTGCCAGTCAGTAATTTCGCGTTTAAAGATGTTTTTGCGAATACGAGGAGCCACAGTTTTCCATTTTGCAGGAGCGCCCTCAGGAGGCGTAAATATATTACCAAAGTTAACACCATCAATTTCCCAATCCATATCGTTTGAATATGGAATGCCCAGCCATTTATCGAAGCCATGACGAGTAGGATAAAATGTAGGCGCATCGCCTAAATGCCATTTGCCAAACATACCTGTGCTGTACTTATTATCCTGGAATACTTCGGCAATGGTTTTTTCGCGGTGCGGCAAGCCTTGCTTACTACCGGGAAAGAATACAGAGATAGTGTCGCCATAAAGTCCTGTTCTTACCGGAAGTTTCCCTGTCAGTAGTGCGCCTCTACTTGGCGTGCAGACTGGCGCCGTCGCGTAAAAGTTTGTCCAGGTTTGTCCGTTCTCAACCAGTGCATCAATAGCTGGCGTATTAATCTTAGGGTCGCCGAATGGACCAGCATCGGCATAGCCCATATCATCAGCATAAATAATAATAAAGTTAGCGCGCGAAGTTTCATCTGCGCAAGCCTTAGTATAAAAAACAAAGCTTACAATAAAGATTATGGTGAAAAGATATTGCTTGATCCGCATGCCTGAAGTCCTTTTCATATAGGGTTGATTGAGCTTCCTGAAAATCTTACCATCCACTTTGCTGTTGCGCCATCGGATATAGTGGTGAGGTCGTTAATACGTATGCCCTTGAGTGAATTTTTGCGATAATAGAGAATCGTTTTTAATTAGCGACTATTAATTCTAAAGTGATGAGACATTAAAATGACAAAAATGACCCACCTAAATAGTCTCGGTGAGGCCCATATGGTCGACATATCGAGTAAGATTGATACAGCTCGTAGCGCCATTGCAGAGGCAAAAGTGGAGCTTACCGATGCAGTTGTGGTTGCTGTCCATGATGATAACTTGCCCAAGGGCGATCTCTTTGCAACTGCGCGTATTGCGGGAATTCAGGCGGCGAAAAAGTGTAGCGATCTAATACCTCTATGTCATCCGCTTCCGCTGAGTAAGATCAGCATTGATATAGGTTTACAGGATAATATTTTATCAATCATAGCTACCTGCAAAACGACGGGTAAAACGGGTGTCGAGATGGAGGCGTTAACCGCCGCTTCGGTCGCAGCATTAACGGTTTATGATATGTGCAAGGGTATTGATAAAGGTATGATTATCCGTGAGGTTAAACTGATTGAAAAAAGTGGTGGTAAATCAGGCCAATGGCGTTTGACTGATGAAAGAGTGTCCGACAATGCTTAACCTTTTATTTTTTGGTCGTCTGGGTGATCTTGCCTCAGGTATCGATAAAGCCATCCCGTATCACATCGATTTAGCGACTCCGCTGGCTATTCGAAATAAGTTAGCTGAGCAGCATCCTCTATTAACGAAAGAGTTGTCGGAACCCCAAGTGCTTGTTTCAGTTAACAAGATGATTGTGAAATGGGACCATCCATTGTTTGACGGTGATGAGGTTGCTTTTTTGCCGCCAGTCACCGGCGGTTAAAGGAATCATGAGCATATCCATTAGTGTTCAAGCTAAAGATTTTGATCTCGGTGCTGAATATGACCGATTGCGTTCAATAGGCGATGGCTTAGGAGCGATTGTTACCTTTACAGGGCTTGTGAGGGACTTCGAGAGCCGCCCAGAAGAACCCCAGTACTCAAGAAAATTGACGACGTTAACGTTGCAACATTATCCTGAGATGACCGAAAGATTACTCAGCGACATTGTTGAACAGGCTCTTACTCGTTGGTCACTACTGGGGGTGACGGTTATTCATAGAATCGGTAGCTTATCTCCTAATGACCAAATTGTTCTCGTGGGCGTGGCAAGTACTCATCGGCACGATGCTTTTCAAGCAGCCGAGTTTGTAATGGATTATTTGAAAACAAGAGCGACATTTTGGAAAAAGGCGCATGTTGATGGACAAGAACAATGGCTAGACGCCAAACATTCTGACGCCAACGCAGCCGCAAGGTGGGATGATATTAAGCATGATTAATGTGAATGCCATAATTCTAGCCGGCGGTCGTTCCAGTCGCATGGGAGTAGGCAGCAAGGCATTAATTCGGTTAGGTGACAAGATTCTCCTAGAGCATGTTATTCAAAGATTACAGCCTCAGGTAGACGATTTAGCGGTTAATGGCGATGCACTGCTACTGACTAACGTTGGTTGTCCTATTATCGAAGACAAGGTTGCTAAGTTCTCTGGACCACTTGCAGGACTTTATAGCGGTTTACTTGATCAGCGGCTTTCCTCAGCCGAATATCTCTTATTAGCGCCTTGCGACGGCCCTTTTATTCCTAACAATTTAGCGAGTAAGCTCTATGGCCTAATTTTGAGCCAGAATGCGGATGTTGCTTGTGTACGCTATGAAAATATTGCTCAAGCCACTTTCTCGCTGTGGCACAAACGAACAGTAACGGCTGTGAAGAAAGCCCTGCTAAGCGACCATAATGGTGGTTTTAAACCGTTACTTGGTGAACTCAATACTGTTTATTTTGACTGGCCCGATAGTCCGGTGAATCCATTTTTTAATATTAATACACCAGATGACCTTAATGTTGCTGAGAGAATATTGTGCCTCTAAATGATGATGACTTCATGCGCTATAGCCGTCATCTTCTTATGGGTGATATTGGTGAGGCTGGCCAGGAAAAATTGACTCAAGCTAAGGTATTAATAGTTGGTTTGGGTGGTTTAGGTTGCCCTGTAGCCCTCTATCTTGCTGCGGCTGGAGTAGGGCATATTGACCTTTGTGATCCTGATCGAGTTGATAAGACCAACTTGCAAAGACAGGTTTTGTATCGCACTGAAGACTGTGGTGAGCTAAAGGTTGCCTGTGCCAAAGATCGACTACAAGCGCTTAACTCGGGGATTACTGTCAACGCTTTAGCGCGAGAGGTAGATGTTGAGATTCTTGCGGGCCCGCCTTTGACTGAATCCTATAGTGCGGTTATAGACTGTACAGACAACGTGGCTGCCCGCCAGTTAATCAACACGGCATGTTATCAACAAAAAACTCCACTGATTAGTGCTGCGGCGGTGGGTTGGGAGGGTCAAATAGTAGCGTTTGATTTTCGCCATTACAGACGACTGTGTTTTAGTTGTATTATTGATTATAAATCGACAGAGCCGATGATGAATTGCGCTAACTCTGGTGTGGTCGGTCCGGTACTCGGTGTAATGGGTAGCCTTCAATCGACCGCTGTGATGAGAATGTTGCTGGGTTTTTTTGAACAGCATGGTGAGCTACAAAGATACGATGGTAAGCGAGGTCAGTGGCTTACAATGCAATGTGCCGTTGACCCTCGTTGTCCGATCTGCGGGCCAACAGATAGCTAGGAGAAGCTAATGAGTACAGAGATTTCGCAAAGACGATGCGTCAGCGTGGCAATATTAACCATTTCCGATACGCGTTGTTTTGACACTGACACGTCAGGGTCTTGGCTACAACAAGCTATCGAGGCGGACGGCCACTCGTTGTTTGATAGAAAGATAGTAATTGATGACATTTATCAGATGCGAGCTACCGTCTCTACCTGGATTGCGGACCCTAGTGTTGAAGTCATTATCACCACCGGAGGCACCGGATTTACGGGCCGTGATAGCACCCCTGAGGCGTTGGCGCCTATATTTGACAAGCACATCGAAGGTTTCGGTGAGTTATTTAGGCAGCTATCCTATGCTGAAATTGGAACGTCAACGATACAATCAAGATGCTTAGCTGGCTTGGCCAACAATACCGCTTTATTTTGTCTCCCAGGCTCTACGGGCGCCTGTAAAACAGGTTGGAATGGTATTTTGCGAGAGCAATTGGATAGCCGGTTTGAACCGTGTAATTTTGTTCAGCACGTTGGCCCATTGAGTAAATGATGTTAATCGTCGCAGAGGCTATTAGTCGACTGAGTGAACAGGCTACTCCTGTTTGCAAGGTGACAGCTGCATCAGTTAAACACGCGCTTGGTCTTGTTATAGCAAAAGATGTTGAGGCGCTTATTGACGTCCCACCCGCAGATAACAGTGCAATGGACGGATATGCGTTCTGCTTCCAAGATGCGGTAGATAATCATTTTCAGCTACCCGTCAGACAGAGAATTCCCGCCGGGAGTGACCCCGAAAAACTACCAATGAATGCGGCTGCTCGAATCTTCACCGGCGCTGAAATACCCGCTGGAGCAGACACTGTCGCTTTACAAGAGCAATGTACGGAACACGACGGTGTTGTTCAGCTCGATCCATCATCAGTCTGTGGCCAACATATAAGACTGCGCGGCCAAGATATTGCTGCTGGAGCCAAGCTTTTGGCTGCAGGTACTTGTCTTCGAGCACCGGAGTTGGGAGTACTTTCATCTCAAGGTATGAGTCATACCCAAGTTTACGAACCTTTAAAGGTCGCTATTTTTTCAACCGGAGATGAGTTAGTTGAACCTGGCAACATTATTGGGCCAGGTCAAATATACAATTCTAATCTCTCAATGTTAATTGGATTAATTGAATCGCTGGGTATGCAAGCGGTTGATCTAGGGACTGTTGCAGATACACCTGAAGCGACACGTAACGCTCTAGTCGCCGGCAGTCAAACAGCGGATGTGGTGATTAGTGCCGGTGGTGTGTCAGTAGGGGAAGAAGACCACGTTAGGCAAGTGGTCGCTGAACTTGGCAGTGTGGACTTTTGGCGGGTAGCGATCAAACCAGGTAAGCCAATTGCATTTGGGCGTATTGGTAACAAGCCATTTATAGGCTTGCCGGGTAATCCAGTATCAGTGTTTGTCACGTTTTTGGTGTTGGCTAAACCGTTTTTGTTGGCCGCTCAGGGCCGTAGCGATGCACTGCCTTTAATAATGCATGCAAAGGCATCATTTAAAAGATCCGGTGAGTCCAGAGAAGTTTATTTGCGTGGTCGATTACGTAATAGCATAGAGGGTCCCAGCGTAGATATTCATCCCAATCAAAGTAGTGGCGCACTATCATCAGTAGCTTGGGGAAATGTCTTGGTAAGACAAAAAAGAGGCGTGGATATTCAAATTAATGACCTTATTGATGTGTTAGTCTATTGATATCGATATTGAGACCAAAAAGAGTTGCATGTGGACAGTAAAAGCGATGTTTTAATAAATGAACCCTCGTTGGTAGACCCCTTTGGTAGAGCAGTCAATTACCTGCGTCTATCGGTTACTGACCGCTGTAATCTTCGTTGTACTTATTGTATGGCAGAAGACATGACCTTTTTGCCGCGGCAACAAATATTATCCCTTGAAGAATTACGCGATGTAGCCACGGCTTTTGTTGATTTGGGCGTTAAGAAGATTCGCCTCACAGGCGGTGAACCCTTAATTCGCCGCGATATTATAAAGTTAGTTTCAGCTATTGCATCTCTGCCAAGTTTAGATGAAGTCACAATGACAACTAATGGAATGCTCTTGTCAAAAATGTCGCAACCGCTAAAAGATGCAGGTTTGGGTCGCATTAATATCAGCATTGACAGTCTCAAGACTGATCGTTTTAAGGATCTGACTCGTGTTGGGGATCTTGATCTGTGGCACAACGGTATTAAGGCCGCAAAAAAAGCAGCATTTGATAAAATAAAGCTTAATACTGTTATTTTGGCGGGCTTTAACGATGATGAGGTCCTCGATTTAGCGCGCTATGCGGTCGATAACGATATGGATATTTCATTCATTGAAGAAATGCCATTAGGGGCAATATCTTCTCATGAGCGGTCCAAAACACAGGTAACTAGTGAGCAGGTGCGCGAGCAATTAGAGCGAGAGTTTTCTCTTATCGACAGTGTCGAAACTACCGGTGGTCCATCCCGCTACATGCAGGTTGTTGGGAGTACTAGCAAGATCGGCTTTATATCTCCAATGTCTAATAACTTTTGTTCTAGCTGCAACCGCGTAAGAATGACTGCAGAAGGGCGTTTTCTGCTGTGTCTCGGTAATGAGCATAGTATGGATCTACGGCAGGTAATGCGCAGCCATCCTGGCGATTCAGAGCTTCTCAGGGCTAAGATTGTAGAGGCACTAAAAAACAAGCCTGAGCGACATCATTTTGATGCTAATCGAACTGATATTGTTCGGTTTATGAATATGACCGGCGGCTAAAAATAATTCTTTGCAAGAACCTATCGTCATAATCTCTACTTTTTCAGCTACAAATTAGACGTTTGGGTATGTTATTCTCCTCTCTAGTATAAGCTTTGACCTACCTTCATAGGTAGCGTAAACGCTATCATACATACAATGTTTAACAGCTAGGTGTTGAAATGGATTTAGTCGCTGATGCGAGACCATCGCCTTTTATTAGAGGACGACAGCATCAATTAAAATTTCAGTTGATTTTATCCGAAGCCGCCGCGCTATTTAACTGGCAGGGCTCTAGGGCGACCACGCTCGCTGATGTGGCTGGCAGCCTAAATCTGACAAAAACATGCCTTTATTACTACGTTAACAACAAACAAGACTTGGTCTATCAATGTTATGTGGCTAGCGGTTCCATGTGGCTGGGGCATGCTCAGCAGGCAAGTCAACTAAAGGGCTCAGGTTTAGATAAGATTTGTGCGATGGTAACCGCACACTTAGATCAATATGCGTCCACATTACGTAATGAGGCGCCACACTTTGCTATGTTGACTGAGGTTTCTTCGCTAGAGAAGGCGCACCGGGAGGATATCTTTCAGCGTTGGTCAGAAGTTTTTGAGCTATGTCAAACAATGGTAATACAAGGTATTGACGAGGGCACTATTGGTGATGTTGACCCGGCTGTGATCACATTGGCTGTCTTCTCGATTATTCAATGGTTTCCTGTTTGGTTGAATCGCAAGCATACGGCTAACATTAAAGAGGTCGTCGCGAGTGTAATGGACATTATGATTAATGGCATTTCAGCTCAATCCCATCAATTTGAACAGATTCTATTGCCCAAGGTCAGCCATAAAAGCGTCGACAGTTTTGACCGAGAGGCTCAAAAGCAAGCTAAGAGAGAGGCCTTTTATCGGGTTGGCTCTATTCACTTTAACCAAAAGGGTTATAAGGGGACGTCGCTGGATGAGATAGCGGGTTCCTTAGAAGTGACTAAAGGTGCCTTCTACTACCATATAAAAAACAAAGAAGAACTCTTATACCAGTGCTTTGAGAGAACCCTTAGTATTGAGCAACTATTGCTTGAACAGGCTAATAAATCGGCAGATTCCGGGCTTGCAAAAGTTGGATGTGCTTTGCAATATTTGGTTAATATACAGTTAAGTGATCAAGGCCCATTAATCCGCTATCGATCATTGCCTTCACTTGATGAGTCGCATCGAAAATTAGTGCTCAAATCTAGTAAAAGAAACAGTGACAATTTAGGGGCCTTTATTCGCCAGGGATTTGATGACGGGACTCTGCGTGACATTGATGCGGAGATTGCTCAGCACATTTTATCTGGGGCTATTGAAGCAAGTCCCGACTTGTTGGAATGGGTGAAAAGCACTAGCGGAAAACAGATTTCTAGAGATTATTTAAATATATTTATCAATGGTTTGACGATAAAACCTAATGTAAATTAAATTTATTTTGACTTAAGTGAGTAGTTTGATATGAATAAGTTTGTTTTCAGTACAGTAGCTGATGTGGTGGTCGGGCCAGGAACATCAGCTCAAGTTGGAGACATGGCTGTCGCCATGGGTATTAGTCGAGTCTTGGTTGTGACAGATGCTGGCATAGTCCAGTTTGGCCTATTAGATAAAGCACTTCAGAGCTTGAAATCGCATAACATTGAATACAGCATTTATGCCGATGTGGTTGCCGATCCACCTGAATCAGTGGTCATGGATGCAGTCGCCAAAGCACGAGACTTTAAGTGTGATTGCGTCATTGGTTTTGGTGGTGGAAGCTCCATGGATGTTGCCAAATTACTGGCTGTATTAATCAATGGAAAACAATTATTGGCTGATCTTTATGGTGTAGATAAGGTCACTGGCGGTCGCTTACCACTAATACAGATACCCACCACAGCTGGAACCGGTTCTGAGGCAACCATGGTGTCTATTATTACTACCGGTGAAACGACCAAGGCGGGGGTTGTCAGTCGAACACTGTTGGCTGACAAAATCATTCTCGATGCGAGTTTGACTACAGGGCTACCGGCGCATGTGACAGCGGCGACAGGTATTGATGCCATGGTTCATGCCATTGAAGCCTACACATCAAAACGATTGAAAAATCCGCTATCAGATATGCTCGCACGAGAAGCGTTACGCTTATTAGCTGCGAACATCAGTACTGCCGTCAAACAGGGCGATAATTTAGAGGCGCGTGGTGCCATGCTGTTAGGAGCGATGCTTGCAGGGCAAGCGTTCGCTAACGCACCAGTAGCGGCTGTGCATGCGCTAGCCTATCCATTGGGGGGAAATTATCACATACCCCATGGTTTGAGTAACTCATTGGTCTTGCCCTATGTACTGCGATTTAATGCTCCAGCTGCTGCAGAATTATATGCTGAGATTGCTGGCCTCATTATGCCGGGTAAGCTATTGCCAGATGACCCTACCGCCGTTACTGAGATGCTAGCGGATCATTTTCTCGTCCTAGCCGCTGACCTGGGGCTGCAAACAACACTGCGACAGATGGATATCGCTGAAAATGATCTTCCAAAGCTTGCCAGAGAATCAATGCTTCAACAGCGCCTGCTGATTAATAACCCACGAGAGGTTAATCTAAACGATTCACTAGCGATCTATCGTCAAGCGTACTAAAAAAAGGGAGCGAACTATGAGCGATAATCAAAGAACGGATTACAGTTACTTCACAGATATTACGACACGCTGGATGGATAATGATATTTACGGCCACGTTAATAATGTTGCCTACTACAGCTACTTTGACTCGGTGGCTAATAAATACTTGATTGAAGAGGGAGAACTGGACATTCACACCGCAGATATTATCGGCTTTGTGGTTGCGTCTAATTGTCAGTACAAGTCACCTATCGCGTATCCACAGCTTATTGAAGCGGGATTACGTGTTAATCGCCTTGGGAATAGTTCGGTGGAATACGGTATCGGTATTTTTCAAAAAGAGGCGGTTGATGCATCGGCTATGGGAACATTTACTCATGTGTTTGTTGATCGCTCTTCCGACAAATCTGTTCCCATACCTAATCAGATTAGATCTGCCCTCGAGGCTATTTTGATCAAAGGATAATTACTTTCTAAAGGAGTTTAGCGTGGATTTTAAAGACAAAATAGTACTAGTTACTGGCGGAGCCAATGGCATTGGACGGGCGCTATGCGAACAGTTTGCAAATGCTGGGGCTAAGGTTGCCGTGGTGGACCTTGAGGGAGATGCAGCCATTGCCTTGGCTGCGCCACTCGGAGGTATTGGCTTGGCTGCAGACGTTGGCCTTGAAGCAGATATTCAATCTGTCGTGCTAGAGACTGAGTCCAGATTGGGCCCCATTGACATCTTTGTCTCTAATGCAGGTGTTTCCTTTAGTGATGGCCCTGGTTGGATGGCCGCTTCAGCGTCCAATGAAGCCTGGCAGACTAGCTGGAATGTCAATGTTATGGCGCATGTTTTCGCGGCTCGTGCGGTTGTGACGGGTATGATAAAGCGCGGCGGTGGCTATTTGGTCAATGTTGCCTCTGGGGCATCGTTGCTTTGCCAAGTGGGTGATGCAGCCTATTCAACGACTAAAACAGCGGCTGTTGGGTTTGCAGAGTCACTGGCTATTACCCATGGCGATGACAATATTACCGTATCGGTAGTCTGTCCGTTGTATGTAAAAACGCGTATGACAGAGGGTGGTCGAGGTGTTAGTGGTAATGATGATGTTATGACTGCCGATACTGCGGCTGTAGCCATTTTGAAGGGTATGTCTGAGAAGCAATTTATGATTCTTCCTCACGCTGAACTTGCAACCTATGCGCAGAGAAAAGGCGAAGATTATGATCGCTGGCTTAAGGGCATGCGTCGCATGCGCAGAGGTTTGATCGAACAGCACCCAGACTATGACTATGAGCGCTAAATAATTATGATATTTTGGATGTTATTTAACGGAATATTTCATAGGATTAGGCCGCTTGTGGCAGTGCTAGTTGTCCTGGCATTACCCGCTTCGGCGGTAGAATTTGATCAATATGATGATGACGTAGCGGCTCTTTTACGGGAATACAAAGGTCATTCTGACCAAAAGGGTTCTTACACTCCCTCAGTACTGTCTTTTAATGAAACCTCTGAAACAAACACATTGGTCGACTTTGAAAAGGGTTTTATTTTTGTTTCCGGCATCACGCCTGAAAGTCTTAAACAATCCATCATCAATGTACTTTTAACGCAAATTGATCCCTCGGTGATTGATGCTAAAACGGCGCAAGATTTTGGATTGGTCAATCAGAACACTAATCGACCATTTTTCTGGGGCCAGGTCCTAGACCATACCGGTAAGCCGATTGAATCATCACGTTCCGCCGCAGAGTTTGCAGACCGACTGGTTCGTCGACGAGTATTTGAAGCGGGACGTTTTAGCGTGACTATTTCCATGGTAGAAACGCATAAAGATATTGCGGGTAGCAAATACGTTAAATACGCCAAAGTCGCAAGTCGCGAGCACAATGTGCCAGTGTCATTAATGATGGCTATTATGGAAACCGAGAGTTCGTTTAATCCACTGGCTCGCTCGAGATCAAACGCTCTCGGATTGATGCAGATTAAGGCGGATACCGCAGGACGAGATTACTTTTCATTGATCAAAGGGTATAAACATACGCCATCATCTTCCTTTCTCTACAGTCCCAAAAACAATATAGAGGTGGCGGCAGGTTATCTGAGTATTTTAGGTAATCGCTACTTAGTTGGTATACAAGACCCTAAAAAACTCGAGTACGCAATGATCTCTAGTTATAACGGTGGCGCGGGTAACCTGTGGCGAAGCCTCAACAAGAAAGGTAATAAAACGCAGGCAATTGCGCGCATCAATAAGATGTCGACCAAAGAGTTCTATTGGTTTTTGACCAACCGGCACATACGTAAAGAAACTAGAAATTATCTTAAAAAAGTTAATGGTAAAAAAACAAAGTACATAAACTTATAAATAATGTGGATTACCATGGTCAGACGAGGTCTCATTTACTATAGATGAAATCGTAAAGTGGTTATTTCATAGCATCGACAGTGCTACCAAAGGGTTCAATGTTTCATGGTTAACGAAAAGACTAACACTGGACTTAAAGAAGGTCGATTGCAGCGCAAGATGTCACCCAGTGGTATTTATGTGGCTACATTTCGTCAGATTATTCTGCGCCATGGGCTCACCATGGCAATTATTAGCCTGCTTTGTCTGTTTGTAACAGGCGCTATTGATATAGTTATCTTGGGTTTTTCATCGTTAATCGCGGGTACATTTTTTTATCTTGTCGCAATGTTTGTGATACTGGTGTTCTTTATTGCATTTTTGGTATTTAGGGGCCAAAAAATTGGACCCACTCAGTATGCTTGGCTCGGCTATTTACTAATTATTTCTTTTTTAGAAGAATTGTCGTTTCGACTAATACTACCGACCCTGTTGTTGGGTACTGTGGGAATGATTCCAGCAGTTCTGTTGAGTAATTTAGTCTTCGCAAGCTTCCATTTTTTCACTCTGCGCTGGAAGTTTTTTAATTGCTTGGGTGCATTTTTAGGAGGCATAGGGCTAAGCCGCTTGCTTGTCAACACAGAAGACATAGCGTTGGTTATCTTAGTGCACTGGTTCTTCACATTTTTAAATACGCCCACCGCACCAAAAGACGCTTTATGATCGATATATCCGGTATTAATTCAATCTCATGGCAAGCAGGCATATTATAGTGAATATTAAGCAGATTAAAGGCATTGGCGACATTGCCTATATAAAGCATGGTAACTGGTCAGTATGTATAGACTCCCATGGTGCACATGTTTTAGGGCTATTTTTTAAAGAAAAAAATCTTTTGCATTATAATCCAGCCGATATGGAACACAGCGGAATTCCAATATGCATGCCGAATTTCGGACCGTTGATTAACGATATTTTTGAGTATCAAGGTGCCGATTTTGCGATCACACAACATGGATTTTTTAGGGATTATGGATATCAGTTACTTAACAATAGCGCCACGAGTGCTACCTATCAGTTAAATTCGAATCCAGAGACTCGGCAGAGATTTCCGTTTGATTTTTGTTTTATAGTGACTTTTTCTATCGATGATTCTGGCTTAACAGCGGCTCTCAGTTTAACTAATAAATCAGATAGTTCAATGCCCATAGCACCGGGAATTCATCCTTATTACGCAGTTACCGAAGGCGAGGATGTGGTCTTTGAGACACGTGCTCAAGCCGCAAATGACAATAACCAAGATTATGCGGATGTTCTTATAGAAGATAGCTTAGAGGTTCTTTTTGAGAGTAAATCTGGGCCGAGGCGTGTTCGTGTTATTGGTAAACCGGACTTACATTTAAAGGGGCATGGCTTGGATGAGACGCGATTAACCATTGGATCTAATCCAGTCTTGACTATTACAGCAGACCTAACTAGTTTTAATCGAATGACGGTATGGCGTAAGGAAACAGACTCACCCTTCATTTGTCTTGAGCCTGCTTTTGTTAAAAACGGGCTAAATGATCAACCCATTTCAATTCCTGCGGGTGAAACATGGGGTACCGTATTCCAAATAGCGCGCTAGTGGGCACATAGCTTTATCTGGTGCGGTCCTAGTCTCTATGCAGCCTCATTAAGCCTTCCTGGATTGTACTGGCTACTAGACGTCCGTCTTGTGCATAAAAAGTACCTCTGCTGAGCCCTCTAGACCGACTCGAGCGCAGACTATCCATGTGGTACAACAGCCATTGGTCGGCTTTAAAATTATCATGAAACCAAATACAGTGATCAAGAGAAGCCGGTTGTAGCTTTGGGTTCATTATGCTCACGGCATGTGGCATCAGAGCAGTACTCATTAAGCTAAAGTCTGACGCATACGCGAGTATTGCATGGTGAAGACTCGAGTCGGCGTCCAGAGGTAGCGCTCCGGCAGCTTTTATCCAAATAAGTTGTTCAGCCTTTCTAGGGGAGGGGTCAATATAGTTAATCGGCTCCACAGAACGCATCTGTATTGGACGCAATGTTGGACGATTTTTTGATGAGCGCTTTTTCGCGGAAGGGTCCAGTTGCTCACGAATTTTATTCCACCGATGACTGTCATCTTCAAGCTCCTCTGGCCCCGGGCAGTCGGGCATATCGGCCTGGTGGCTCAACCCTTCTTCTAACACTTGAAATGATATTTCGGTATTGAATATCGCTTTACCTCGCTGAGACCCCACCACACGGCGCGTAGTAAACGACCCGCCATCACGAATGTTATCAACCTCATAAAGAATAGGTACACTTGGGTCGCCCGGGCGCAAAAAATAGGCATGCTGTGAATGCACTGAACGTTCAGCATCGACAGTATCTTGCGCAGCTCGCATGGCCTGCGCAAAAACTTGCCCACCAAATACTCGACGATTACTCGTCTCGGGGGTAATGCCACGGTAGATGTTAGTATCAATTTTCTCTAACTGTAGAATGTCTAACAGTTGTTGTAGAGCTTCACTCATCCGATAGTGTCCTTGCCGAGTTTGGTTTATTCATCCGCTACTTTAACAACTAATTTACCAAAATTCTTTCCACTAAACAGCCAACTAAAGTACTCAGGAGCCATTTCTAATCCTTCCCCTACAGTCTCTTGATACTTTATCTCGCCACTTGCGACCCATTTAGTGAGCGCGCTATTGGCCTCGGCAAAGTCTGGATAGTGGTCAAACACCAAAAAGAACTTGTGTTCCGGAGGATTTTTTAATTCGCCAAAAATATGAAATGGTGTGCGCTCTTTGGTGATATCCGTTGCGTTATAACTAGCAATATAGCCACAGATAGGTGCTCGAGCGCCAGAGTTGAACTGCTTGGCGACCGCTTCGGTTACCGCTCCACCAACTGATTCAAAATAGATATCAATACCATTCGGACAAGCGGTTTTTAATGCACTACCAAAGTTATCCGACTTATAGTCAACACATTCATCAAAACCGAGTTCATCCTTAACATAGGCACATTTTTTTTCGCCACCGGCAATACCTACTACATACAAACCCAGTTTTTTACCAATTTGCCCGACCACCGAACCCACGGCACCTGAGGCTGCTGAGACCACCAATGTTTCGCCGGCCACTGGTTTACCTTCTCGTATCAAACCAAAGTACGCAGTACGGCCAGGCATCCCACACACACCAAGATAAGTCGAGAGGGGTACTTTGCCTGGATCCACCTTATAGGTCATTGGGTCTTTATGATGTGAGACAAAATATTCTTGCCAGCCCGCTCGACAACAAACATAGTCTCCAACGACATAATTATCAGATCTAGAATCAACGACTATGCCGGCAGTCTCAGCGACCATCACATCGCCAATAGCAACTGGATCTGCATAGGACTTGGCTGCGCTCATGCGACCGCGCATATAAGGATCTAGCGAAAGATACAGGGTTTTAATTAAAACCTCTCCATCCTTTAGCGGCGCAACACTCGACGTTTCTAGTCGAAAATCTTTGGCGGTTGGCTCGCCCACAGGACGGCTGGCTAAGACGATACTTTTGTTGGATAGTTCAGACATGCTTCGATCCTTCTCATTTATGTGAATATGCTAGATTGCTGATACTACTCGAAGTTTACGGGTCACTGTAATTAGTAGCCACCGCAATAGGGTTTAAACGGCTATTTTTGTGGGCGGCCAGTCACCGAAGTGCTTGAAAATCACAATAACATACTGTAAGTTCAATTTCTTTAAAAACGTGGTTGTGTGCTACTTCCAAGCAGTCCAGACCATCCCAAGAATACCGAATCTAGTAGGAGTTCAATGTGAGTGATTTACAAGTTTTTAGGCAAGAATCTCGAGACTGGTTAGAAGAGAACTGCCCTCGGAGTATGCGTTCGCCCGTGATAGCTGGAGAGGGAGCCTGTTGGGGCGGTCGTAATTGGACCTTTGAAAGCGAAGACCAGAAACTGTGGATGGATCGCATGGGTGCAAAAGGGTGGACAGCCCCCGATTGGCCGACTGAATATGGCGGTGGTGGGCTTGATAAAGCTGAAAACAAAATTTTGAAGGAAGAAATGAGTCGCATAAGAGCGCGTTCACCACTAGACAGTTTTGGTATCTGGATGATTGGTCCAGCACTTTTAAAATTTGGCTCTGAAGCACTTAAGCAACAGCATTTACCTGCGATTATTCGCGGTGAGATTCGATGGTGTCAGGGATATAGTGAACCAAACGCCGGTTCAGACTTGGCAGGATTACAAAGTAAAGCAGTGGATATGGGTGATCACTTTATTGCCAATGGTCAAAAGGTGTGGACTTCCTATGGTGACAAAGCAGACTGGATGTTTTGCCTGCTGCGCACCGATCCAGATGCGAAAAAACAAATGGGCATTAGCTTGGTACTATTTGATATGGAAACACCTGGAGTAACCCCAAAGCCTATTAAGCTTATCTCTGGAAGCTCGCCTTTTTGCGAGACTTTCCTTGATGACGTTCGTGTTGAAAAAGATCAAGTGGTGGGTGATGTCAATCAAGGTTGGACTATTGCGAAATATTTACTAACCCACGAACGTGAGATGATTGGCGGTATGGGTCTAAGCGGTTCTGGATCGAAAACGCTCGGCGCTATTGCCTCGCAGACCATGGGCACCACAGAAGGTCGTTTAAATGACCTTTTCATGCGTACCGATGTCGCTAGATGGGAGATAGATGCTGCGGCGTTTGCTTTTACTGCTGAACGAGTAACTGACGAGGCTAAGGCGGGCCAAGGCATTGGAGCTACTTCAGCCATGCTTAAATATTATGGTACCGAACTCAACAAACGTCGTTTTGAAACCTTGTTGAAAATTGGTGGCAGCGATGATTTGGTGTGGGAAGGCGATGTCTCTAATGACGGCTGGACGGCAAAAACGTTATTGCGAACAAAAGGCAATTCAATTGAAGGTGGAACCTCAGAAGTTCAACTGAACATTATCGCCAAAAATATTCTTGGCTTGGGTTAACAGACTTTAGAGGTAATTATCATGGCACTTGTATTAAACGAAGAACAAGAAATGCTCAAAGAGTCAGCGCAAGGCTTTTTGGCTGAGCATGCTCCAGTTTCAGAGCTGCGTGCGCAGCGCGACGCTGGTAGCGACAAAGGTTATTCAGACACGCTATGGAGTCAAATGGCCAACATGGGTTGGGCCGCAATCTTGGTGCCTGAAGAATATGGTGGTTTGGCGTTCGGCCATGTTGGTATGGCGCAAATTGTGGAACAAAGTGGTCGTACGTTAACAGCGTCTCCATTGTTATCAACCGCAATTCTTGGCGTTACCGCAATCAATGTGGCTGGTAGCGAAGTACAGAAGAGCGAGCTGCTTGAGGCAATTGCCGGTGGTGAGTTAACTATGGCACTTGCGGTTGATGAAACAATCCATCATGACCCAGTTCAGACTGCAATGTCAGCTGTATCAAAAGACGGTGGCTATGTTCTAAATGGTGAGAAACGGTTTGTCGTTGATGGCAGCACCGCAGATAAATTAATTGTTGCAACTCGTACTTCCGGTAGTCCAGGTGACATGAAAGGTATTAGCCTGTTTTTGGTAGATCGAACGTCAGATGGCGTCAACGTACAAAGAACTCAGATGCTAGATGGCCGCAATGCTGCCATTATCACCTTCACCAATGTTGAAGTGTCAATAGATGCATTACTTGGAGAGCAGGACAAAGGCTTTGCTGCACTGTCAGCAACCTTAGATGCAGGCAACGCTCACATTGCTGCAGAACTACTTGGCATCGCGCAAGAAAGTTTTGATCGTACTCTTCACTACATGAAAGAGCGTAAGCAATTTGGGGCTCTCATTGGTTCCTTTCAGGCATTACAACATCGAGCTGCCCACTGGTGGAGCGAAATTGAGATGTGCAAATCAGTAGTTTTAAAGGTTATGCAGTCGCTTGATGAGGGTGATGTAAAGAGCTCTGCACTTGCCAGCATTGCTAAGGCTAAACTGTGCGAAGTAGCAGAATTATCTACCAATGAAGCTATTCAGATCCATGGTGGTATCGGAATGACTGATGAATATGAAATTGGATTTTTTATTAAACGTGCTAGACCTGCCCAGATGCTCTTGGGTGGTTATAACTATCATGCAAATCGCTTCGCACTGATCAGCGGATACTAAAAGGAAAAAAGGGGGGTTGCCGATAAGGTAACCTTTTTTGGTTTACACTACCGGCAGTTTCGGATTACTAAAATTATAAGGAAAAGAAAATGGATTTAGGTATTAGCGATAAGGTTAAACCAATACTCGAAGAAGTGAAAAACTTTATCGATATTGAAATTATTCCACTTGAAATGGAATATCACCAAGAAATTGCCAAAGGTGATCGTTGGACATTTACCGACCGTCAGACTGAAATTCTTGAAACCCTCAAGAGTAAAGCTAAAGCCAAAAACCTTTGGAATTTTTTCCTGACGCATTGGGAAGGTGGCTATGGCCTCAACACTGTTGAATATGCCTATATAGCGGAACAGACCGGACGTTCATTTTTAGCCCCGGAAGTCTTTAACTGCGCTGCACCAGACACTGGCAATATGGAGGTTTTAGCGCGCTACTGTACTGAAGAGCAAAAAGAGAAATGGCTTACACCTTTACTTAATGGGGAAATTCGTTCTGCCTATGCGATGACCGAGCCATCAGTAGCCTCCTCTGACGCCACTAATATTGCCATGAGCTGTGTCGCTGACGGCGACGAGTGGGTTCTTAATGGTGAAAAAATATGGATTTCAGGCGCTGGTGACCCGCGTTGCAAGATTCTTATTGTTATGTGCAATACCAACCCAGGTGGCCCACGCCATGCTCAGCATTCTCAAGTATTGGTTCCCTTTGAGACTCCTGGCGTTAAAAATCTCCGACCAATGACCGTGATGAATGTTGATGATGCACCTCATGGCCACATGCATATGCGCTTCACTGACGTACGTGTCCCCAAAGAGAACATGATCTTAGGCATGGGTCGTGGTTTTGAGGTTGCCCAAGGGCGTCTCGGGCCGGGTCGAATCCATCATTGCATGCGTTCCATTGGGCTTGCTGAAGCGGCGCTTAAATTACTCTGTGAACGCGCAGTGAGTCGCGAAGCCTTTGGTCGTCCGCTGGCTAAACTTGGCGGTAACGTAGACATTATTGCCGATGCCCGCATTAATATCGAAATGACGCGATTGTTATGTCTAAAGGCGGCATGGCTTATGGACAACATGGGTACCGACGCCGCTCAGCCGTTTATCTCTATGATCAAAGTGGCTGCGCCAAACATGGCACTCAAAATTATTGATGAAGCTATGCAGATGCATGGCGGTATAGGCATCTCTGATGACACACCATTAGCCGGTTGGTATGGCGCCCAGCGTACACTTCGCTTTGCTGATGGCCCTGATGCTGTGCATCGTATGGTAATTGGTCGACGTGAGCTGCGTGAATACAATAACTAAATTTCTAGGATGAGATTATGAGAGCACTAATATGCAGTGAGTTCGGATCTACTAAAGACTTGAGCCTTGAGACACGCGATGATCTTGAGCCGGGAGCCGGGGAGGTATTGATTGAGGTCAAAGCTGCAGGGGTCAACTTCCCTGATATTTTGACGGTGGAGGGTAAGTATCAATTTAAGCCACCGCTACCATTTATTCCGGGTACAGAAGTGTCTGGTGTTGTCACCAAGCTCGGTGAGGGCGTCAAGACTCGCAAAGTAGGCGATGAAGTGGTGGGTATGGTACAAATTGGTGGCTTTGCTAGCCAGGCGGTTACCTCTGAATATACGACGTTTCCAAAAGGCGACAGCATGTCCTTTGAGCAAGCCGCCGGTTTTGCGGTGACTTACGGTACGTCCTACTATGCACTTAAACAAAAGGCACAACTTAAGCCTGGTGAAACTGTCCTGGTGCTGGGAGCGGCTGGTGGTGTAGGTATTGCTACTATTCAAATTGCAAAAGCAATGGGCGCCACAGTAATTGCTGCGGCTAGTACTGAAGAAAAACTCGACTTCGCCTGTGAAGCAGGAGCTGACTTGCGTATTAATTATGCGACTGAAAACCTTAAAGAAAAGGTTAAAGAGCTTACCAAAGGCAAGGGCGCAGACGTTATTTATGACCCTGTTGGCGGCGATTTTTCTGAGCAGGCATTCCGTGCTATTGCATGGGATGGCCGGTTCTTGGTGATTGGTTTTGCCTCTGGCCCGATTCCCAAAATGCCACTCAATTTGGCGCTACTAAAAGGTGCATCAATGGTCGGTGTTTTTTGGGGAGCATGGTCTGCCCGCGATCCATTATCGTCGCAACAAAATTTTAGAGAGCTAGTTGAGATGATTGATGGCGGCCAATTTACGCCACTGGTAACTGAAGTTTATTCTCTTGATGATCATAGCTCTGCGTTTGGTTCCATTGCGGAGCGCCGAGCAAAGGGTAAAGTCATTCTGTCTATGGACTAGTGTTCATACTCAAGGTTGACTATAAAAAGCCCGCGAAAGCGGGTTTTTTTGTGCGCTCAGTTGAGTTTTTGATGTTATTGCGGTTGCATCTATTATGTTTTATCTCTATCTTTTAATTTACATCTAAAGGCTCAGGCCAAGGACGCTGTGAATGATTTACTCAACTACAGAAACAATTCCCGGAAGAGACATTATACAGAGCATGGGTGTTGTCACCGGCAACGTCGTGCAGGCAAAACATATTGGCCGCGACATCATGGCGGGCTTAAAAAGCATTGTCGGTGGTGAAATACGCGGTTATACCGAAATGCTCAATGAGGCCCGCGATATAGCAATTACTAGGTTGGTTGAAAGCGCCCAACAGAAGGGCGCTGATGCCGTCGTAGGCATCCGCTTCACCACTAGCGCGATCATGGATGGCTCTTGTGAAATTCTAGCATTTGGCACGGCGGTTAAGCTTCAAGAGTAGCCGTTAGGTTCTAAGTAAACGTATTGTCTAATCCAATAATTAATAACCCAAGGCCGCTGGTCCAGAGGCTACAAGCCGTTATATCGACGAGAGAAAATTTTATGCGGCTGGTCCCACTAATGCCAATCATCATGGGCACTAGACTTCTGACCGCCGTGAGTAAGCGTCCGGCAATAATTGAAAACGCACCGTACTTGGCAATAAACGCCTCTCCTTTTTGTATTTTATCGATTCTTTTTTCGGCAAATTTGGTGCTGTGAAAGCGAGGACCAAACCAGCGTCCAAAGTAAAAGCCTAGATGATCTGATAAACACGCTCCGGCAAAGGCGAGCGGTAATATTTGTGCCAATGTAAGGATCTGTTCGGTATATAGCAGCGTGCTAATACTCAACAAAATAACGCCCGATACAAACAACCCAATCCCTGGGCAGGCTTCTAAGAAGGCTAACAAAGGAATGATTACCCAAGCATTTTGTTTATGAGCGTTTAGCCAATTTAATAGTAGATCGTCGATGAATATGTTCCTGTTTGTTGGGTGAAGCCACTAAATAGTATCAGAATTAGGCCGCACTAAGAGGCATAATTTTGTGGCTTAAGCCCTTTTTTGGTGTCAAAAAATGTCTTTAAAGTCTGCATGTCAGAATCAATATCGTCACTGGGTTCCATAAGCCCTTCAACGCCAATAACTCGCCGGGTGCTGTCGACATAGACCACTAAGATAGGAACGCCTGCGGTAGTGGCCACATGATGGAAGCCGCGCTTCCAGTTTGCATTTGGGCTGCGTGTTCCCTCTGGCGTAATGATTAAAACAAATTCGTCTTGAGCTGCGTAAATACTCGATATGTAAGTCACTAAAGACCCTGCTTGCTTACGATTAACCGGTATTGCACCGCAATAGCGTAAGAACCACCCCAGAGGTCCTACAAAGAGGCTGTCTTTAATAAGAACGCTAGGTTGTAGACGCAATACTGATACCGCAAGAACAAAGAGTATAAAGTCCCAGTTTGAGGTATGCGGTGCAACAATAAGGACATATTTTTTATGATCTTTTGGTAGCGTGCCATCGACTCGCCAGCGAATGACTTTGAGTATAATTTTAGAAAAAATACGTAGTAGTGGTGTTAATAGCGGTGTCGAAAAAAGTGTGTAGCGCATGAATGTTTCCCTCTGGGTCTAATAGTAGCGCAAATATGGATTTATGAGTGGATTTGTCGGTATCATGCGTTATTAATCGACGCGGCAAACGCCTAAGTTTTATGGTGAGTATTCGCAATTGTAATAAACGAAATAAAGGGCTGAAGAGTGGGCGAAGTGCTAAAAACGGATTATCTAATTATTGGCAGTGGATTGGTAGGTATGGCCTTTGCCGACACGCTGTTTACCGAGACCGATGTAAACATAATTATTGTAGACCGCTACGCCAAGCCAGGCGGTCACTGGAATATGGCATATCCCTTTGTTACTCTCCATCAACCCTCCGCTTTTTTTGGGGTTAGTTCAAAAGAGCTAAGCCGTGGAGAGATTGATCGTGTTGGTTTGAACCAAGGAATGGGTGATCTTGCAACCGGAGATGAGATATGTGCTTATTTCGATGATGTTATGCGGACGCGGTTTTTAGCCAGTGGCAGGGTGCAATACTTTCCCATGTGCGACTATGAGGGGGATGGCCAGTTTACGTCTAAGTTGACCGGTGAAAAGCATACTGTGATTTATGATAAGTTAGTCGATGCAACGTTTATGACTATAGCGGTACCCTCAACTCACACACCTAATTTCACTATTGCGGCAGACGTCCACTTCATGCCGATCAACAACCTAACAAGTGTCTGCGAAAAGCCTGCCGGTTATGTGATTGTTGGTGGTGGCAAGACTAGTATAGATGCCTGTTTATGGTTGCTGGGTGCTGGCGTTGACCCCGATGATATTACTTGGATTAGGCCACGTGACGCATGGTTATTAGACCGAGCTAATACACAGCCCACAGAGGCATTTTTCCACAAGTCTGTAGGATCTATTGCCGAGCAGTATGAGGCAATTGGTGGTGCCAGTTCTATCGAAGATATGTTTGACCGCCTTGAAAAAGGCGGTTATTTGGTACGATTAGATGACGATGTGCGACCTAGCATGTTTCACGCCGCGACGATTAGTAAGGCTGAAATTGTGCAATTACAGCGCATTAAAAATGTGGTGCGGAAGGGGCAAGTCAGAGCCATTGAGTCGAACCGCATTATATTAGCGGAGGGTGAGATTTCAACGACAACAGGGCACATTCATGTTGATTGTTCGGCCAGTTTGGAGCGATCTTTTGGTCATAAAGAACCACTGCCAATATTTGCTGGAAACTGTATTACACCGCAGATGACACGGGCCTATCAGCCAGCATTCAGTGCTTCAATGGCCGCCTTTGTTGAGGCGAATTATGAGACTGAGGTTGACAAAAATCGTCTCTGCGCGTTAGTTCCGCTGCCAAACAGCGATGTTGATTACATTCCTATGACATTGGCCATGATGATGAACCAATTTAATTGGTCGCAAGATAAGTCGCTGCGCAATTGGATTCGAGAAAATCGGCTCGATGGTTTTACTAAGCTAATCAGTAGCGTTGATAAAGATGACCAACAAAAAATGAAAATTATGCAGCGTATTCAAAATAACGCTATGCCTGCGATCACCAAGTTACAACAATTTAATGTAGAGCTAGCTCAAGGAGCTGAAAATGAGTGAATTTCAAACCTTTAAAACCGACCTAACCAAGTCACGCCTGGTTGATACAAACAAGGTTCAAGCCTTAGCTGACCTAAAAGATGGTGACATTCTGGTTAGTGTTGAGCGCTTTGCCTTTACCGCAAACAATGTCACCTATGGGGCCGCGGGCGATACTATAGGCTATTGGAAGTTCTTTCCCGCCACTGCCAATGAAAGCGGGAACTGGGGTTGTTTGCCTGTTTGGGGCTTCGCGGAGATTACATCGTCTAAATGTGACGGGTTGACGGTCGGTGAGCGTATTTATGGCTATTTTCCACCCGCTGATTTTCTTGTTATGTCGCCAATTAAAGTATCTGCGCAGCGTTTTATGGATGGTGCACCGCATCGTGCAGAGCTGCCAGCGGTTTACAACAACTACCTGTTAA
>CAJIZU010000007.1 GCA_905181925.1 gamma proteobacterium HTCC2207
GCTATGACTATATTTTTGCCATGATGGGTTTAAAAGAGGTCGCGGGACAACTTTCTCCCGATGATATTTACCAGCTGAATGCCTGGTTAGACCCAAGTCTGCCGGTGACTAAATAACCCGCCCAATCACTCTAAGTAATCTGTCCAATGCGCCACGGTTAGCTTCTGCAACCTGGCGTGCGGCAAGGCTCATTGTCTGTCGGATGCTGTCATCTTGAAGTAAGCGACTGCAGTGACTGGCCAACTCGTCGCTGTCCTGGCAAATCAACATTCCGCCACCACCCATTAGCAACTCTGATGCTTCAGAGAAATTGAACAAGTGTGGGCCGGTTAGTACCGGCACACCCCAGGCAGCTGGCTCAATCACATTGTGGCCACCGATTGGCACTAAACTACCGCCAACAAAGGCAAGGTCACAGGCGCCAAAGAAAGTCATGAGCTCGCCCATGCTATCCCCGAGCAATATGTTCGCTCCCGCTGTTGATACATTATTGCTGCGTCTAACCGTAGTAAACCCTGTTTTTTGACAGAGCTCCGCCACCTGGTTGAAACGCTCAGGGTGACGCGGTACTAATACCAGAAGCAAGGAGTCCAACTCCATTTTTATTTTTGTGAAGGCCGCTAAGATCAACTCGTCTTCACCCTTATGAGTACTCGCAGCTAGCAGAATTGGTCTGTTGTCTGGACCTCTCCAATCATCTAACAACTGGCTCGCCTTAGCACGTAAATCCTGATCAAGATGTAGATCAAACTTGATGTTACCCGTCACTACTGAGGCACTTTGCGGCAATCCTAGGCTCTGGAAACGTTGGGCGTCATCGGTATGCTGGGCGGCAACCGTGTGCAGGTTATTTAGCATGGGTGCCACAATAGGGCTAATGCGCCGATACCCTCGAGCAGATTTTTCAGATAAGCGAGCATTGGCCACGATCACCGGAATACCTCGTCGCTTACAGGCAGCAATAGTATTGGGCCAAAGTTCTGTTTCCATTATGATCAATAGCTTCGGGTCAACCCGATTTAAAAATCTCGCTACGGCATCTGGCAAATCGTAAGGCGAATAGCTGTGCTCAACCGAATCACCAAATATCGATAACACGCGGTCTGAGCCGGTTGGCGTCATACAGGTCATGAAGATCCTGTGGTCAGGATATTTATCTTGTAAGGCACACACTAGCGGCACCGCAGCTAGGGTTTCACCCACAGAAACCGCATGCAGCCAAATAGTGGGGACACTCGACTCAAGCCTTTGGCAAAAACCAAATCGCTCTGCCCAACGCTGAAAATAGCTCGGCGCCTTCAGTCCGCGCCATAGCAATCGCATGACTATGGCGGGCAATAAACAATAAAACAGCACTGAGTACAAAAATCTAGGCATAAATTTTCGAACATCCTTTGACCACAGAAAAGGTACAACGGCTCGATAGCCACATCAACAGACCGTTGACAACAACATAGCAGAAATAGAGATTAACCACGAATGATAACTACTCCTTGATTCGCCATTTTGCCGCAGATCAAAGTTGTAGTGTAGCTAAAGAGTAATGGGCATCAGCACAAATTAAAGTTTTCGCTATTAGATGGCTTTCTTATAAAAGAGACCAGACGCTTGCATGACAAAAAATAAGCGAAATTATAGTAATCTTGCTACCCATTTGATGGCTTGTATAAAGATGATGGAGATAGTGGAATAGTTTGTAGCCAAATATTGGACTGGATAACCGGTTTTCAAATATTCAGCGCGTCTAGAGACTGAAAATTAGCCCTGAGAGTTTAAAACTTGCTTGAACCGCCTACTCAGATCATCTAAATGAACCTGATTAGGCGCATTCCAAGAAACAGGAATACAATAAACTTCCTTTAAGTAGGCCACAAATTTATTGATCAAAGATAGATCAACTTGCCAACTTCCTAACTCATTAATCTGTTGAGAGAGTTCATATTTTGATTGAACCGGCATAGTAATACCTTTTATAGCATAGCAGGCCGATCCAAGAACAAAGACCCGTTTTCCTATGGCTAAAGACTCTACACCGACGCTAGAATTTAAGGTGACTACTGCATCACTCTTCTCAATTAACTCCTGAGTGTTTTTATTACTGAACATAATTCGCGGATTATAGTGATATAAATCAGTATAGCGATGAGGATCTGATGGGTGCTCTTTAACCACGAAGTGAAGTGTTTGATCCGTACAATTTAGTGCAGAAAACGCTATCCAATCGTATAGCTCGCGCATAGTTTTAATGTGGGGAGAATTCAACAACACCTGACTATCAAATAAAACCTGAAAAGGCACAAATATAAACTTCTTAGGGAGCTGCAGATGAAAATTTGCGCGCTGCGCATGTTTCCTTTTCTTGCGATTAAATTTTCTTTGGACCAACTTAGGCTCAATAACCGAATCGCCGACGTTCTTAGTTGCATAGTCTGCATAAAAAGCTGCAATCCTAGGAAGACTATTACTAGCATTAACGCCTAATAAATCAAAGGTCGTCGTATCGGGCAATAATCCGTTTTCAAAGTGAACAACTGGAATAGCCAGTTTGCTTGCTATAGTTTTAATCACCTTCTCTGGTAATCTAGTACCATTAAAGATCGCTATACACTTCGGCTTGTGGCGATCTATCAACCCCGAAAAGCGCCTAAATAAGTAACGAAATTTAAACGTGTAGTAATGCCTTATTAGTGACCATAACCACTCAGGGAAATGATACTTCACTCGCTTACGCTGGAAATGAAACTCTATTCCTTCACTCACTTCATCAGACGTTAACTTTATTGATTTTGATCTAAAACACGGCCTAAAAGAGAAATCATAAACATTACTATTGAAAGCTAATTTAGCCGCCAAGAAACTAAAATATTTATGCTTAGGCCCGCGCGGCGATACAAACATCACATCCATGTAAAATCTCTCTAAATATTCCTAGATGAAGGTTATTGAACTTGGCTCATTTAGACACTGGCGTCAGCCAGTTTGTATACTTTGCATTACCGCCTCGGACGATCTCAAAATAAGCTGCTTGAAGCTTCTCTGCGACTGGCCCACGCTTGCCACTGCCTACAATACGCCCATCATATTCACGGATAGGAACCACTTCTGCTGCGGTGCCTGTGAAAAATGCCTCATCACAAATATAGACTTCATCTCGAGTAATCCGCTTTTCTCGCACTTCAATACCATAGTCAGCGGCCAGTTTAAAAATGGTATCTCGAGTAATTCCATCAAGGCAGGAAGTGAGATCTGGAGTATAAATCACACCATCGCGCACCATGAAGAAATTCTCGCCACTACCTTCAGCCACATAACCTTCATTATCGAGTAGCATTGCTTCATCACAACCAGAATCCAAAGCCTCACGGAGTGCTAACATTGAATTCATATAATTCCCGCTAGCTTTGGCCTTGCACATGGTGATATTCACATGGTGCCGAGTATACGAAGACGTGCGTACTTTAATACCTGCTTCCAGCGCTTCGGGAGACATGTAAGACGGCCATTCCCACGCCGCTATACCCACATGTACCTTCAAATCTTTTGCTCGCAAGCCCATACCTTCTGAGCCTAAAAAAACTAGCGGGCGAATATACGCTTCTTTAAGATTGTTAGCGCTCACTACTTCTCTATGAGCAGCATTGATTTCATCTTGGCTAAAAGGGACTTCTAAATGAAGGATCTTTGCGGAATTAAAAAGGCGTTTAGTGTGATCTTCAAGGCGGTAAATACATGTCCCCAAAGCACTGTTATGGTAAGCGCGCACGCCCTCAAAAACAGCTAATCCATAATGCAGCGAGTGCGTGAGGAAGTGGGTTTGGGCATCGCGCCAATCGACCATCTTTCCATCCATCCAAATAAAACCATCGCGGTCTGCAAATGACATCTAACCTTACCCCTCTTTGATTAATCTTTTAATTTTGCACTCAAGTTGGACGCGTTCTAAAAATATTTGAACGTTTGTGTCGATATATTTATTCGTCAAACCGACAAAGGTGCCTTCATTGAAACATTCACGTATGCAACTAGCTATTTTTTAAGTTGCGGATTATAGCACCCTAAACATTCAACATGGCTCTGTTGTGAAGGTCTATTCAGCAATTTAAATTGAACCACAAATTAGATACTCGTGATAGTTTGATCTGGGCCACTAAATTGATAATTGTTGCTAGTTTTGGTGAGTAACAATTGTTTTATTGCTGAGTGCATATTTTTAACTAAATTTGAGCCCCATGAACATAAATGCAGCACAACTTTGAATAAACCCCTCATTTTATGAGTTATTTATCATTAAATAGCCTTTTAAGTAAACTTAATAGCTCCGGTTGCTTATAATCGGTACATGAATAATAAAAGCTATGTCGATTTCTTTAGGCAGACTTCGCCTTACATCCATGCCCATCGTGGCAAAACCTTCGTTATTGCCATTTCTGGGGAAGCTATACTGGCACCAAATTTTCATAGTATGGTGCACGATATTGCTCTCTTGCAGAGCTTAGGCATGAGAATCGTTTTAGTGCATGGCGCGCGCCCACAAATTGATCAAAGACTCCAACTTTCAAATATTGGTGTTAAATTCAAAAACCATACTCGTGTAACCGATCCAAATGCCATGCAATGTGTGAAAGAAGCTGTCGGCAGCACTCGCCTAACCATCGAGTCAGAACTTTCTATGGGTCTACCAAATTCTCCTATGCATGGTGCTCATATAAGTGTGGTTGGTGGTAATTTTATTACGGCTAAACCCATAGGGATTCAAGACGGAATTGACTTTCAACGCGCCGGCCAAGTTCGGCGTATTGACAACAAAGCTATTGATGCGCAACTGAGCAATGGTTCAATGGTGTTGATTTCGCCAATTGGCTTCTCACCAACTGGGGAGGCGTTTAATTTAAGTTATCTGGATGTTGCTAGCCATGTTGCTATGGCCCTTAGTGCCGAAAAGCTAATCTTAATTAGTCAGCCTGGCGCAATTAATGATAAAGAACGGCTGCTCCGAAGTTTGTCGCTGCCGCAACTTGCAGAGCTACAAGAGACACTCAAAGACCCAGAGCATGCTGAACTTTTAGGAACTGCATCGGTTGCTTGCTATGGCGGTGTTGAGCGTGTCCATTTAGTCGGTTATCAAGAAGACGGAGCACTGCTTAAGGAATTATTCACCCGAGAAGGTAGTGGCACCCTGATCATGAAAGAATGTGCGGAAGTTATTCGCCCCGCCTCGATCGAGGATGTAGGTGGTATTCTTAGCCTCATTACGCCCCTTGAAGATCAATCAGTTCTCGTGAAACGATCTCGAGAACTACTTGAAACTGAGATTACCCGATTTAAAGTAGTGGTTCATCCCGAGGGATTAATTGTCGGTTGTGCGGCTCTCTACCCAACAACTGATTTAGCGGTTGGTGAAGTGGCCTGCGTAGCGATCCATCCCGAGTTCCACGACCAAGGCATAGGTGCGCGACTGTTGTCTGAAATTGAGAGTGACGGAAAAGTAAGCGGTATGAATGAGCTATTAGTCATGACGACAACCACCGCACATTGGTTTCTTGAAAATGGCTTTAATGAGGCTAACATTCGAGATCTCCCTGAAAATAAACAATCTATGTATAATTATCAGCGAAATTCGCGCATATTTTGCAAAGCAATTTAATATTAATTTAGAGATAAAGAATTCTGCACCGACCGATTGCTTGATAAAATCACAGCTGGAGTAACGTCGTCAAATCCAAGATAAGCTCCGGTGGGTACCGACAGAGGCGCGAGCAAGAAACGTCACCGCGAGACACGCAAGCCTGGTAGCTAATGTCGATAAAGTGGCCATTCGAGACCTGTAACAGCTATAGGATCTAAGCGATAGTATGAGAACGTGGTCCATTAAAAAGCCCAGCATTCGCTGGGCTTTTCTATTTCTAGCTAACTACTAACTTAAGCCTTACTACAACCCGGTACCGTAGCACCAACATCACGAAGCTTCTGAAGTCTGCTACCCTCAGCATTGGCAAACTTAATCCACTGTGCAGGATAACGTTTAGCCTTCTTAGTTTTCGCAGTCTTAACTGATTGGTTAAAAGCCTTCACAGCATCTTTGTAGCAATGCAGATTAATCAGCGCACTGCCCATTGTCGCATAATTGGTCGACGCATTTTTAACCTCGCCTTTCTTAGCCGCTTTTTTTGCAGCTTTATAGGCCTGCTTGTCTTTACCTAGGTCAAGATAAATAGAAGCAATGCGTGACTGTATTTCACCAGTGTCAGAAAACTTAGATGCACTCTCAAAAGACTTTAACGCGCTTTCAAGATTTTTTGCCTGCCACCAAGCCTGTCCGAGCACCTCAAAGTTCTTGGCGTTCTTCTCTATAATTTTATCTTGCATTCCTTTATCAATTATTTTGGCAGCACGATAGGGGACTTCGGCACCCAAATACATGTAGGCCATACTCATTACTTGACTCTCGGTGGTCAGTTGATCATTCATGTAAACCATCTCAGTGGCAACCAGCTGATCAGTCTCACGCTCTTGAGCACCGTACATACCACCTAACTGCTTCCAGTAAGTCCACTTAGGATAATGAGTCACAAGCTTCTGGAGAATAGAGGTGACCTTCTTAAGATCATCCTTCTCATAATAAAGAACCCTTTGAAGCGACCACATGGACTCTTTCGGAAGTATCTCTTTGGCCTCAGCCTCTGCAATGGCAATTTCAACCATAGCGAGCGCGTCCGCCTTTCGCTCTAGCTGATAGTAAAGCTGAGCGAGCAACATGCGAGCATCAGCACCAACAATGATTGCCGCATCAATCCAAATTTCCATTTCTATAACTGCTAACGCGTATTCCTCTTGCATGGCATAAAATTGAGCTAGCGTGTAGCGTGTATCAAGCTTTAACTCAGGCGGCGTACCAACGCCATCAACCACCAGACGATAAAAGCTAATAGCGCCTTTAAAGTCATCCAAAGAATACACAACATACCCAAGCATGTTCCAAACCTGAGTCTTTTCATAATCAGTACTACAGGTCTTTGGCCGAGCGTCGATATCTAGCAACATTTTCTTCGATTCCAACCAAAAAGGCGTTACGTTGACACCTTCTTCTGCCTCAGTAGCCATCGAAATCGGCCCCTTCTCACCCTGAACTCTGTCAAGCGCTTTAGCACAACTTTTGCCGACAGACTGGCGCTTGCGTGTTTTAACATCTTTATATTTAGGCTCTTTTTTCTCAGCTGCAAGGGCGGCATTGGCCATTACAGAATCTGGTGATCCTACAGAGACAAGCATCGGCATTACGAACACCATGCCCAGCACTGCGACTAAGAGTTTAAATTTACTGACCATCATGAACTCCTTATTTCGCCATCTGGAATGTGAACTTATACAGCACGTTAGGGACTTCCTGCCCAACACCGTCTACGACTCTTGGATTGTACTTAAGCTTCAACGCAGCCTTAACTGCAGCTCGCCCAAATCCCCAGCCTTCAGGGAATTCTTCTATCATCACGGGATCGCGTACACCACCTGTTGTGGTAATAATTACCTCCACTACGGCATATCCTTCTTTACCACGCGTCTGAGCACGTCTGGGATACTGCGGCTGCGGAATATAAACGGGAATATAGTCTGAATCCCTGGAGAAGCTGCCAAGTCCTACCTGCAGATTACCGCCGACAGTTGGCGCAGCCATATTCACCGCATTATCAGGAATATCAAAATCTTGAGTTTCCTCAGGTATTTCTGGCGGTGGCGTTTCTGGCTCATCGGGTTTCTCGACGTTAGTCTCTTTAGCGTTTTCAGTTAGATCCCGATCAACATGGAGAAAATCAGGTATCTTAATCATGGCGCCTTCATCTAGCTCTTTGCTGCCAGAGTCGATCAACTTGTACATTAAAATGATTAATGCAAAAGTGACCAGCATTCCAAGCGCAGCGGATATTCCTACTCTAATTACAGCCATACTATTAACTCAGTCTGTTTCTACAGAAATGGCCACCGGAGCAATTCCGATATCGCGAGCGATATCCGCTACCTTGGCAACCGATTCAATGTTGGACTCATTATCGGCTTGGATAACCATGCCGCCCTTTGGATTTTCATTAAACAATCGAGTCAAACTGATTTTCAATGCAGTGGGTTCAACCCGCTTTTTATCAATCCAATATTCATTTGTGTCTGTGACCGCGACTAAAATACCGACTTTCTTATACGAAATGTCTGTCTCAGTATCAATTTTATTAACATCCGGTCCTGGAAGCTTAATAAAAGTCGCAGTAACAATGAAAAAGATCAACATAATGAAAACCACGTCAAGCATCGGAGTCAGATCAATAGTCTGTCCTTGCTCTTGCGATTTACCTCTTCTATTGCGCATAGTTATTACTCATTGGTATTGATTCTGAACCACCGATTTATCAGTGGTCCATAGTCAAGTGATCTTCAAGGAGGTGCTTTTCCTGCTCAGCGACACGCTCTAAATACGTCATGCCAAATACGCCGGAAAGCGCCGCGACCATTCCCGACATTGTCGGGATAGTTGCTTGTGAGACGCCGCCTGCCATAGCTTTGGCGTCTCCACCACCGGTGAATGCCATAACATCAAATACCGTAATCATGCCAGTAACAGTACCTAACAAACCAAATAGCGGCGCAATTGCGACGAGTGTCTTGATCATCATCATGTTTGTATCAATTTCGATACTGACCTCAGAAATCAACTTCTCTCTGATCTGATGAGCATGCTTTGACTTGCGCTCTTTGCGTGCTTCCCATGCATCAAGCGCTCTCTGAACTTCTAAACTGACGCTCGACCGCAGATACCACATTCGCTCAAAAATAAGGGTCCACATAAAGAATAGGAGGACGACAATGGCCCAAAGGACCATGCCACCCGAATCCATAAATTTACCCATCTCCGCGATCGTATCAACGAAAAACATCTTAGCGGCCCTCTACTGAACCAGCCACAATGCCAGCACTCTGTTCTTCCAGTACGTGGAGGATACGTTGCGCCTTGCCGTTAACTAAGGTATGCATCAATACAGTTGGGATAGCAACAACTAGTCCCAGCACTGTCGTGATCAAAGCTTGGGAAATACCACCTGCCATCGCCTTAGGATCGCCTGCACCAAATAGCGTAATCATTTGGAATGTAATGATCATACCGGTAACGGTTCCTAACAGACCCATTAGAGGTGCAACCATAGAGATAACCTTCAAAAGATTAAGTCCTGCTTCAATATTTGGCCGCTCTTTGAGTACCGCCTCATGTAACTTAAGTTCGAGTGACTCTGGGTCAAGACCCGGATTGTCAGCAGCGACTTGTAATACTCTACCCAATGGGTTGTTGGTATCCGAAGTGCCAGATTGCAGCTGGGCACTAACCCGGCTAGACATACCCATCAGGACAACGAAGCGCCAGATCGCAAGGATAACGGCAAATACAAATACTGCCGTAATAACATATCCAACGATGCCACCAAAGTGCCAACGCTCGACCAGTGTGGGCGTATTAATAAGTGCTCGTAGTAGTCCGCCACCTAATGGACCAGATGGATCAAGACCCATTTTAGTAAACCCGGAAGCTGCTGCTTGTAGATCTGCAGCGTTAGATTGATGTCCAGAAGGCTGACGAGCTAGCTCAGAAACCAGACCGGATTTAGGGCTGTACTCCAAATACATTCCGTCAGCAACTAGGTTGTATGTACCAACCCGAACTACTTCCATCTCAGCTTGCTCACCGTTAGCCAATAACACCGAGCGATTGAACTTCACAACTCGTGAGCTTTCAACCATTTCACGCTGTTGCTCGTACCATAACTTCTCAATATCTTCGATAGACGGGAGACGTGTATCGCTGCTCATCTTAGCAATTAACTCATCTAGAAACTCAGTTCTACCAGGGATCTGAGAACTAACAATCGACTGGTTGAGATTCGCTCGAATATCACCAGCAGCACCCGTTAGATGGCCAAATAACTCTTTCAACGAACCGAGACGCTTGTCTCGCTGCTCACGGAGCTTGGCAATCTCAATATCGTTGTCGCGGATTGTCTGCTCCAATCGATCTGATCGACGCTCTTCTTTAACTTTGGAATTCTGAGCGTCTTTAAGTAATTGCCCTTGTTTGCGTTGGTCGCTCTTAAAGGAAGCTTCGCGACCTCTAGAATCCGCAGATTCAGAGATAGAAGAACTTTCAATCATCTGCAACAATTCATCTAAACTCTTAGCGTCTTGCGCTACGGCTGGGACGCTTATAGCGGCTGCAGCAACAAAGGCTGCGAAAATGTTAACCATTTTAATTTTCATTGTGCTACCTCCGGCGCTGTAATGGGCATTTCTATGACGTCCTGCGGAATTATTTTCTTCGCCATGCGAATCCCTTGATCAACGGGTCGACGATACTCAGAGCCTAAGGTTTCCCATGATCCAGTCGCCTTGTTCCAAGCGCCTGTTTGAGATTTGTCTTTAGTCTGATACATCAAAGCAACACGACCGATACGAAGCATTTCTACCTCAACCTCGGATCCATTAGAATTGATATCAACCATATCGCGATATGATTCGAGCGAAAGACTGTACTCTGACTCAATATCATAGAGCTCTAGGATTTGACGAAATTTCTCTGCGGCAGAGAATCTGGCACTGTCCAGGTTGGCGTTCAAATTAGAGACCGCGTCAAGACGCATCTCTTTCTTAAAGGGCATATCCAGAGCAACAAAGTCTTCTAAGCCTGCAAGCATAGTAACCATCAGCGGAGAAACGCCGCGCTCGATTACTGTCGCATTAGCAATCGACTCTTTAAGCTCAGACATCATTTGAAGCTGGCTATCAATCTGGCGATCCAACTGAGAGTTGTATACACGTAGCGATTCGATTTGCTTATTAACTTGTTTGAATTCTTGCAGAAGGCCATCAGTTTGATCTGCAATACGATCAACTTTAGTCTGCGACGTTTTCGCTGATTGAACCTTAACGGCTCCAGCTTTTAACACATCGTTCACTTCAGCTGCCTGAACTGCAGTTGCAGTCAGACCACTGACAAGAGCGCCGATAAGTGCCAGTGCTTTTAGTGGTTGCTTGTTCATAGTTCCCTCAATTTGGATCTACCGGTTTAGTGATTCAATGGCACTTTTGGAAAGTACCTTATTTCGAAAAAATCTCGATCTTTTGGTTTCGAACGGTCTTTTTAACAGCCTCAACATTCAGAAGCAATTTGCCTGCATGTAAAATGTGACTTAAAGCACATAAGCTTTAAGTTTGTTACCTTAGGTAACGTTTTACTTTAACATATCTGTTTAAAAACACATGTTGATGTTATCTAATTATAATAGTCATGCCTTGATGCGATCTAACACTACAAATTGATAACTATAACTACCGGTTACTTCAGGAAGCTGTACACAAGTGCGCTGCCATTGTTTAGAATCAATAGCTGGGAAAAAGGCATCTCCTGCAATTTCAGCATCCACTTCTGTAACATAGAGGCGATCAGCAACGGTAATGGTCATACGATAAATTTGCTCACCCCCAATAACCATGACTTCATCTGCTCCAGTGTCTACACAAGCCTTGCTAGCAAGTGACAATGCGTCATCGAGTGTCGTCGCCGCTTTAACGCCAGGCGCGGACCAGCTAGCATCTCTTGTAATGACAATATTAGTCCGGCCAGGTAGGGGGCGTCCAATCGAGTCATAGGTTTTGCGGCCCATTACTAATGGCTTGCCCATGGTCACTGACTTAAAATATTGAAGGTCGTCAGGCAAATGCCATGGCAACTGATTATCAAGCCCAATGACTCCATTCCGGCTGACCGCAACGATTAGCGACATTTTCATAATTTTAACCTTCTTAGACTGCAACCGGTGCCGAAATAGGCCCGTGGGATTGATAGTTTTGCAATTCAAAATCGTCATAGACGAAATCAAATAAACTTTGTACTTGTGGGTTAATCTGCAAAGTCGGTAAATCAAAAGTGCTGCGGGATAGCATTTCATCCACTTGATTCATGTGGTTAGAATAGAGATGCGCATCACCAAAAGTATGTACAAAATCACCCAGCTTTAAACCAGCAACCTGAGCAATCATCATGGTAAGTGCAGCATAGGAGGCTATGTTAAAGGGCACACCAAGGAACACATCCGCACTCCGCTGATAGAGCTGGCAACTTAATCGCCCCTCTACCACGTAAAACTGAAAGAGACTATGGCAAGGTGGTAACCCTGACTTAATCATCACCGGAATATCTTGCGGGTTCCATGCTGACACAATAAGGCGACGTGAATCTGGATTAGATTGGAGATCACTCATAAGCTGAGATAGTTGATCAACACCACCAAAATTTCGCCACTGTTTGCCGTAAACTGGCCCTAGGTCACCATACTTGTCGGCGAAATCCTGGTCAGCGATAATCTGTTGAGTGAACTCGGCCATAACAGCGCGCCACTCTGACGAATACTTAACCAGATGCTTATCCTGACCTGTCTCACGCAACCAGTTTTGATAGGGCCAGTCATTCCAGATACCAACCCCGTTCTCGATCAAATACCGAATGTTGGTATCTCCCCGAATAAACCATAGCAGCTCATGTAGAATTGACTTCAAGTGCACTTTTTTACTCGTAACCAGAGGAAATCCCTCAGCCAAATTAAAACGCATCTGATGCCCAAAGATACTGACTGTTCCAGTACCGGTGCGATCTTCTTTTCTAATACCATGGTCGCGTATATGTTTTACCAACTCTAAATATTGCTGCATTAGGCACTCCCCAAACCAGATTTACCTACCAAGCCACGAAGTGATGCGCGCATAAACCACAGACCCAACAATATCATTGGAATACAAAGGGTTTGACCACGTGTCATCCAGTTAAACGATTCTACTAGCGCGGATTGACCGACAAACTGAGCATCCGGCTGGCGGACAAATTCGATCATAAACCGGAACGTCCCATAGAGTATTAGAAACAATCCGGTGACTTCACCATACAACCGAGGCTTTCGCGCATACCAATTAATAATAAAAAATAACACTAGACCTTCAAGGGCCGCCTCATAAAGTTGCGAAGGGTGCCTTGCCAGTTGCTGCGGATCCGCTGGAAAGACCATGGCCCATGGAACGTCGGTGGGGCGGCCATAAAGCTCTTGGCCTATGAAATTGCCTATGCGGCCGAAAAACAAGCCCGTCGGTACTAAAGGAGTCGCAAAATCAACCAAGCTTAAAAAGCTAATCTGATACTTGCGGCTGTAAATAAGTAGGGCGATACCGACACCAATTAAACCGCCGTGAAATGACATGCCCCCTTCCCAGATACGCACCAACATCGTAGGATCAGCTAGCCACTTATCGGCACTATAAAACAAAAGGTACCCCAGCCGGCCCCCTAAGATAACGCCAAAGGCACCGTAAACGATTAAGTCCTCTACCTGAGTTTTTTTGACGGGAGACCATGGTCTCTGGCTATTACGCAATGCCAAGAACCAGGCAAAAGTAAAAGCCAAAAGGTACATAATCCCATACCAATGGATTTGGATAGGGCCGAGAGATAACGCTACTGGATCAATACTGGGATAAGTTAGCATTGAGGGGCACTCCGGAAAATTAAGGCTACTGATGATAACGGTTTATCTGGGTTACTGCCAAGAATGATAACGTCGTAAAGAATAAAAAGTTATACTATTGCGCATGTGTTTACTTGCCTTCGCTTACAACCATAATGCTGATGCGCCGCTGATCGTGATTTCTAATCGCGATGAATTCTATCGTCGTGAAACACTACCAATGCACTGGTGGCAAGACGGTGACGTGCTTGCGGGACGTGACCAACAAGCCGGCGGAACGTGGCTTGGGTTGTCAAAAAATGGTCGTTTTGCTGCGGTAACTAATTTTCGTGACCTTCACCGGAACGGCGCACCATCGAGCAATCTCCGTTCGCGTGGTGATCTAGTCACCGCCTTTCTCTGTGCATCCAAAAATGTTCACGCATGGACTGACTCACTCGGTGACAGCCTCTTAGAATATGGCGCCTTCAATTTAGTCATCTATGATGGGCAAGACATGACATATCTCAATAATCAAGGCGACGCTAGGCAAATACTAACACCCGGTGTTTATGCGCTGAGCAACCACCAACTAGATAGCCAGTGGCCAAAAGTTGATCATGCCCGCGAGCAACTGCATAAAGCAGTAACCAACCAGGCCATCGGCGAGCATTCTATTCCCGTATTATTAACGGCGCTTTCCTTGGAAAAAACGTATGCCACTGAGCTGTTACCGAACACAGGAATACCAGCAGACTGGGAAGAAACGCTCTCCTCACCCTTTATTGTTTCTGACGGGTACGGAACTCGTGCAGCTACCGCCATTGTGATCTCCGCCACAGGGAAGATTAGCGTGGCCGAGCAGGGTTATGAAAACGGAGAGAAACTAGCTTTTAATGCGTTTAACTATTCTAGCTTAGGCCTTTAGCTTTGCACTTTTTACAAAACGCTGCGGACTTGCCACCCGGAGTAATTTTGATACTTCAGCGTGCTCAAGGGATTCAGCCAAAAATTCTATAATCTGCTTAGAACTTGACATTTTTAATGCTTTTTTTGCAAGTAATTGAGCATCTTTGCGGGTGACATTGAGAAGCATTGACTTGACTCTAAGTAGACTACTCGCACTCATCGAAAATGTCTCATAACCCAGGCCCAAAAGTACCACTGCACTCAGCGGATCTCCTGCCATCTCGCCACAGATACTAAGCTGGCAGTCGACCCCGGCCGCTTGCTCCTGAATCTGCTTAAGCGCTCTCAAAACGCTTGGGTGCAAACTATTATAGAGCTCCGCAACCCTTGGGTTATTGCGATCCACTGCTAATAGGTATTGAGTTAAATCATTAGTTCCGACCGACAAGAAGTCAACGCGACGACCAATTTCCTTAACCTGGTAAACGGCGGCAGGCACCTCGATCATAGCGCCTATGAGAGGTCTCTTAAGTATGAATCCCTCCTCAACGGTTAGCTCCTCATAAACGCGCTCAATAAGCTGTAATGCTCTATCAAGCTCTGGGATATTACTAATCATAGGCAGCATAATACGCAGGTTTCCAATCCCTTCGCTGGCACGTAACATTGCCCTAATTTGCACCAAGAATATCTCAGGATGATCTAACGAAATACGAATTCCTCGCCAACCTAAAAAAGGATTTTCCTCTTCAATAGGAAAATAAGGTAGATCTTTATCACCCCCTATATCGAGAGTTCGCATAGTCACCGGTCGCGGTGAAAAGTCCGCTAACTGCTGCCTATAAATAGTGATTTGTTCATCTTCAGTAGGAAAGCTTGAGCGCATTAAAAAGGGGATTTCAGTACGGAAAAGACCAACCGCTTCCGCACCACTACGCAGTGACCTAGCCGTATCTTGGCGCAAACCAGTATTTACCCAAAGAGAAAACCTCTTCCCATCAGAAGTATGGCAAGGTAGATCTCGAAGCTTTTCGAGATCCTTAGTAAATAATTTTTCTTCCCGCTGTCGCTGTAGGTAGTGGCGGCGAACTGTTCGTGTTGCTCGACTAACAATATCCCCGGTAGAGCCGTCAACGATGAGCTCTTGCCCATCAAGTTCTATCCAGGGCAAAGAAACCGCACCCATGACAGTAGGAATACCAAGAGCACGACCAACAATGGCCATATGCGAGTTACTCGAGCCCTTTAACGAAATGATTCCGACAAGCCGATTGACCGGGATATCTGCCAAGGCCGTTGCCGACAAGTCTTCTCCGACTAACACTATGCGTCGCGGAAGCGGCGCTTTTTCACGATCTTTTGCCTGTAAATAACCAAGAACTCGCTTACCCAAGTCGTTGACGTCCGCAGCTCTCTCTCGAAGGTAAGTATCTTCCATCTTTTGGAACGTTCGCACATGCTTAAGAATCACTGTACTCCAGGCACTCGCGGCAACTTGACCGAGCTTAATAGCGGCTATGACTTCATTGAGTAGTACCCGGTCATCGAGCAAACGAATATAGACATCAAAAAGAGCAAACTCCTCTGCACTTAGTTTGTCCGCCAATCCGGCGCCCAAGTTGCGCATATCTCTCTTCGCTGCCTTCACAGCATCGCGAAATCGTTGTATCTCTGCTTTAGGATCCTCGGTATGCCGTTGCGGAACTGTTTTTAGATCGGCTTTATTAGTAACAAGCACTGCTCGACCAATTCCCACCCCCGGCGAGCTGGGGATACCAGTAAAAATGGCCTCTTTGCTCTTGCCACGCCCAGCTGATGCCAACTGACGCAAAGCGCCAGTCGCCTCCGCATGAGCAATAGCGCCAGAAAGTTGTGCACATACGGTGACCACAAACGCTTCTTCTTCGGAGGCGAAACGGCGACGTGTTTCCTGCTGAAGAACAAGCACACCAAGCACTTTTCGATGGTGAATGATCGGCACGCCCAAAAAAGAATGGAACGGCGCTTCACCGGTTTCCTCAAAGTAACTGAAATTGGGATGCTGATCGGCATCTTGAAGATTAAGCGGTTCTTCCTTTACCGCAACTAAGCCGACTAAACCCTCCCTCATCGCAAGCCTTACTTTACCAATGGATTCCTGACGAAGACCTTCCGTAGCCATAAGAACATAGCGCTGGTCGGCATCATCGAACAGGTACACCGAACAGACCCCAGCATTCATTGCCCCGCGAACTTCTTTAACGATAATAGCTAAGACTTCCGGAAGACTACGGGCACTGTTGACCTCTTGAACAATAGTCCTCAGTGAAGATAGCATGCTTAGACGCCCCCAGACTTTTGCTCAAAGCGCATATTTTTTTCAGAAAACTCCTGCAACGCATGACGATAGACGTTGCGCTTAAAAGAAACTACAGAATTAATTGGATACCAATAATTGACCCATTCCCAGCCATCAAATTCAGGTGTTCCAGACGTATCAAAGCGTACTTTTGAAGAATCTCCAACCAGTTCAAGAAAAAACCATTTTTGCTTCTGTCCAATGCATAAAGGTATCGAGTTTTTACGCTGCATTGACACGGGGATTCGATAGCGCAACCATTTTTTGCTTCGCTGTATTATGCGCACATCTGAGGGTTCCAAGCCAACCTCTTCATAGAGCTCTCGATAAAGCGCTTGCTCCACCGATTCACCCTTATCGACGCCACCCTGAGGAAATTGCCAAGCCTGCTGGCCAAGCCGTTTAGCAAACATCACTCTGCCACGTCCGTCACTAATAACAATAGCAATATTTGAGCGAAAACCGTCTTTATCAACCACTGTACGTCTGCCTCTAAAATTGCTTTGGTATGACCTTCCATTGTTCCATAAACTGGGGTTTTCGGCAATTTTCTCTTGAGCGGGGCCACTTTGATCGCTATCCTGCGTATAAAGAAAATTACGTTGGCCCTCTAATGACCTTAGCAATTTTTGACCTCGATAACACACTAATTGCCGGTGACAGTGATTATAGCTGGGGGGCCTTTCTGGTCACCCAAAATAAGGTTGATCAAGTTCTTTATAAAACCATGAACGAAAAGTTTTTTGCAGACTATGAAGCAGAGACTTTGGATATTTCGGCATATCTTGCGTTTTCGCTATCGCCATTAATCGGTATGTCCAAATCTGATCTAGCGCAACTACATAGCAAATTTATGGATGAGATCATTCAGCCAATGCAATTGCCTAAGGCGGCTCAACTCATTAAAAAACATCGGCAAGCCGGTGATCGCCTGCTGGTTATCACGGCGACAAATCAGTGCATTATTGAGCCAATAGTGATGTCGTTAGGTATCAAAGAGTTTTTGGCGACACAACCAGAATGGGTAAATGGTCGCATCACGGGCAAAGTACTTGGCACTCCAACGTTTCGCGAGGGCAAGGTAGAGCGTTTGGATACTTGGCTAGAAGAGAATAATGAAACACTCAGCGGAAGTTGTTTCTACAGTGATTCCATTAATGACTTGCCGCTTTTATTAAAAGTCGACAAGCCTATCGCCGTTGATCCCGACGAGAAGCTACGCCAAATAGCAAAAGAAAAAGGCTGGGATATAATATCCTTACGCGATTAGTCTTCCTCAATGGACAGGAGATATTCATCCCTGTCCAGCATGTCATCCAGCTCATTGTGGTTAGATAGCTTCACTCGAAACAACCAACCATCAACATAAGGTGACTGATTAATCGCCTCTGGTTGCTCCTCTAACACTGGATTGATTTCAATAACTGCGCCAGTAACTGGGGAATAAATGTCGGAAGCCGCTTTCACAGACTCAACAACGGCGACTTCAGCACCAGCATCTATGTCTGCCCCTTCCTCAGGAAGCTCTACGTACACAACATCACCAAGAGCGGCCTGCGCGTGGTCAGTAATGCCTATTACTGCAGTGCCATCACCTTCCAAGCGTACCCATTCATGACTAGCCGCATACTTTAACTCTACTGGTAAATCACTCATTACTAACCCTTTAAATTATCTTGTAATTCACTCTAATTGTTTTAACAACGTGTTGTATTAGAACAAGCTTATAGATTATTCATTACGGTCTCAAGAGAGAAAATAGTGACAGCTTTATTGAGGTCAATCTAAATAATTTTGTTACACTTAATTTTTCACAACAATGGCAAGACAGGAGTTTTGCCTTAGCTTTTTAAGGAGTTATAAAATAATGTCTCATATCAAATTAAGCATATTTTCTTTTCTGGTTATCTCTCTTTCAGCAATTTCTTCGGCAGATGAAATTGCTCTTATGAATGGAGATATTATTCAGGGCTCACAAGCAGAGTTAACAGAATCGCATATTATTTGGAATGCTGATAACTTCGGTGCTTTGAGTATCGCTATAAATCAGGTGCTTACAGTTAATGGCGTACCCTTCGATAAGGCATCAATCGGTATTGATAATGTTGTCTCTGAAAAAGTCATGCAAGCAGGTTTAATGGGCTTTTTTGGAGAATCCTTTACCGGTAACACCACAGCATTTGGGAATATATCTAGCGGTAATGACGAGCGCAATGAGTGGGGTATAGATACAGAAATTAGCTGGCTCAATGACGCTCTTCGTCATCGCTCAGCCCTTGGCTATGAAAGCAAAAGCACGGGTGACAATGACGCTAAAGTTGAATATATGCTAAGCCATTCGGTTGACTGGTTTTTTAGAGATAGCTGGTTCTGGAGTAATAAAGGATCCGTTGGTGCCAATGACAATCGTGGTATCGATAACTTTTACACCCTGGGCAGCAATATCGGCAACCAATTTTGGGAGTCTGATCAGGGATCGCTTTCAGCAGAAACAGGTTTGGTCTGGATTAGTGAAAAATTTCTTGATGGTTCAGAAGACGACCGAATGACCTTAAGCTGGGCTAGTGACTATACCAAGCTACTGTTTAAGCAAGTCCGCCTGTCCCACTCTCATCAATTGTTAGTGGCCATCGAAGATGCTGATAATTCTCAATTATCCGCTGATATTAGTGTTGATTTCCCACTCATTGATAGCTTATTTACCAAGGTATCCCTAGAGTGGGTGTACGACAATCAGCCTCTTGCAGAGGTGGAAAAAATTGACCGGAAACTCAACCTTGGTGTGAACTATAGTTGGTAAAACCTATAATCGAACCTCTAGCGGGGGCTCATTTAGCGCCGCTAGTTGCTCGCGCAAAGCGAGAATGTGGTCACTCCAATAGCGCGGAGAATCAAACCAAGAAAATGCTCTCGGAAAAGCAGGATCTGACCAACGCCGTGCTATCCAAGCGCTGTGGTGCATGATTCTTAGCGTCCGAAACACTTCAATGAGTCGTAATTGCCGATAATCAAAGTCATAAAATTCATTATACCCTTGGATGATTTCAGTTATTTGCGCTGTCTGCTCCTCCCTATCTCCAGACAATAGCATCCAAATATCTTGGATTGCTGGCGCCATGCGCGCGTCATCAAAATCGACAAAATGGGGGTAATCATCACGCCACAAAATATTGCCCGAGTGGCAATCACCATGTACTCGAATATTATTAATCTCGCCATAACCGGCAAGAATCTCATCAATAACTTTGAGCACGTCAAGCGCCAAGGAATCATAAGCAGGGCTTAGCTCTTTGGGCATAAAATCTTTACTGATAAGCTCATAAGAGTCCCACCCAAAGTTTTTGACATTTAAAGTAGGTCTATATTTGAACGGCTGAGTTGCACCAATCCCATGAAATCGACCCAATAAACGGCCTAAAATAAATAGGTTATCTAGGTTATCCAATTCTGGCGCGCGCCCTCCTTTTCGCTCATAAAGTGCAAACCTAAATCCTTCATGATGACTAATACTCTTTCCCTCGCTGTTTAGCCAAGGACAGACAACTGGAAGCTCTTGCTCCTGCAGTTGAAAGCAAAATTGATGCTCTTCAAAGATCTGTTCATCAGTCCATCGGTTCGGGCGATAGAACTTGGCAATCATAGGCGTTTTATTCTCAATGCCTATTTGATAAACGCGATTTTCATAACTATTGAGGGCTAAAAATCCACCATCTGACAAAAATCCTTGACTCTCCACCGCATCGATTAATAAATCAGGGGTTAATGTATCAAATGGATGGTTACCGCTTTCAATCATAAACTTTAATCCAAACTTGGTTTTGCACGCATGTTTTTCTTTTTACCATGCTGAGCTTTTTTGTCCATGCGCCTCAATTGCGAACCGCGTGTTGGTTTAGTCGGCCGCCTAGATTTAGCAACAAAACCAGCTGACTCAATAAGTATTTTTAACCTAGACAGCGCCTCTAAACGATTTTTATCTTGGCTGCGATAACGCTGGGCCTTGATAATGACCACACCCTCTTTTGAAATTCGTTGGTCATTAAGTTGCAATAATCGCTGTTTGTAAAAATCGGGTAAGGATGACTGTCCAATATCGAAGCGTAAATGAATCGCTGAAGATACCTTGTTGACATTTTGCCCGCCCGGACCTTGAGCGCGTATTGCTGAAAAGTCTAGCTCTGAATCTGGAATTGAAACGTTACTGGAAATAATTAGCATTAATCACTGGGCTCGACAAAACTAAACCGAGGAACTTCTCGCCCATCAATCTCAACCCGTTCCTGGAACATATCTAGGGGCCTCACCCACATGCTATAGTCCCCGTATAGAGTTCGATACACTACCAGTTCCTCTCCTGTCTCACTGTGCGTGGCAACCTCTATGACTTGGTAAAGGTTACCTTTGTAATGTTTGTAAATTCCTTTAGCAATAGTCACGCTGAAATCACCTCTGTTTCACAATGAATAAGGTCCGATAACTCCAACACTAACTTGTCACCCACCTGTAATGGCCCGACGCCAGCTGGCGTACCTGTTAAAACCATATCACCAGGCAGCAGGGTGAAAAATTGACTGATATAGGTCAGCAATGGAAGTACTGGGTTGAGCATATCCGAAGTATTACCATCTTGATGAAGCTGACCATTTTTATACAGCCGTATTTTTTGGTTTTGCAAATCACCTGCTTGTGCCTGAGATATAAATGCCGAGGATGGACAGGCACCATCAAATGCCTTGGCCTTTTCCCATGGCAACCCACTATCTTTTAAATCTTGCTGAATGTCCCGCAATGTCAAATCTAAACTTAGCCCTACACCAGCAATTGCTGCCGTCGCTTCATTCTCATTACAGTGGCATAACTGTTTGCCAATCAGAAGGCTCATTTCAGTCTCAAAATGACATTCGCCTAAAGCAGTTGGAATGATAATCTGGGGATCAATGGCAGTTAATGCCGTATTCGGTTTGATGAATAAGACAGGCGAAGTAGGCAGCGGGTTGTTTAATTCGCGCGCATGGGCAGCATAATTTCTGCCCACACAGACAATCTTTCCCAAAGGAAGATCTGATTTTTCCCCATCAATAAAGTGATTGTAGCCGTGCATCAATAGATTCCATTTTTAATTTCTATACGCAATATACGCCCCACCGAATAACCCTAGAGGCTAAACCATCATAGTTTTGTGATCATTCAAATATATTGCTCCTTTGGCTATCCGATATACCAGCCAAATGGTCACCAGCGCTCCAGTAAACCATCCAAGAAGAACAACCCACGTCAAAAACGCAATTATGGTCCATAACAGTCCAAACCAGAAGGTATTGATTTGCCACTGGAAGTGCCCCTCCAGCCAGCTTCCACGAACATCATCTTGCTTGATGTAATTGATGATAACAGCGGCTATTGCTGTGAGGCCGCCAGTCACAAAACTCAGCGCCAGTAATATGTAGATCAACATAGTTACGTTTTTGTTGCTAGCTTCTTGCTCTGCATCGTCACTCGTAAATAACGGCTCACTCATTATTAACATCCTGTTTAGGCGTATACATTAATCTTGTTTCGCTGAAATTAGCTTACCAGGGTTTAATATTCCATTTGGATCGAATACCGCCTTCACCGCACGCATCAGACTGATTTCACTAGCGGATCTTGAATAATGTAAATAGTCTTTTTTCAGTAACCCTACTCCATGCTCCGCACTCACACTACCCTCATACTTTGCGACCAGCTGACCAACTTCATTGCTCACCGCGCCGCATTGCGCGACAAAATCATCATTCGACAGATGCACTGGCCTAAGAATATTAAGATGCAAATTACCGTCACCAATATGGCCATACCAGACAATCTCAAAATCTGGATAACGTTGCTCTACCAGCTTATTAACCTCGTCGAGAAAATCCGGCATTCTGGAGACACGCACTGAAATATCATTCTTATAAGGCTGGAATTCCCACAAAGTTTCAGAAATATCTTCTCTAAGTTTCCATAATGCGGATGCTTGGGACAGACTTTGACTTACAACGCCGTCTAACACCCAACCTTGCTCAACGCAGTGCTCAAAAAGGCTCATAGCAAGTTCTAAAACTTCATCGCCTTTGGTCTCGAATTCTAACAGCGCATAAAATGGCGTCTTAGTCTCAAAAGGAACCGCATGACCCTGATGGGCAACCACCTTGTCTAATGCAAGCTGCGAGAAAAATTCAAAGGCGGTCAAGTCAATTTTAGAGGTGAAAGTTTGAAGTACATCTAAAACGGTCGGGAAATCATTAATTCCGAGGACCATTACCGCTGTCTCTTCGGGCGCTCTAGTTAATTGAATGGTAGCTTCACATATAAGCCCAAGAGTACCTTCAGAGCCAATAAACAAATGACGGAAGTCATAACCGGTATTATTCTTCATCAACCCGCGATTTAATTCTAAAATGTCGCCGGCACCGGTGACCACCGTTAAACCTGCCACCCACTGGCGGGTCATTCCATAGCGGATGACATTAATACCACCTGCATTAGTTGCTATGTTTCCACCAATTTGACTAGAGCCCGTGGAAGCAAAATCAACTGGATAAAACAAACCTTGTTCAACCGCAAAATTTTGTAAATTTTCGGTAATCATTCCTGCACCCACTGTCACGGTCCGGTCTAATGGATTGAATTCTCGAATTTTATTTAAACGGTCTAAAGCGATCACAATCTCACCATCCTTAGCAACCGCACCACCACTCAATCCAGTACGGCCACCAGAGGGAACAATCGCCAAATTATGCTCCTTGGCCAGCAAAACAATCTGCTGAACTTCCTTAATTGAGCCCGGCAAAACAACCGCGCAGGGGTTTGCCTGCCAAATCGTAGTCCGATCAAGGCCGTAATACTGTAAATCTTCTGACCTGAGTAATAATCGCTCTTCACCGAGAATAGTTACAAGTTGTTTTGTGATTAGCGGTGGAAGCATAACAGGCCCTTAATAGTTGAAATTTTATTTACTAAGTAGTCTTAAATGTTATCATAATATTGAATTTAGTTCGGCCGTCCATC
>CAJIZU010000008.1 GCA_905181925.1 gamma proteobacterium HTCC2207
AAATACAATAGATAGCGGTTCTTAAAAGATAATTCAAAACTGAGTCCTCATTTGCTTAGGCTCTCTACTTATCGCCATTAGCATACCAAATCCTATGAAAAGGGTTAAGATTGCGGTTCCACCATAACTAATCATTGGCAGTGGCGCGCCAACAACAGGCAGTATTCCCGATACCATACCCATATTAACAAAAATATAAACGAAAAATATGCTAGCTAGGCTACCGGCCAAGAGTCGCCCAAACTGTGACTGTGCATTTGTGGCAATGACCAAGGATCTTCCAATTACCAATAGATATAGGGTACAGAGTGCCAGAACACCAATCAAGCCAAATTCCTCCGCTAAGACTGCGATAATGAAATCAGTATGACTCTCTGGAAGAAAACTTAATTGGGACTGCGTTCCTTCAGTCCAACCTTTACCCTCAAATCCACCCGAACCAATAGCTGTTTTGGATTGGATAATATTCCATCCCGAGCCCAGAGTGTCATCCTCTGGGGACAAAAGCGTCAAAATTCGTTGCTTTTGGTAGTCGCGAAGTACAAATAGCCACATCACTGGAATAGCAGCTATAGCAATCAGGCCGGAACCCGCTATGTAGCGCTTGCCAAGTCCAGCTAGGAATAGGACCAAAAATCCAGACATGAATACCAGAATGGCTGTTCCTAAATCAGGTTGTCGTACAATTAACAAAGTGGGCACTAATATCATCACAATAGACCAGCACACATGTTTAAAGTTGGGTGGTATAAATCGTTTGCTCAGATAGGCGGAAATCATCAATGGTACGCATACTTTCATCAGCTCAGCAGGTTGCAACCGCGTGAATCCTAAGTCTAGCCAACGCTGGGCTCCCTTAGCGCCAACACCAAATATTAATACTGCGAACAGAGACACTAACCCCAATCCATAAATAACAAATGCCCATCTCTCTAGTGATCGCACAGAGATTTGCGCGACGATAAGCATTAGAGCAAACCCCACTGTCATAAATGTTAGTTGGCGCTTTACATAGGAAAGATCTTGCTCGGCGGCACTATATAATACTGCAAGGCCGAAAGTGCAGAGTGCAAAAAGCAACACCAATAAAATAAAATCGATATTCATTGAACGACTAATGCGCCGTGCGCCGCCCGGATTTTGCATTGTCCTCACAAAATCATTGATTTGCATAAACGTTCAAACCTTTTAACGCGTCGTTAGGTATGCTGCTAATCTTAGAATTAGTCTGCAAATAAGCATCTATTACCGAGCGTGCGATTGGCGCAGCCGTAGAGCTACCATGCTCACCATTTTCTACAATTAAACCAACGGCGATTTGAGGGTCATCAAAGGGCGCAAAGGCAATAAACAATGCGTGATCCCATTGTCGTTTGTTAAGTTTTGACTTGTCATAGTCTTCATCGGCGCTGATGCTGACTACCTGTGCAGTCCCTGTTTTGCCAGCCATGGTGTATGTAAGACCGCGATTTATTGATGTTGCCGTACCTCGCGCTGAGTGCACCACACCCTTCATTGAATCATGAATATAGTCCCAATATTTTGGATCTATTTCTTTAATCTGTTTTGTTTTAGCTGGGACTAGGTCAATTCCGCCAACTGATTTGACCAGTCGGGGTTCAATAATCTTTCCTTTTGAGGCAATGCGAGCAGTCATTACTGCGAGCTGCAATGGAGTAGAGAGCATAAAGCCTTGACCAATACTCATGTTAATGGTGTCACCGTTAAACCAAGAGGCATTACGACTCTCTTTTTTCCATGTCCGAGACGGCATGATACCGGTTGCCTCACCGGGCAGATCAATACCAGTCTTTGCGCCAAGCCCAAATGCCGAACTGTTTGATGAGAGGATATTTATGCCGGTTTTAATACCCATTTTATAAAAGAAAACATCACAGGATTCTATGATCGCCTTGGCTAAATCGACGCCTTTTCCATGACCACCTCGCTCTGAGTTATGGTCGCGCCAGGGACGTTCGATACCTTCCATGAAAAAGAAACCGGGATCTTCAATTCTGGTGCTAGGAGAAACGGTCTTGTTGTCTAGCGCGATCAGGCCAAATAAAGGTTTCACCGTAGAACCTGGTGGATATTGACCCTGTATTGCGCGATTGAACATCGGATTATCAGCTGAATTTAATAGTTCACTATAGTTTTTTTGACTGATACCTGAGACAAACAAGTTAGCGTCGTAGCTCGGGGCGCTAACCATCGCCAGCACGCCTCCAGTTTTAACATCCATAGCGACAAGCGCTCCGCGCTCCCCAGCAAACGCGTCGAAAGCAATCTGTTGTAAGTTGCTATCAACATGCAGCACTAAGTCGCTACCTGAATCGGGGTCAACTTTATTGAGGACTCTCATCACGCGTCCCCGAGCATTTGTCTCTACATGCTCGCTACCAACACTGCCAAGCAGGCTATTCTCATAAAACTTCTCGAGCCCGACCTTTCCAATGGAATCAGTACCGCTGTACTGGATAGGGTCAATAAGACTTATTTCTCGCTCGTTAATACGACCGACATAACCTACCACATGGGCAAAAAGATCTCGTTTTGGATAAAATCGAGATAACCGAGCGCTTACTTTAACACCATCCAAGCGGTGCTCATTCACGGCTAAAATCGCCTGCTCTTCCTCACTCAAGTTAAACTTTATAGGTGTTTGTTCGAAGGGTCGCCTACGCTTTAATCTTTTATAGAAACGTGTGACATCGCTTTCAGAAAGGGGAACGAGAGTACCAATATTCTCAATCAGTTTTTCCAAATCATTAGAGCGTTCGCGAATAATAGTTAGGTTAGATACAGATTGGTTATCGGCTAACATTTCTCCGTTACGATCATAAATTACACCTCTTGCGGGCGGATTTGGTCTCATATGAACGCGATTGTTATCAGACTGCGTGACAAAGTCTTGGTGCTGGTTAATTTGTAGGTCAAAGTAACGGGCGATTAAAATAGCAGTGAAGGCGAGCATTAGTAAACTTGCTAATAAGACTCTGCCGACAAAGATTTGTCGTTCGCGAGCCGGGTCTGAAAACGCTTCTTCATTCATGAGATGCTGCCAGTTCCTCTAATTACGATGATATGGATGATTAGCGTTGATGCTCCAAGCTCGATAGAGTTGCTCCATCAAGAGGATTCGTACCAATGGATGTGGCAATGTTAAATCTGACAGTGACCAACACATATTCGCTCGACCAAGGCAGGCTTTTGAGAGACCATCAGGACCACCAATCAAAAGACTAATATCGTGTCCATCCATTTGCCATTTGGCTAAATTACTTGCTAGTTTTGTGGTACTCATGGTTTTTCCGAGCACATCTAAAGCAACCACAAAATCTTTTTCGCCAACAGCTTTTAAAATGGCCTGGCCTTCAGTTTCAATGGCTTTGCTGGATGACTGGCTTTTACCTCGAGCACCCAGCGCTATTTCTATGGTTTTGATACGTAGCTCAGGAGGCATTCTCTTACTGTATTCTGAGCAACCGGAATTTACCCAATCGGGCATCCGAGTACCTACGGCAAAAATGCTAAGCCTCATTTTACTGCTGATCCAACCCTGGAGTACTATTCATCAAGGTTTCTTCATCTGCGTTTATCGGTCGATCATCAGGGCGTAGCGACCATAATTTCTCAAGGTCATAAAATGCCCGTGTGGCTGGAAGCATGACATGAACAATGACCGCACCAAAATCGACGAGCACCCACTCTCCGACATCATCCCCCTCAATACCCAGTAGGGAAAAACCTGCTTTTTTGCCATCAACGGCAACATTGTTCGCAAGTGATTTGACTTGACGGCTAGAGTTGCCGCTAGCAACCACCATGGTATCCATGACGCCAGTCAGTTCCATAACATTAATACTAACGATATCTTGTGCTTTTACATCTTCAAGGGCATTGATAACAATTTCATGGAGATTCTTTTTCATAGTGCTTAATTACTCATATAGGCGATGTTGTTGAATATAGTTTACTACGCCATCTGGGGCCATATATCTAATGCTGTCACCGCGTTTAACTTTGTCGCGAATGATCGTCGACGAAACAGCTAGCATGGTCAGATCGCAAAAATAAATATGCCCTGCTGGGCGTTCCTCTAGTTTACTCAGATCAGCGCAGGAATGCTGGTTTATCCACTCGAAGAGGGGACCTTTTTTTGGGGCCCAAAACCCTGGGCGAGAAGAGACTGCGATATGACAGAAATCCAGCAGCTGCTCCCATCGGTTCCAGCTATTAATGCTGGCCAACGCATCCATTCCCAAGCATAAAAATAAAGGGACTGAAGGTCCGAGATTTTTACGGATCAGCGTAACTGTATCGATACTATAACTTGGCGTAGTTCTCTGTAGTTCAATATCCTCAATAGTCAGGGTGGGATTTTCATCTCCAATGCCAATCTGCAGCATTTTCATGCGCTGTTGCGCAGGTATCACCTTTTTGTTTATATGAGGAGATATACCGCAAGGCATCATTCTTAGTTCTGATACCGGAAGTAGTTCTGCCAGTTCCGTAGCAATACGCAAATGACCATTATGCACAGGGTTAAAGGTACCACCAAATAGAGCGACAGCCATATTATTCCCTAACCTGCCCATCGCCAAAGACTACCCATTTTTGACTGGTTAGACCCTCTAGGCCCACTGGTCCTCGCACATGAATTTTGTCGGTAGAAATACCAATTTCTGCACCTAACCCATATTCAAAACCGTCAGCAAATCGTGTTGAAGCGTTCACTATAACTGAGCTAGAGTCAATCTCGGCTAAAAACTGTTGGCTAGTGTCTTTATTCTCCGTGACGATGCTCTCGGTGTGCTTGGAACTATAGTGATTAATATGAGCAATAGCCTGATCTATGCCAGTAACGATTTTTATGGCCAATATTGGCGCCAGATACTCCTCGCTCCAGTCTTCTTCCACAGCAGCATTGAGGCTTGGTAAGATTTTTATTGACTGCTCACAGCCACGTAATTCAACCCCTTTCTCAGTAAACTTTGCAGCCAGTTTTGGTAGTAATTCTAAGGCGACAGATTCGGCAATTAATAGTGACTCCATAGCATTACAGACGCCATAACGATGAGTCTTTGAATTGAATGCAATGTTAATGGCTTTGGTATGATCAGCATCGCTGTCTATGTACACGTGACAATTGCCATCCAAATGTTTAATTGTCGGAACTCGAGCGTCAGCAATAAGGCGTTTGATCAGACCTTTGCCGCCGCGAGGGATGATGACATCAACGTGATCATTCATGGTAATTAATTCACCGACAGCGTCGCGGTCTGTAGTCTGTATGACCTGTACCGCAGTGCTTGGCAGACCGGCGCTTAATAATCCTTGATTGATGCAAGAGGCAAGCGCTTGGTTCGACAAAATAGCCTCGCTACCGCCCCGTAAGATCGTCGCATTACCAGATTTCAAACATAGGCTCGCAGCATCAATAGTGACATTCGGCCGAGACTCATAGATTATCCCAATAACACCAAGGGGAACTCTCATTTTCCCAAGTTCAATGCCGCTTGGTCGAGATTGAAGGTCTGTGACGTGACCGATTGGATCGGGCAGTGCTGCCACCTGATTGAGCCCCTCAATCATGGCATTAATCCGCGACTCACTAAGCGCGAGACGATCTAGCATCGCTGCATCTAAGCCATGGGTTCGTGCATTGTTCATGTCTTGAGAATTCGCTATTAACAAATTAGCTCGATTTTCCTCTAACGCAAACGCTATCTTAGTTAAGGCATCATTTTTAGTCGTCGTCGAGGCTTTCGCCAAAATTCTTGACGCATGTGATGCGTTGGCACCAATGCTTTTCATGTAAGCTTTAATATCTGTGGTTTTCAATATACTGCACGCTATTTAGTCAATAGTTTAGGCTGTTCTTTGGCACCATTATACGTGTAGCCTTAATATAATTCCCTATTTAGCGGTTAAACCAGTAATATTTAATGGCTGACGGATAAAAAGTCGTTTAGCTAATCGCCTGGCTGAGGAAATTAAGTGATAAATGTTTTAGATAAACTGACTCAGCATGCTCATTGGTTGGTGCTCACCGGTGCTGGTGTCAGCGCTCAGTCCGGTGTTCCAACCTATCGCGACAGGCGTGGAGTATGGCAACGAAAACCGCCGGTGAAACACCAAGAATTTATTCAACAGCACGCCGCCAGACAACGGTTTTGGTCACGAAACATGGTGGGTTGGCGTTTCATGTCATCAGCCCTACCGAATGCCGCACATACCTCGTTGGCAGATTTGGAAGCTATTGGTCATGTGGGTTGTCTAGTGACTCAAAACGTCGACGGTCTTCATCAGCGCGCCGGTAGTCAAAATGTGATTGACTTGCATGGGCGCGTCGACACCGTAACCTGCTTATCTTGTCACCTGAAGTTTCCCCGCCACCCACTACAGCAATGGCTAGAGAAGAATAATCCAGAATATGCAACGCTGACCGGCACTATAGCCCCTGATGGTGATGCCGATATTGACGATCTTGATTATTCCGAAATGCAAATTCCTGATTGTGAATATTGTGGCGGCATATTAAAACCTGATGCAGTATTTTATGGCGATTCCGTGCCCAAACAGAGACTGGTAGACGCTGGGCGTGAAATGGAAAATGCTGAGGGGCTTGTTGTGATTGGGTCGTCTTTGACCACTTACTCTGGCTATCGATTTTGTCTGTGGGCTCAGCGACAACAAAAGCCCATTGTTATCATTAATCAA
>CAJIZU010000009.1 GCA_905181925.1 gamma proteobacterium HTCC2207
CCCTATAAGACCCCTTATGAGGCGCTCATAATGGCGTCTATCGTCGAGAAAGAAACAGGATTAATTAGTGAGCGGGGTCAAATAGCGGGTGTTTTCGTGCGCCGACTTAAAAAAGGCATGCGCCTTCAAACCGATCCGACAGTGATTTATGGTATGGGTGACCAATACCGCGGTAATATTAGACGCCGTGACCTACAGGAATATACACCCTATAACACCTATAGAATGGATGGTTTGCCACCAACGCCCATCGCTATGCCAAGTGCGGGTGCAATTCGTGCTGCACTTCACCCCGAGGAGGGTTCTAGCCTATACTTCGTAGCCAGAGGCGATGGCGGGCATTACTTTTCAGATACGTTAGAAGAACATAACAAAGCAGTGCGTAAGTATCAGATTGACCATCGGAAAAAAGAATACCAGTCTTCACCCCAATAACTCAGATCAAAAGTAGGTATTAAATGCACGGTAAATTCATCACAATTGAGGGCACTGAAGGCGTTGGCAAAACAACCAACATTGAGTTCATCCAAGCATGGTTAAACCAACAGAATGTCGATTTTGTAACGACACGCGAGCCCGGAGGGACACCTCTGGCAGAGCAGGTTCGTGAGTTGCTGCTGACACCACGTGATGAAAAGGTTTGCAACTCAGCTGAGCTATTATTAATGTTTGCCGGCAGAGCGCAGCATTTAGATCAAGTAATAGTCCCTGCCATTCAGTCAGGTCGGTGGGTGGTCTGTGACCGGTTTACGGATGCAACCTACGCCTATCAGGGTTTTGGGCGAGGTATGGATAATGCGTTGATTGCCCACCTAGAGACGCTAGTGCAAGCGGACCTTAGACCCGATTTGACCTTGATCCTAGATATTCCGGTGGAGATTGGTCTTAAACGGGCAAGTCAGCGCAGTACACCTGATCGCTTTGAACGAGAGCAAACTGAATTTTTTGAGCGAGTACGACAAGGCTATTTGAGTATTGCGGCAAATAGCCCTGAGCGGTGTGTCGTTATCGATGCATCGCAGTCCCTTGAAGACGTTCAGGGTGATATCACTTCGGCATTAAGTAACTTCTTTAAACAGGGGCATGACTAAGGTGGATAACTCTACTTCTGGTCTAGCATTACCATTGCCCTGGCATGAGACTCTATGGGCTGACTTAAACAAGGCTATTGAGCAGGATAGAATGCCTCATGCCTTACTAATCAGTGGGCCAAGTGGTATTGGTAAAGAGAGACTTGCCACTGCATTAGCTCAACGATTACTCTGTGCAGCTGAGATGAATAACTATGCCTGCGGGGCCTGCAAAAGCTGCCAGCTTCTAGCTGCCGGATTCCATCCCGACTTATCTATCTTGCAGCCTGCTGAAGAAGGTAAGGGTATACTGATTCCTGATGTCCGTAAATTGTGCACTACTTTGGACAAGACCGCCCAGCAGGGAGGTTGGAAAATCGCCATTATTGTTCCCGGTGAGGCCATGAATATTAGTGCCTCAAATGCCTTATTAAAAAGCCTTGAGGAGCCTCAAGGAAAGACCCTACTTATTTTGGTCTCCCATAGGCCCAGTTTGCTGTCAGCGACTATTAGAAGCCGCTGTCAGAAAAAGTCTTTACTTCCGCCGCCGCGGGATACTGCGCGTCAATGGTTAAGCGATGTTTTAGGGCAAGATTCAAATATCGATAAGGCCATTGAGGTTGCGGCGGGCCGCCCTCTACTGGCGTTACAATATATTCAGAGCGGGACCCTCCAAGATCAGCAAATTTTAGAGGCAGCCATAGAGGCTGTTCGGCATGGTGAGCAATCTTTTGTCGATGCTGCCCAGCAATGTAGCAAACTGAATCCGGCAATTGCACTTGAGTGGTTCATGAACTATCTACATTTATCCGTTACTCAAGACCGCGATGTTCAGTCAAATCAAAATGTATATTTATTTCTTGATCGGCTCAACCATATGCATCAAATGATTGTCTCTGGTAGCACCGTTAATCAGCAGTTGCTTTGGGAAGAGCTTTTAATGAGTTGGGGTCAGATCTTCGCCAAACGTTAGTACTTATTTAATTCACCATTTCAATAATAATCAGGTAAATCGTCAATATGCTAGTAGATTCTCATTGCCATCTCGATCAGTTAGATTTAAGTAGTCGTGACGGTGGGCTTGGTGGTGTGATTACAGATGCTATGGCCAAAGGTGTTTTGCAAATGCTCAGTGTGGCAGTGGATCTCGACTCATCAAAGTCATTGCCTACCTTGATGGCCAACTATCCTAATGTTTACACATCGGTTGGCGTTCATCCTCTTCACAAGGGCTCAAGTTCAGTACCAACGGTGGAAGAGCTCGTGTCGTTAGCCGGACTACCCGGTGTCATAGCAATCGGTGAGACAGGGCTAGATAATTTCTACAGTGCCGAGACTATTGATTGGCAGCGACAAAGTTTTATCAACCACTTAAAGGCGAGTCAGCAGTGCTGTAAGCCGGTGATTATTCACACCCGAGACGCTGTTGATGAAACTATTGCTTTGTTGAGGGCGCACCCTTCGCCCGCAGCAGGAGTGATGCATTGCTTCACAGAATCTTTGGAGATGGCTGAAGCGGCCATGGAACTCGGTTTTTATATCTCTTTTTCAGGGATCATTACCTTTAAGAGTGCTGCCGATCTACGTGCAGTAGCGGCAGTTGTTCCTGCTGATAGACTACTTATTGAAACAGACTCTCCGTGGTTGGCGCCCGTTCCCCATCGGGGAATAAAAAATGAGCCTCAATATGTCCTCGAGGTGGCTAAATGCGTTGCCGAAGTTCGTGGAATTGACTTAGACGAATTAGCAAAAATAACTACACAAAACTTTCAGCGACTGTTTAAACTAGCCGCTGCTTAAAATGAACGAAAATAGGTAGAGCGTTTTATCATGACCATTGATCAGCAGTCACCCTCGCAATTTATTATTCGAACGTTTCCAGTGGGACCGCTACAGTGTAATTGTTCGATCATTGGCGATCGTTTTTCATCGAAGGCTCTAGTGGTGGACCCTGGCGGTGATGCAGACCATATCCTTGCATTGCTCAAGGAGCTCGATTTAACGGTAGTTGCAATTATCCATACTCATGCCCATTTAGATCATATTTTGGCGTCTGGGGTCATTAAGGAAGCCACAGGTGCTCCTATTCATCTGCATGAAGATGATAAGTTTCTTTGGGATATGGTTGAGCAGCAGTGCGCTATGTTTGGGGTTCCGACGATTAGCTTACCAGAGCCTGATGGTTTCATTAAAGACGATCAGGCTCTAAATTGCTGCGGGGGAGTGGCGATCCACACACCGGGTCATACGCCAGGGTCAATGAGTTTCTGGTTTGAAGAATACAAAACACTGATTGCGGGCGACACGTTGTTTCAAGGCAGTATTGGCCGTACCGATTTGCCGGGGGGTAATTTTGATCAAATCGTTACCTCAATAAAGGATCGTATTTACTGTCTCGATGACGAGGCATTGGTGGTAACTGGGCACGGTCCCAACACTGTTATAGGAAGTGAGAAACGGGGTAATAGCTTCGTTCGCGCCTAATAAAGCGCATTAACCTGACTGTTAAGGAATTAAAATGAAACAACAATTAGTCACTATGCTGGAACTTCAAAATAATATGAATACCAAAGTCCATGCTAACTGGAAAGAGCAGGAGTTCGAGTGGTACCGTGCTATCTGGGTTGAGTGTGCAGAACTACTGGATCATTACGGATGGAAATGGTGGAAGAAGCAAACACCTGATGTTGATCAAATTGCACTTGAGTTGGTAGATATCTGGCATTTTGGCTTGAGTTTAATGCTGCTCACTGGTGATTCTTCGGAGGATATTATTGAGAGAGTAGAGACGGCTTTTTCGAGTCCAGAGCCTGGCGGTGATTTTGCCACCGATCTTGAAGATTTCACTGAGCACACGCTAGCGACAAAAGATTTTGATCTTAATGGGTTTGCTAGACTAATGGTCGGTATTAAAATGGACTTTGAAACCCTTTATGTGGGTTATGTGGGAAAGAACGTACTCAATTTCTTTCGACAAGATAATGGTTACCAAGACGGTAGCTATCAGAAGCAGTGGGCTGACGTGGAAGATAATGAGCACTTAGTCGATATTGTTGCTGATCTTGATACGTCATCAGCGAGTTTTGCCGATGACTTGTACACTAAAATGAATGAACGCTACTGCAAATTATGTAAATAGACGATACGGGTATTTTGTTTCGCAATAGTACCCATAATCACGTCTAGTAATGCTTTTTTTTGGCGCGGGCTTATAATGGCCGCGTTCAATCAACCAACAAACACTATTGGAGACAAACTGTGACTTCACCCGTTCGCGTTACTGTAACTGGAGCAGCAGGCCAGATTAGTTATTCCCTATTATTCCGCATCGCCGCAGGCGAAATGCTTGGACCTAACCAACCTGTTATTTTACAGATGTTGGAAATTACCCCCGCACTTGAGGCGCTCAAAGGCGTTGCAATGGAATTAGAAGACTGCGCTTTTCCTTTGTTAGCGGGCATGGTTTGCACGGATGACGCCGGTGTGGCGTTTAAAGACTCTGAATACGCCTTGTTAGTCGGTGCTCGTCCTCGTGGGCCGGGTATGGAACGCAAAGATCTGTTAGAGGCTAACGCCGCTATCTTCTCTGCACAGGGCAAGGCTCTAAACGACAATGCTTCTAAGGCTATCAAGGTATTGGTTGTTGGTAATCCCGCAAACACTAACGCGCTAATCGCACAACGTAACTCGCCTGATATTGACCCGCGTCAATTTACGGCCATGACTAGACTTGATCACAATCGAGCCATGAGTCAAATCGCCAACAAAACCGGTATGACCATTAATGATGTCACTCACATGACAATTTGGGGTAATCACTCAGCCACTCAGTACCCTGATCTTCACGAGACTAAGGTGGCGGGAAAGCCAGCGATCGATATGGTCGATCAAGAGTGGTACGAGAACGATTTTATTCCTACTGTTCAACAACGCGGTGCCGCCATTATTAGTGCACGAGGAGCATCTAGTGCTGCGTCAGCGGCAAATGCTGCAATCGCGCATATGCGCACTTGGGCGATGGGCAGTGCCGACGATGACTGGGTTAGCATGGGCGTTTATAGTGACGGTAGTTATGGCATTACAGAAGGACTGATTTATTCGTTCCCTTGCGTTTGTAAAGACGGCGACTGGTCGATTGTTCAGGGTCTGGATATTAATCAATTCTCTCGTGACAAGATGTCATCAACTGAGAAGGAATTGACCGAAGAGCGAGATGCTGTTCAGCACTTACTTCCCTAGTTATTGACTACAACGTAAAAAAATAACGCCATCGAGTGATTGCTCGATGGCGTTATTGTAAGGAAAGAGTAATTCCTATGATCAATTACAGATTGCTGACAGTTTTAGTCACATTAACGGTCTGAAATTTGATACGATCGCGATCAGTTTAACGGCATAAAAAGGTATCTGTGTGGCATTTTCAAGTGTTGGCGAGCAAGCCCCCCATTTTTCACTGGCTAATCAGCGCGGTGAGTTAGTCACTCTAGAGCAGTTTAAGGGGACTAAAAACGTTGTTGTCTATTTTTATCCCAAAGCAATGACACCCGGTTGCACCGTTCAGGCCTGTGGTATCCGAGATACCAATGCTGAATTCACAGCTCTGGACACTGTGGTCATTGGCATTAGTCCTGATTCAGTGGATAGGCTGGTCAAGTTTGAAGATAAACAGGAACTTAACTTTACCTTGTTATCCGACGAAGACCATAGCGTGATAGAGAGCTACGGTGCTTGGGACTTAAAGAAATTTATGGGTAGAGAATTTATGGGTGTTTTACGCTCTACTTTTATCATTAACAAGCAGGGTACGATCGTTCATGTGATGGCTAAGGTAAAAACTAAAAGTCATCATGAAGACACAATAGACTGGGTCAAAGAGAATCTTGCCTAAAAGATCTCTAACAGGCCGCACTAACTCATCACATTAATTTAATTTAAAAAGGAAAAGTCGATAATGTTTTTTATCTCTAATGCTTATGCTCAATCTGCCGGTGCTAGCGAACCGAACCCCATGATTACCATTGCCATGTTTGTGGGTCTGTTTGCGTTTATGTATTTTTTAATCATCCGCCCGCAGCGTAAGCGACAAAAAGAGCATACTGATCTGGTGACTGCACTCGGTAAGGGTGATGAGGTTGTCATGACCAGCGGGATGTTGGGCAAGATCACCAAAATGGAAGGTGATTATGTTGTTTTAGAGGTTAACAATAATCTAACGCTTAAATTTCAAAAAGTTGCTGTCCATGCTGTTTTACCCAAGGGTACCATCAAAGCGATCTAAAACAGTTGTCTTCAGGCGTTGTCGATATGAGGTCTAACTGTGTGCTCTAACCATGGTTAATTATCCGAGTAGGTTATCACTAGCCTGTGTGCCGACGCCTTTCCATTGCTTAGAGCGGCTCTCAGCGCGGCTCAATGGGCCGCGAATTTGGATTAAGCGGGATGATCTAACCGGTTGCGTGTCCTCAGGCAACAAGGTCCGGAAGCTTGAGTTCATTCTGGCTCAAGCTGTCACTAGCGGGTGTGACACACTAATCACAGCGGGCGGCACTCAATCAAATCACTGCAGAGCAGTTGCTATATCAGGGGCGCAGTTGGGTCTCAAAGTGCATCTGTTGCTGCGCTCCGATGTCGATGCCGATCCGGTTGGTAATCTATTCATAGATCTACTCAGTGGCGCCACTATAAATCACTACACGCCTGAGGAATATTCCAATCTGGAGAGTCTCTTTGCGCACTGGAGCAGTCATTACCTTGATCTAGGCGCTACGCCTTGGGTCATACCCGTAGGTGGCAGCAATGCTGCTGGTATGTGGGGTTATATTGCAGCCGCTGAAGAACTCAAACATGACTTTCAGGCTGCCAATATCAATCCAGGAATCATTATTCATGCGACCGGTTCTGGTGGTACTCAGGCTGGTTTGATCGCTGGAGTCAAGTTACATAACCTTGATCTGTGTGTTCACGGTTATGCGGTTTGCGATAATGCTACCTACTTTGATGATAAAATTCGTACCGACTTGGCTACTTGGAAGCATGAATATTCGGTTGATATTGATGTTGATCTCTTGCCGGTTATCACCAATGATAAATATCTAGGTCCGGGCTATGGTCGCGCTGGGCCCGAGGTGTTTGACACCATTAGAATGCTGGCCGCGGAGGAGGGCGTAATACTTGATCCGGTTTACTCTGGTAAGGCCTTTTATGGCATGCTGGAGGAGATCAAGTCGGGGCGATATGCGAACGAAAAAGATATAGTTTTTTTGCATACCGGCGGGATCTTTGGGCTTTTAGCACAACAACAACAATTACAATTCTAGCAAAGGGACAGTTATGTTTGAGCAGATAATCGATCAAATCAATAATTTCGTATGGGGCCCAGTCATGCTAACCCTATTGTTAGGGACAGGCATTTTTCTGACAATCGGTTTGAAGGGTATGACTATAAGCCGTATTCCCTATGCATTTCGTCAGCTATTTAAAGGCCGAGAGGGCAGCGGTGAGGGTGAAATAACCCCGTTCAACGCACTAATGACCTCATTGTCGTCCACCATAGGTATGGGTAATATTGCTGGAGTTGCCACTGCTATAGGTATGGGTGGCCCAGGCGCGCTGTTCTGGATGTGGTGTGCGGCATTTGTTGGCATGGCTACCAAATATGCGGAAGCAGTTCTAGCGGTCAACTACCGAGAAACTGATCAGTTTGGTCGTAAGGTTGGCGGGCCCATGTACTACATTAAAAATGGCTTAGGTAAAAACTGGAAATGGTTGGGAATGGCCTTTGCGTTGTTTGGTTCCTTAGCCGGGTTTGGTTTGGCTAATACTGTTCAGTCTAATGCGGTGTCTCAGGTATTAGAAACTAATTTCAATGTGCCAACTGCGGTTAGTGGGCTTACGATGGCGGTATTAGTCGGCGTTGTACTATTGGGCGGTATCAAACGAATCGCTACTGTTGCTGGAAAGCTAGTTCCTTTTATGGCGCTTCTCTACATAACCGCAACCTTAATTATCTTAGTGACACACGCGGGTGAAATTCCTGCAGCGGTTGTCCTAGTAGTCGACAGTGCGTTCAATGGCGCGGCAGCATCGGGAGGTTTTGCGGGAGCGACCATCATGCTGGCTTTGCGTATGGGTATTGCTAGGGGTATTTTTTCAAACGAAGCGGGCCTAGGTTCGGCACCTATAGCCCACGCTGCTGCCGAGACAAATAGCCCTGTACGGCAAGGCACTATCGCGATGTTGGGTACATTTATCGATACCTTAATTATTTGTACTATGACCGGATTGGTATTAATTGTAACTGGCGTCTGGAATGGTGAGTCTCAGGGCGCAGCAATGACTTTAGCGGCCTTTACTGGCGCTCTGCCGTTTGGTGATCTGGTACTCTCGCTTTGCGTAGTCCTCTTTGCGTTTACAACTATGTTGGGTTGGAGTTACTACGGCGAGCGATGCGCGGAGTTCCTGCTGGGTCCTAAGATAATAACGCCATTCCGAGTCTTATGGGTTATTGGTATTTTTGTTGGTACACAAATGAGTCTAGATTTGGTGTGGAAAATGACTGATGCACTCAATGGATTGATGGCTATTCCAAATCTTATTGCTCTTATTCTTTTGTCGCCGATTGTTTTTAAGTTGACGAGAGAGTACTTTGATGAGGAGAAAGCATCGGAGGCTTCGGTAGGCGAGTAGTGACTATGAGTGCAGATAATAAATCGAAATTAGTAATAGCCATATCATCCACTGCGCTTTTTGATATGGCTGAAAGTCATAACATTTACGAGCAGCAAGGCGTTGTCGCGTACGCTGATTATCAGCGTCAGCATGAGGACGAAATATTGTCACCGGGAGAAGCATTTCCTTTGGCGCAAAAGTTACTGCGGATAAACGACAAACTTGAAGGTGATCCAAGAGTTGAGATAATCCTGTTATCACGAAACTCGGCTGATACGGGACTGAGAGTGTTTAATTCCATCGCGTATCATGATTTAGCTATTTCTCGCGCCGCTTTTTCAGGG
>CAJIZU010000010.1 GCA_905181925.1 gamma proteobacterium HTCC2207
GACCCAGAACTTAATGATCAACTTCGCGTGACCGTAGTGGCCACAGGATTACGTGGTCCTTCTGCAAAAACTGGTCCGAGGGGTGTAATGGTCGATAATCAGCCACCTCGAAAATCTAGTGGTGACATAGATTGGGGTCGATTGGAACAACCTACTAGCTTTAGGCGAGGACCAGCGACAAGTAATAGTTCAAGTTCTACTGCTAGAAAAGTTGATGTTCAGAGCGATCCCGAACTAGACTACTTAGATGTACCTGCATTTCTAAGGAAGCAGGCTGACTAATGGTCTGATCTAAACCCCCTTTTTGCCTCGCCTCAGATTGTAAAAATCTTGGTGAAAAGGGGGCTTGTCTGTTACCATCTGCGGTCACGGTTTGGGATCAGGCATGATAAAACAGCGCACGATAAAAAACACAATACGCGCTACCGGTGTGGGACTTCATACCGGAGAGAAGGTGTACCTGACTTTGCATCCCGCTGATCCTGATACTGGGATCATATTTCGTCGCACTGACTTAGAGCCTATGATTTCCATATTAGCGTCACCTGAAAATGTTGGTGACACTAATCTTCATACGACTTTAGTTAGCGGCGATACTCGAGTGTCTACTATCGAGCACCTTATGTCGGCATTAGCCGGACTTGGGGTTGATAACCTAACGGTGGATGTATCCGCAGAAGAAATTCCTATCATGGATGGCAGCGCCGCGCCTTTTGTGTTCTTGCTTCAATCTGCCGGAATTGTTGAGCAGAACGCGGCTAAAAAGTTTATTCGAATCAAAAAGTCGGTCACTGTCAGGCAAGATGACAAGGTAGCCACCTTTACACCGTTTGACGGTTTTAAAGTCAACTTCTCAATTGAGTTTGATCATCCTGTACTCAGTCGTCAAACCCGCAATGCGAGTATTAATTTTTCAAGTACAAGTTATGTTAAGGACGTGAGCAGAGCTAGAACGTTTGGTTTTGTTAAAGATATGGAATATCTTCAGTCTATTGGCTTAGCAAGGGGTGCTAGTCTTGAAAACGCAGTTGGCGTCGACGATGAACATATTTTGAATGAAAACGGATTGCGGTACAGTGACGAGTTTGTGAAGCATAAGATTCTTGATGCAATCGGAGATCTTTATGTTGTGGGCAATAGCCTTATTGGGCAATATGATGCGCATAAATCGGGTCACGGACTCAACAACGTGTCAGTGCGGGCTTTAATGGCAGATAAAGATGCTTGGGAATTTGTGACTTTTGTCAATAATCCTGAAGATATGCCGATTTCTTATAACTATGCAAGCTAACTAGTTAGGTTTCCTACGCTGTGAAAATAATTTTCATTAACAAACATGCCGAAAAAGTCCGGACTATCCGTCTGAACAGCTGGACTAAGTGTGTTTTGTCTATTGTTTTATTGGGCCTACCACTTGCCGCTGGGGGCATGTTGGGTGTAAAGATCGCCGATGGTCGCTGGCAGTTACTGTTTGATAATAGTATTGCGGAAATGCAGCATCAGATTGTTATCCAACAGGACGAAGTTGATTCGGGGCGAGCTCAGCTAGATAGTACACTTTCTGCCATGACGCTTAAGTTAGCAAAACTGCGCTCTAGATTAGTGAGATTAGATGCTCTGGGAGAACAGCTGACTCAGATTGCAAGTCTAGAGGATGGAGAATTCGATTTCTCGAACACACCCGGTCTAGGTGGACCAATAGGTAAGCCACAAACTGAAATTGCCGAGCAACTAGAAATACAAGATAAAGTATCTGCAATGTTTGCCAGATTAGATAGTTCTATCAGTAGCCGAGAGTCCCAGCTGCAAATTCTACAATCCATGTTGTCTGACAACAAATTAAAAAGTGAACATCTTGTTGCAGGGCGCCCGGTCAAAAAAGGCTGGATGTCCTCCGAGTATGGTATGCGAATTGATCCTTTTCATGGCAAGAAGCAGTGGCATGCAGGAGTTGATTTTGCTGGCCGGCATGGAGATGACATCATAGCAGTAGCCTCTGGCGTTGTTACTGCCTCTGAAAAGCGCAGTGGCTATGGGTTGATGGTCGAAATAAATCACAAAGACGGCTTTGTTACTCGCTATGCGCACAATGATAAAAACCTTGCGGAATTAGGCTCTATTGTTAACAAAGGCCAGGTTATTGCGCAAATGGGTAGTTCCGGTCGTTCCACTGGTCCCCATGTCCACTTCGAAGTTTTCAAAAATGGTCGAACCGTCGACCCAGCCACCTATATCCGCAACACCTATCGCTAACTTTGCAGTGCTAGTCTGTTTATCTGTGGGATTGAATAAATCCTAATGTTGTTTTCTGCTTGTTAATGGAATAGATAGTATGTTCGCTAAATTGTTAAAAAATATTTTCGGTACCAGTAACGATCGTGATTTGCGTCAAATGCGCAAAACCGTGACTAAAATTAATACACTGGAGGAAGAACTCAAATTATTAAGTGATTCTGACCTCGGTGCTCAAACAGGCATTCTTAGAGAGAGACTTGCTGTTGGAGAAACGTTAGATCAAGTGTTGCCACGAGCCTTTGCGGTGGTGCGAGAGACCTCTAATAGAGTCCTCGGTATGCGGCATTTTGATGTTCAGATGATTGGCGGGCTAACACTGCATCAAGGAAAGATCGCCGAGATGCGCACCGGAGAGGGCAAAACCTTAGTCGCGACATTGGCCGCTTATTTAAATGCTTTATCCGGGGATGCAGTTCACGTTATTACTGTTAATGATTATTTGGCACGTCGTGACGCTCAATGGATGGCGCCTCTTTATCAAGCTTTAGGTCTGTCAGTGGGCGTTATCCAGTCCTATCAAGGTGCCGACATCCCAAATTCCTTTTACTTGGCCTCTGATGATGCGGGAGAGCTTCAGCCAAGTTCACGACAGCAGTCCTATGCTGCCGACATCACCTACGGTACCAATAACGAATTTGGCTTTGATTATCTGCGCGATAATATGGCGCTGCGTCTGGATGATAAATCCCAGCGAGGACTTGGGTTTGCCATTATTGATGAGGTGGATTCAATCCTCATTGATGAAGCGCGTACACCGTTAGTGATTTCGGGAGCGGCTCAAGATAGCTCCGAGCTCTACAAAACTATGAGTGGTCTCACCTCTCTTTTAACTGCAGTCGTAGAAAACGACGATCCAGAGGACTCTGCTGAAATTGATCCAGAGGCGCCAGTGATCGGTGATTTTGTTATTGACGAGAAGTCTAGAAGTATTGAATTGACCGAAGATGGCCATCAGAAAATTGAAGAAATTCTTATTAAAGAAGGGCTTTTAGAGCAGGATCAAAGTCTATACCAGCCAACCAACCTTGGGTTGTTGCATCATGTGAACTCGGCATTGCGAGCTAAGCATTTGTTCCACCGTGATGTTGAATACATTATTCAAGAGGGTCAGGCTGTTCTGATTGATGAGCATACGGGAAGAACCATGTCAGGCAGGCGAATGAGCGAAGGCATTCATCAGGCTCTTGAATGCAAAGAGAGTGTTCAAATTCAAAGAGAATCACAGACACTTGCCTCAACAACTTATCAGAATTTCTTCAGACTATT
>CAJIZU010000011.1 GCA_905181925.1 gamma proteobacterium HTCC2207
CATTAAAAAAAGCAATTCTGTCTGACCTAAAGGATCCCAGCATAACTTGCTGTGCGCCGCTATCGAGATCAAAAGGCAACGCAACCGTTGGTAGTCCAAACGGCTCCCCTCTAAACGTCCACTGGCGCTGCACATCAAAGCTGCTCGCGTCAAGCTGAGTGACCGAAAACGGCAGCGCACATGGACCCGTCTCTAAGCACCGCATTGGATCAAGTATCTGATGCTCTAGACTGGTCACCCAAATGCTACCGTCGGTTAGCACAAGATTGTCTGGTGCATCTAAGGAATAACTTCGTAAAACACGGCCCTCTGTCAGATCTATTGCCACAATCCTATCTGATAGATTAAATGCCACGTATAGAGTAGCGTTAGACTCGTCGAACACTACACCGTTAGGCTGGCCTCCTTCACTCGCTGAAACCTGGCTAAAGCCGGTGACACTGCCCCAACGAAGGACATATCCGGTATTTCCTCTGGTAATTGTAGTCACCAAAAAGTCTGCCACTGAAAAGCCATGGGGCGCCATATGAGACACATAAAAGCTTCCATCAGAGGCTAAACTTATATCGTTTATGTGATTCACTTTGGGTGCAAGCACGCAACCGCGCCATGTGAACATCCAGGCCTCTTGATCTGACCCCTTAGATAACTCGAACATCTCTACTGATTCATGCGGTATATGGCTCACTACCGCTAGCTGAAATCGCCCATCATCCCGCTGTACTAGGTCAATCCCATGCGGCCCCATAGGCTGATCTTCTGAACGCCTACACTGTTTATCGCCCCAGGTATTTTCGGCAAAGCTTATGCTCACTGACAAACGAGCCTTGGACTCAACCTCTAAAAGAATCAACTGCCCGGCTTTTGGCCTACTTAACGGCTCGATACCGCCAAACTCTGAGACTACAATGAATTTTTTGTCGGGAGTAAGCACCAGATCTTCCGGATTTAAGGTATTACATGAAACCGAAAGCGCCTTACCAGACTGACAGTCTGCGACTTCAGGCATCGGCCCAACAAAGGACCGTGACAATAAAAACAAAGCCAGCAGCAACAACAAAAGCATACTTGGAATCGCAATAAGCCAGTATCGTTGGAGACAAAAGCGAAGTATGCTTTTGTATTTTTCATCGCCAGAAACAACAATCGACAGCCCTTCAGCAACGGCCAAAACGGCAACGACAAACAACGTCAATCTGCCAGTGTAATAAAACCAATCTATGGTACTAACCGCATAACTGGCCAGTATTAATCCAAGGATGATGTTTGTGGCAACATAAATTTTTAAAGATTTTAGTCTAAGTAGTCGATTGGCAAGAGACACCAGCAATGTTTTAAAGAACAGCAAGATTGCGAGTGAACAAAAAATTCCGCTTAAAACGACATTCATAAAAAGTACCAAAAGAAATGAGTCATAGTCAAAGAGCACAGCATTGGCCAAGTAAAGATAGCACAGTCATCCGCTAATGTTGATAGGCTATGCTAAGCTTAATGCATCATTAGGCGGCTAAAAACCAATTGATACTGAGAGTGATTAAGAGGTTAAGGAACATAAAACCATGAGTGATGTTGAACGAAAGAAACTTCCTTTCTCAAGCGGCGAACCGGGCGATCTCCACTATTGCCAATGGATCCCAGAACATCCCGTCGCATGGCTGCATATCATGCATGGCATGTCGG
>CAJIZU010000012.1 GCA_905181925.1 gamma proteobacterium HTCC2207
ATGATGATGCCTTCGATTTAATAGCAGCTTCGGACCTCTTAAATGGTTAATCAAAAAGCAACTAACGTAACGAGACATGAGGGTGATGTATCCAGTGCTGACCGCAGAGCTTTGCTCGGTCAAAGTGGCTCCACACTATGGTTTACTGGTTTATCAGGCAGTGGTAAGAGTACTATTGCTGTCGCGCTTGAAAGTGCCCTAATGAGCCAAAATAAGTTGAGTTACCGACTTGATGGCGACAATGTAAGATTGGGGATTAATAAGAATTTAGGTTTTTCCGGAGCTGATCGCGCGGAAAACATAAGGCGTGTCGGTGAAATTGCAAAGCTTTTCAATGAGGCTGGTGTTATCACGCTGGCCAGCTTTATAAGTCCTTACAGAGAAGATCGAAATCAAGTGCGCCGTATTCATCATGAAATGGGCTTAGCGTTTGTAGAAATATTTGTCGACTGCGATCTAGCATCTGCCGAAAAGCGTGACCCCAAGGGCCTTTATAAAAAAGCCCGCGCCGGAGAGATTAAAAACTTTACTGGTATTGATGACCCCTATGAAGCGCCAGACCATCCGGAGCTGCATTTAGTGTCTGATAAAATGAGCTTGAGTGATGAGGTCAAGATCATCATTAAATATCTCGAAGACCATAATTTACTTTCATAACGCCATGAGCTTGGACAATTTTAGGTGATATTGCGTGACGATAACTGTTTGGAGACTACTTTTTGATTAAACCTCATGGCTCAGACTCTCTCAATGCTCTTTTCATTGCTAGTGATACTGATCGAAATCAGGCTCTTATAGATGCATTGAATCTGCCAACGTTGCGCATCAATTCGGCAGCAGCAGCAAATTTAGTGATGCTGGGAGCAGGGTACTTTAATCCTCTCAAAGGGTTTATGAATCTTTCCGATGCTATGGGCGTTTGTGAGAGCCTCTACACTAGTGATGGACTATTTTGGCCTGTGCCTGTGATTAATTTAGTCAATCAGAAACCATCGTTTGAACCAGGCTCTAGAATTGCATTATTGGATCCGAACGTTAATGGCCATCCTGTCTTAGCAATCATGGATGTTACAGCCATTGAAAGGGTCTCAGATGAACAATTGCGGGTCATGTCTGGAGAAATATTTGGCACTAATGATTCTAGCCATCCAGGGGTAGCTACTTTTAATACCCTTGGTAACTATTTGATTTCGGGCGAAGTACAGGTACTGAGTCTAAGTTACTTTCAGGCAGATTTTCCGGATACTTTTCGTACAGCCGCACAGATACGTAGTGAAATCGAGCAACGAGGATGGCAAAAAGTCGTTGCATTCCAGACTAGAAACCCCATGCATCGTGCTCACGAAGAGCTGTGCCACATGGCCATGGAGCGCCTTGGTGCGGATGGGCTAGTGGTTCATATGTTACTAGGTAAGCTCAAACAGGGCGATATTCCAGCATCGGTCAGAGACGACTGTATTCGAGTAATGGTTGATCGATACTTCCCGGAAAATTCAGTGATGGTGACCGGGTACGGCTTTGATATGCTTTATGCAGGTCCACGTGAAGCCATTTTACACGCTATTTTTAGGCAGAACATGGGTGCCACTCACCTCATTGTGGGTAGGGACCATGCTGGTGTTGGTGACTACTATGGAGCCTTTGAAGCCCAAGAGATATTTTCACAGCGAGTGCCCGAGGGTGCTCTAGATATTGAAATATTTAGTGCGGATCACACGGCTTTTTCAAAAAAGCTTGGTCGTGTGGTTATGATGAACGAAGTCGATGGGCACACCGCGGATGACTTTGTATTATTATCTGGGACCAAGGTTCGCGAAATGTTGAGTAACGGCATCGCGCCACCTGAGGAATTTTCACGCCCAGAGGTAGCGAAAGTTCTCATGGATTACTATCAAATTGAGGGTACTTAACCCTAATGGCTGACTATGATGTATTTAATGGCGATGCCGACGGCATTTGTGCGTTAGTTCAGTTACGTCAAGTCGAACCGCGTGATGCCTTGCTCATAACTGGTGTTAAGCGTGACATTACCTTACTAAAGCAGGTTGATGCCATCGCTGGTGATCGTATTACTGTACTTGACGTATCGATGGCAAAAAACAAGTCAGATTTAGTCAGAGTGCTTGAAGAGGGTGCCAATGTTTTTTATGTGGATCATCATTCCGCAGGTGAAGTGCCCATATCTTCTTCGCTGATGACGCTTATTAATGAAGCAGCAGATATTTCTACCAGCTTGTTAGTTAATCAGTATCTAAGAGGGGCTCGTTTAGGTTGGGGTGTTGTGGGTACATTTGGTGATAATCTAAAAAAAGTCGCCCGCGGGATGCTTGGCAGAAGTAACTTTTCATTAGATCAGGTCGATTTACTAGAAAAGCTCGGTATCTACATGAACTATAATGGATACGGTTCAGATCTTCATGATTTACATTTTACGCCAACGGAATTGTATCAATTGGTGGTTAATTACGACGACCCTTTAGACTTTATTAGCGACAGTCCTGAGCATTTTGATAAGCTTGAGACTGGGTATCATCAGGATTTTGCGGTAGTTGAATCGCTGCAGCCATTGCGCGCAAGTACTGCTACTGCCGTTTATATGCTACCTGATCAGCCATGGGCTCGCAGGGTCAGTGGGGTGTTTAGTAATAATCTTACCAATCATCATCCCGCTCGCGCTCATGCTGTAATTACAGAAAAGCCAACCGGTAACTATCTGGTTAGTGTAAGGGCGCCGCTGCTCAACAAACAAGGCGCAAATAAGCTCTGCAGTCAGTTTCCGTCAGGTGGTGGTCGAGAAGCGGCGGCAGGAATAAATGATCTGCCTAGCGATCAATTAGATCGCTTTATTGATATGTTTGAACAGAGCTTTGGTACTTAGTAACCTGGACAGAGTTCTTTGATCTAATAGGAGTCCATCTTGGATAGTAAACGACCGTTTTCAGTGTTAGGTATTCAGCAGATTGCCGTGGGTGGTCCGGACAAGCAACGCTTGCGCAGCTTTTGGGTCGATTTGCTTGGGCTAGAATATCGAGAGACCTTTGTTAGTGAATCAGAAAATGTAGATGAAGATATCTGTATCATTGGCGCGGGGGACCTTGCGGTAGAAGTAGATCTCATGCAGCCATTGGACGTCAGTAAAAAGCCAAGAGTCGATAGTCCTGCGCTTAACCATGTCGGTTTGTGGGTTGATGATTTATCTGTCGCCGTAGAATGGTTAACCAATCGTGGTCTAAGGTTTACCCCAGGGGGTATTCGACTCGGTGCCGCCGGTTATGATGTGTGTTTTGTGCATCCGAAGGCTAATAGTGAGTTTCCCCAGAGTGCGGAAGGTGTTTTGGTCGAATTGGTCCAAGCACCGCCTAGGGTCATAGAAGCCTACCGGGTTATCGCCAATGGTTAGCGGTGTTGCTATGTCTAGAGACTTAGTAGCTTTTAGTCGTTAAAGTCTGTATGGTGCGCGCCATTCAAGGGCCTTCCAAGAATTCCTATTAAAAGCAGCTACCCAGGTCCTAGGTACGCGGCGAACACAAAGACACTACTATGAAATTCACTGATTTGGGCTTATCTGCGCCCTTGCTAAAAGCTATTGCCGGTAAAGGCTATGAAACACCATCACCTATACAAGAAAAAGCAATCCCTGCTGTACTAGAGGGCAGAGATGTTATGGCCGCTGCGCAGACCGGCACTGGCAAAACAGCAGGGTTTACACTCCCAATTTTGCAGCGCCTTTCAACGGGGCATAGAGCGCAAGCTAATCAAGCACGTGCGCTTATTCTGACGCCGACAAGAGAGCTGGCCGCTCAAGTAGGGGAAAGTGTTAAAGATTATGGCAAGCACATGTCTCTTACGTCAGCTGTAGTCTTTGGCGGTGTGAAGATTAATCCCCAAATGTTGAAGTTGCGCCGAGGCGTTGACATTCTTGTTGCTACCCCAGGTCGTCTGATGGATCTGCATAGTCAAAATGCGGTTAAGTTTGATCATTTAGAAGTCTTAGTTCTTGATGAAGCTGACCGTATGCTTGATATGGGTTTTATCCGCGACATCACGCGTATTATCATGTTACTGCCAAAACGTCGTCAAAATCTGCTGTTTTCAGCAACGTTTAGTGATGATATTCGTCAGTTAGCTAAAGGCTTAGTACGCAATCCCGTAGAAATATCAGTGACCCCACGCAATGCGGCGGCACCCACAGTCACGCAATCAGTTTACACGGTGGATAAAAAGAGAAAGGCACCCTTATTAACCAAACTTATCAAGGATGGGGCCTGGAGTCAGGCATTGGTCTTTACCAAGACTAAGCATGGTGCTAACAAATTAACTAAACATCTTGAGTCTGAGGGTATTGTTGCCGCGGCGATCCATGGTAATAAAAGCCAAGGAGCACGTACACGCGCTTTAGCCGACTTTAAGGCAGGAGAGACGCGTATCTTGGTTGCCACAGATATTGCGGCTAGAGGATTAGATATTGAACAACTACCTCAGGTGGTCAATTTTGATTTGCCCAATGTGTCTGAAGATTATGTTCACCGTATAGGCCGAACTGGCCGAGCAGGTCAGACAGGTGTGGCCATCTCACTGGTCAGTGCTGATGAGGTTGACTTACTGTCTGGCATTGAACGACTGATACAGAGAGTGTTACCTCGGGAAGAGGTAGAGGGTTTTGAACCCGATCAATTGGTTAAACCGACTACCTTAAATCGACCAGTTCGTGCCAACAAACCACGTAGACCGTTAAAAAGCGAAACTAACGTGAGTAACAATTCTCGCCACACTAATAACTCGACGAATAACAAAGAACGTTCGACGTTTGGTCAAGGTCCGCAGCCAGGTAACAAAGCTAAGAGCGGTGGGCGATATCAGACAGAGAGGGCTCGTCAACCTGGTGATACATCGTCACGTCAGGGTAAAGAGTCTGCTAGCGATAGACCATCCGGACAAGCGCCGTCGCCCTATGCCAACAGTCGGAAGAACGAAACGTCAGGATCAGGTCGCAACAGGCCATCGGGCGGGAACTCTAATAGAGGCTCTAACCGAAGCCGCACTAATTAGGTGTCATTGCAGTAAAGTCATAATAAATTACCAAGAGATCGAATGAATGTTTGAGCTTCAGTTCAGTAAAGTAGCAACCTTTAAAAATGATTTACTCTCAGGTCTCACTGTCGCGCTAGCGTTAGTGCCAGAAGCGGTAGCATTTGCCTTTGTGGCAGGAGTAGATCCCTTGGTCGGACTGTATGCGGCCTTTATGGTGGGCCTTATAACGGCTTGTATAGGCGGCCGTCCGGGCATGATTAGTGGCGCTACCGGAGCGTTGGCTGTAGTTATGGTTGCTTTGGTCGCCGATCACGGTATCGAGTATTTATTTATGACGGTTGTGCTGATGGGTCTCCTGCAGATTACAGCCGGCGTATTCAAGCTTGGCAAGTTTATTCGAATGGTTCCTTACCCAGTGATGCTAGGGTTTGTTAATGGGTTAGCGATTGTTATCTTCCTTGCTCAACTGGGGCAGTTCGGTGACGCGGGTCAGCCAGGCTGGCTAGCGGGCACTTTTATGCAGGACTCTATCGTAGATGTTGCTTGGTTAAAGGGCGAAGAGCTTTACATGCTAATAAGCCTTGTACTGGTCACAATGCTCATCATTCATTTATTACCGAGATTTACCAAGGCATTACCTTCCTCTCTGGTTGCTATTGCTGTGGTCACCGGTCTAGTGATGGGTCTAGATTTGAATACCAAAGTAGTGGGAGATATAGCCTCGATTAGTGGCGGGCTGCCAACTTTTCACATTCCTGAGGTACCTTTTACCTTGGAAACGCTATGGATAATTTTACCTTATGCCATTATTCTCGCGGCGATTGGTCTGATTGAGTCACTATTAACGTTACGTCTCATTGACGAAATTACAGAGACTCGTGGGCGTGGTAATAAAGAATGTATTGGTCAGGGTATTGCTAACACCATGACCGGCTTTTTTGGTGGTATGGGCGGTTGTGCGATGATTGGACAAAGCATGATTAATGTTAATTCGGGGGGTCGAGGAAGACTATCCGGGATTAGTGCCGCCGTATTTTTATTATTATTTATATTAGTTGGGTCACCGGTGATTGAGCAGATTCCATTAGCCGCATTAATTGGCGTGATGTTCATTGTTGTCATTGGTACTTTTGAATGGTCAAGCTTTAGGATTGTTGGAAAAGTCCCGCGCAGTGATGCGTTGATTTTGGTTTTGGTTTCGGGTGTCACAGTCGCGACCGATTTGGCCGTAGCCGTTTGTGTTGGAGTGATTGTTTCAGCGCTAGTGTTTGCATGGGAACATGCCAAGTACATTCGTATAGATTCCAGAGAAGATCACAAGGGATCCACGGTATATGCTGTGACAGGACCTTTGTTTTTTGGATCTGTAACGTCTTTTTTAGAGCGCTTTGATCCCAAGCAGGATAACGATGATGTCATTATTGACTTTGCCCGGTCAAGAGTGGCAGATCACTCTGGATTAGACGCGATCGACACCTTGGCTGAGCGTTATGAGAATGCAGGTAAAACCCTTCACTTAGTTCACCTGAGTCAAGAATGCCGTACGCTGCTGACCAAAGCGGGAAGCCTGGTCGAAGTCAACGTAATCGAAGATCCTACCTATTTTGTCGCTGAGGACAGCCTAGCTTAATCAAGAAGGAGTAGTGGTGAATTTAAAGTTGGCGATATTTAAGCCTCTGCTTAAGTTAGGGATGGAGCGCACTGGTCATGGTGCAGCTCTTGGATTTAAATTGACCAAGGTAAATCTGGGTGAGGTAGAAATGACTTTGCCGTGCAAGCCAGAATTGGTGGGTAATCCGGTAACGGGCGTTATTCATGGCGGCGTTATTGTGAGTCTTCTGGATACTTGTTGTGGCTCTGCTGCGATTACCACACTGACCCGTAATTCAGTTACGCCTACGATGGACCTCCGTGTTGACTATATGCATCCGGCGGAACCTAATAAGCCTATTTATGTGTCTGCCAAGGTCTATCGGGATACCTCAACGGTCGTTTTTTGCCGCGGTCGTGCTTGGCAGGATGACGCAGAAAATCCGATAGCTCACTGCGTTGCCACTTTTATGAAAGTGGAAGCCCAAAGTCTTTCGTTCCCGAACGTGCTGCGACGAAGTTTTAAACGTTTTGTTTTAGGTAAAAAAGACTTTAAGCAAGCGGGTGACCAGTGATCGATCAGGAACTGCAATCTGCGTTAATATTAGCTAGGTCAACTTCTAGCCCTCAGGACATTGTCGATCTGATTCCTTACAGTCGTTTTATTGGAGCTCAAGCTAAAGTTGCTGAATCTGGGATCCTTTATTGGTTAGATCGTCGGCCTTCAAACATTGGCAACCCAACACTGCCTGCTATTCATGGCGGCGTCATTGGGGGATTCCTTGAACTCGCGGCGTCAATTGAGCTGCTGTATTCTTCAGAGGTCTCTGGTATACCCAAGGTCATAGATTTTTCTCTAGATTATCTGAGACCTGGTCGCTACAAAACGATTTATGCATCTTGCACGGTACTCCGGCAGGGTAAAAAGTTGGTAAATGTAGCTGCCACAGCTTGGCAGGATGACTTCTCAAAACCGATCGCTACTGCGCGATGTCATTTTTTACTTCCGTAAAAGATCTAACACCTTGAAATTTCCGGTTATGCCCCCATTTTTGTAAACAGAAAGACATATACGTGTCGATTAATAACGTCCTTATAACTGTTAGGAGAGAAACCAACAATGACCGCTAAAGCAAAAACCGGTGCTGAGACATTAGGCTTCCAAACTGAAGCCAAACAACTATTGCACCTCATGATTCATTCTCTTTACTCAAACAAAGAGATTTTCCTCAGAGAACTAATTTCTAATGCATCGGATGCCACCGATAAGCTTAGATTTGAAGCGCTAGAAAATCCGTCGCTCTATGAAGATGATGGGGATCTGCGCATTCGTATCGGGGTTGATGAAGAGGCTAAGACTATTACTATCACAGATAATGGTATAGGTATGTCTAGGGACGAGGTGATTGCCAATTTGGGAACTATCGCTCGCTCAGGAACTGCGGACTTCATGAAGAATCTCACCGGAGACCAAAAGCAAGACTCACAATTAATAGGGCAGTTTGGGGTTGGTTTTTATTCATCGTTTATTGTTGCTGATAATGTCGTCGTCGAGACGCGTCGTGCTGGAGCGGAGCCCTCTGAGGCAGTGCGTTGGAGTTGCAGTGGCGAGGCTGACTATCAAATAGAAGCCATAGAGCGAGCAGAACGCGGGACAACCATTACTATGCACTTAAAAGCTGATGAATCTGAGTTCGGTAATGACTGGCGTCTCCGCAGCATTGTGAAAAAGTATTCTGACCATATTGCAATACCTGTAGAAATGTTGAAGCAAGAAATGCCTCCTATGCCGGGTAATGAGCAGGATGCTGAGGCGGATGAGACGGTGATCACTGCTCCTGAGTGGCAGGCAGTCAATGATGCGAAAGCGCTGTGGACAAGATCAAGAAGCGAGGTCAGCGAAGATGATTATAAAGAATTCTATCGCCATGTTTCTAGCGACTTTGCAGAACCACTCGCGTGGAGCCATAACCGGGTAGAAGGAAAGCAAGAGTACACTAGCTTGCTATACATTCCTGGTATGGCACCGATGGATTTGTATCAGCGAGAAGCGGTGAGAGGCATCAAGTTATATATAAAACGTACGTTTATTATGGATGACGCAGAGCAGTTTATGCCGATGTATTTGCGTTTCGTGAAAGGTGTTCTGGACAGCGCCGATCTCCCGTTGAATGTGTCTCGAGAAATTTTACAGAAAACGCCGATGGTCGACAGTATTCGAGCTGCATTAACTAAGCGAACCTTAGATATGCTTGGCAAGATGGCGACTAGTGAACCCGAAAAGTATGCTACCTTTTGGTCCCAATTTGGTGCTGTTTTAAAAGAAGGACCAAGTGAAGACCATACTAATCGTGAGAAAATAGCAAAACTATTTCGCTTTGCCAGCTCTTCGGTTGAAGGTGCCGTACCCACAGTAAGTTTGGCTAACTATATTGAGCGGATGAAAGAAGGTCAGGACAAGATTTACTACGTCACCGGTGACAGTTATTCAGTGATTAACGACAGTCCCTATTTGGAAGTGTTCCGCAAGCATGACGTTGAGGTGTTATTGATGTCAGATCGCGTTGACGAATGGATGATGGGCTATCTAACAGAGTTTGATGGTAAGTCTTTCCAAGATGTGGCTCGAGGCGAGTTGGATTTGAGTAAAATCGCTGGGCAGACCGCTGACTCTGATGTGGATAAAGAGTCTGCGGCCGATAATGATAAACATGGGGAGATTGTGACACGTATAAGTTCGTTACTTGCAGATAGAGTACAGGAAGTACGCGTGACCAATCGGTTAACAGAGTCACCGGCGTGTTTAGTCGTAGGTGATAATGATATGGGGGAGCAGATGCGTAAGATTATGGAGGCAGCAGGGCAGCCTGTGCCAGAATCAAAGCCAATACTAGAGGTTAATATGGCGCATCCATTGTTATCTAGGTTAAGTGCCGAGAGTGATGATGAGGCTGCAGCTAGACTGGCGGGCGTGCTCTTTGATCAAGCAGCCTTGTCTGCAGGTCGCCCATTGGAGAATCCGGCTAAGTTCGTCCAAGAACTTAATAAAATTATGTTTGGCTAAGGATGTTGGCTAATAGTCTAGGCGCTTAGGCCAGCGCTTAGACTATTAGCACTGACAGGATTGGACGCAGTATCTATAATGAAGCTTAGGCATAATTTTGATTAGAGGTAAGTGTGACAGATTCCAAAAAACATAAGGTTACAGTTCTTGGTGGTGGCAGCTTCGGCACAGTCATTGCGAATATGGCTGCCAATAATGGCTACCCAGTGACGTTATGGCTCCGCAGTGAGTCGGTGGCTAGTGAAATCATATCCTCAGGTGAAAACGCAGCCTATCTGCCAGGGTATAAGTTACATCCTAGCATCCTAGTGAGTACCGATTTAGAAGCGTCCGTTATGAATAGTGAGAGTGTGTTTGTCGCGGTACCAAGCGGCGCATTTAGGTCACTTGCAAAACGAATCAATCAGTGGATCCCGAAGACTGCTTGGGTAATAAGTACAGCTAAAGGGATCGAGAACGATACCTTTTTGTTACCGACCGAAGTTCTGCGTGAAGAGCTTCCTGATAATCAAGTAGGACTTATTAGTGGTCCAAATTTAGCCAAAGAAATCGCTAATTTTCAAATAACGGCGACGGTCGTTGCCAGTGATAATGATGACTTCTGTGCTCAAGTTCAGAGTTTGCTCGCGTCTTCTTATTTTCGTGTATACATAAACCATGATCGTTTTGGCGTCGAGTTAGCGGGTGCATTAAAAAATATTTATGCGATTGTATCTGGAATTACTGACGCTATTGGCGGAGGGCAAAACACTAAGGCCGTTGTTTTGACAAGAAGTTTGGCTGAAATGAGTAGATTTGCTAGAGAGCTGGGCGCTAATCCAATGACGTTTCTAGGGCTTGGTGGCATCGGTGATCTCTATGTCACCTGCACATCACCACTTAGTAGAAACTTCAGAGTGGGGGCGTTGTTGGGTCAGGGAAATACATTGGAGGAGGCAATTACTGAAGTTGGGCAGATTGCCGAGGGTGTTAATACTACCAAGTTGGTGAAAGAGAAGGCGGATCAGCTTGGTATTTATATGCCATTGGCGTCTGCTTTATATGCTACATTATTTGAACAACGACCGATCAAAGAGTCGTTGAGTACGATGATGCTCTCTGAGCAAAATATGGATGTGGACTTTATGGTGAAATCAAATGACGGATAATGGAATACATGTAAAGAGCTCGAGTACCTGGGTTAGGTTAGGTTATATGGTGTTTTTCGGGCTACTTATAGCTGTTGGCAGAATGGTGCTTGGCATTGTGGTGTTAGGACAGTTTTTAATGGTCTTAATTACGGGAAACGACAACGATAACCTGCGCAATTTGGGGCAAGGTTTGGCCAAGTGGATCTATCAGGGTATATTGTTTTTAACCTTCAACACGGACGCAAAACCATTTCCGTTTGATGAGTGGCCACAAGTGGACTCGTCTGAGGGCTACTCTTCACGAAAAGCTCAGACCGGTGGTAGTGAAATTGTAGACACAGATGTAGCTAGTGCGGATGACAGCAGTATTCCCTCTTTTGTGGTGAGTGAAGACACTGATGGGTCGGATCCGGATAGCAATGATAAGGCCTCTTAGCCTAGCCACGTAATGGGAGATAGCTGGATCAGGACTTCTCGTTAGTCTTTTGACCAAGCCAGTTTATCGGGCTTCTCATGCACCTCTGGAGCCCCATATTTTTGAGTTCTCTAATAGTGAACAATCAATTTTTATCCTAGTGAAATGTATGTATCTTCGGTGCTGTGATAGCTCCGACACCTCGGTTTATAAAAAATAATCTTGAAATTAATTAATTTGATGATTTAATGCTGCTCGGAGATAAGTTGTGACTAGGAGCTTTACGAACATTGAACGTAGATAACGTAATTTAGCACACATGTCTAATGATGATATTAGTGCGGTTATTTTAGTCATTTACCCCCAGAGTGATGTCATTATTAAGGTTCTGACTTTAGTCCATTACTCCCCACGATCCTTCCTATAAAGAGGAAGGGCAACTAAACTGGATACACGATGACCATTGAATTTATTAGAGAACGGACGTTTGATGTCAACGGCCTTACATTGACAGCAAAAGAGTGGGGTCGGTCCGGTTCCACACCCGTGATCGCGCTTCATGGTTGGTTAGATAACGCCGCAACGTTTGATCGTATGTTACCTTTTATGGAAAATATTCATGTTATAGCGATAGATTTGGCGGGACATGGCAGAAGTAGCCATCGATCAATAGATTCGAGTTACGATATTTGGATCGATATTGGCGAAGTCATGTCGGTGGCAGATCAGATGGGGTGGGACCGCTTTGCTCTTCTGGGCCACTCTCGGGGTGCAATAATTTCCGGGCTTATAGCCGGTACTTTCCCTGAGAGGATATCCCATGCAGTTCTTATTGATGGCTATGTGCCAATGCCGCAGTCGGCCGATAACGCTGCCAAGCAAGTGATGAAAGCTATCCGTGAAAATCGCCGTTTCGCCGCATCTTCGCCAACATTCTTTCAAGACTTTGACCGTGCCATCCAAGCTCGAGTCAATGGATTCGTCCCTTTGCAGCTCGAGGCCGCGACCATACTTGCAAATCGAGGTGTTGCTGAGAGTCCAAGAGGCTTTTACTGGGCGAGTGACCAGCGTTTGAAGGCCGCTTCATATGTTAAGTTTTCTCAGGATAATTTAGAGAGCTTTTTTACCGCTATTTTGGCCAGAGTGTTATTGATTCAAGCCGAGAATAGCGCATTTTCTCCCGATAAGCAGCAGAGTGAATTGTTTGCCTGGATACCTCAAATGGAGATTACAAAGATACCGGGATCTCACCACCTTCACCTTGAGGATCAGGCTGAGATGGTCGCAGAAAAAGTACAACATTTTTTGATGTAGTTCGGGATATCATTAAAAAAGCCCGGCATGTGCCGGGCTTTTTTGTGCGTGCAGTAGAAGCCTATCGTTAGTGGTTACCCAAGAGCGAGAAAAACTCAGTTCGCGTAGCTTGACTTGTTCTAAAACTGCCTAGCATGGCAGAAGTCTTCATCGAAGAATTCTGTTTTTCAACGCCGCGCATCATCATACACATGTGTTTTGCTTCGATAATCACTCCAACGCCTTGTGCTTGAGTGACCTGCTGAATGGTCGATGCGATTTGTTGTGCCAATGTTTCTTGGATTTGCAAGCGGCGAGAAAACATATCGACTACTCTGGCTACCTTTGACAATCCTAGTACTTTTCCCGTGGGGATATAGGCCACATGGCACTTACCAATAAAGGGTAACATGTGATGTTCGCATAGAGAGTACAGCTCAATATCTTTGACCATGACCATTTCATCTGATTCAGAAGGAAACAAAGCATTATTGATCACCTGATCTAAATCCATGTCGTAACCACTGGTGAGGTATGCAAACGCTTTTGCCGCTCGGGCAGGGGTATCAAGCAATCCAGGTCGCGATAAATCTTCGCCGGTGCTTTGAATAATCTTTTCAAAATGCTTGTTCATCGATAGATTCCAACTTTAAAGTTTGTATGTGTACGTTATTGCACTGTAATTGTATCAAAATAAACACCAAAGCACCGATCACATGTAAAATATCTGGCTGACGGAGGTAACATGACTGAAAATACTAATTCCTTGGCAGTGTCTGGGCAAGACTCGTCTAAAGGCACCACTGGATTGACTGTAAGAGATCTTCTTTTGTTCGGTGAAAGCTTGTTCTCGGGTAGCGAAATCTATTTCGGTCATGGAACAGATAGTGCATGGGATGAGGCGGTGTGTTTATTATCATTTGTATTAAATTGGCCGCCCAATGCGGATAGCTCAGTACTAGATAAAACACTCACTGAATCTCAAATAACAAAGGCTAAGTGCCTTTTCGAACGTCGGGTCTCAGAGCGACTTCCTGCGCCTTATTTGACCGGGCAAGCATGGTTCTGTGGGTTGCCATTTATGGTAGATTCTCGTGTACTAATACCTCGATCTCCGATTGCCCAGTTAATCATGAGCTACTTTGAGCCATGGCTGTTCGTCGAGCCTTCCCGCATTCTTGATCTATGCACTGGTGGCGGATGTATAGGTATTAGTTGTGCCTATGGTTTTCAAGAGGCAGAGGTCATACTTAGCGATATTTCTGGTGATGCTCTAGATGTTGCCGATATCAATATTCAAAATCATGAATTAGGTAAGCGAGTTAGTACAATTCAGTCCGATTTATTTAGCGGTTTGTCCGGTCATCGCTTTGACTTAATTGTCAGTAATCCTCCTTATGTGGATACCGATGACTTGTCGCAGATGCCAGAAGAATTTCATCATGAGCCTACGCTAGCTTTAGCGTCTGGTTTTGATGGTTTGGATTTTACGCGGCGGCTTTTAAAGGAGGCATCGGGTTACTTGATGGAGAAAGGTCTTTTAATTGTTGAGGTTGGCAATTCTTCGGTGGCGCTGGAAGAGGCCTTTCCATTGGTCCCTTTTCTTTGGTTTGAGTTCGAAGAGGGTGATGGAGGGGTATTCATGTTGACTCGCGAGCAACTTATCGAACATCGGGATTTATTTAGTTGAAACGCGTATAATCAGGTGCAAGTAGAACTGGTATTTAACGGAATGGTAACTTAAAAATATGTCGGGAAACTCAATTGGAAAGCTGTTTACAGTCACTAGTTTTGGGGAAAGTCACGGTCCTGCTATAGGCTGTGTCGTCGATGGATGCCCTCCAGGAATTGAGATCTCGGCAACTGATTTACAGCCCGATTTGAATCGGCGAAAGCCGGGTCAGTCTCGCTACACCACTCAGCGGAGGGAGGATGATGAAGTCACTATATTATCTGGTGTATTTGAGGGTAAGACAACAGGCGCATCCATTGGAATGATGATCGAAAATCAAGATCAGAAGTCTAAGGATTATACCAAGATCAAGGATTTGTTTAGGCCTGCTCATGCGGACTATACCTATCATCAAAAGTATGGCGATCGAGATTATCGTGGTGGAGGACGCAGTTCCGCACGTGAAACAGCAATGCGCGTGGCTGCTGGAGCGATCGCTAAGAAATATTTAAAGCAGACCGCTGGGATTGAAATTTACGGCTATGTCTCCCAGTTAGGCTCGATTGCGCCTCAACAGTTTGTTAAAACTGAAATTGAAAATAATCCCTTTTTCTTCCCTGACCCAGATAAGGTACCCGAACTGGAGACCTTTATGCAGGCTCTGCTTAAAGAAGGGAACTCCATTGGTGCCAAGGTGACCGTGGTTGCTGAAGGGGTGCCGGTAGGTTTAGGTGAGCCGGTTTTTGATCGGTTGGATGCGGAAATTGCGCATGGTTTAATGAGTATTAATGCGGTAAAGGGTGTTGAATTGGGCGCAGGTTTTGATTCGGTAACGCAAAAAGGCTCAGAACATAGAGATGAGTTAACACCGGGCGGTTTTTTATCTAATCATGCTGGTGGTGTCCTTGGGGGCATTTCCTCGGGACAATCAATTGTTGCTCATCTGGCATTAAAGCCAACGTCAAGTATTCGTATTCCAGGTCGGTCTATCGACAAGTTTGGTAAGCCCGTTGAGGTCGTCACCAATGGTCGTCATGATCCTTGCGTAGGCATTAGAGCTGTTCCTATAGCTGAGGCAATGCTTGCACTTACACTGATGGATCATTATTTACGGCATCGGGCTCAAAACATGCAGGTCGATAGCGGTCTAAAGCCCATTTAATATTTTTATCTTCTTGCTGCTTCGTCATCAAGCAGTTGAATAAATGCTTTAGCTGCATTGGAAAGCGTTCGTTTGGTGTGGCAAATATAACCTAGCTCTCTGTGCATTGCTGCGTGCTTAAAAGGCATTACGTGGAGCTCCTTGGCGAGTGTCTCGGGTAGAACGCTCCAGCCCAAGCCGACTTCTACCATCGTGCTGATGGTTTCAAGATAATTCGTTGACATGGTTGATTTGAGCGGTATGTTTTCGCTCTGAAATAATTTTTGTACGATACGTCCCGTGTAAGTATTTAGCCCAGGCAATATCACTGGGAAGTTTGCGATATCGGCTAACTTCGGCGATGTTAGGCTGGCGAGAGGGTGATCTTGGGCACAAATAAAGTGTAACGGGTCGTTCCAAACTTTTTGGCTGACGATATTTGGGTGGTGCTCAAGTGCCAAGGTGATAATCGCTATTTCGGAATGCCCATTAAGTACCTGCTCATAAGCCTTTTCCGAATCCATGAACTCAATGTCTAAACTGACATCAGTGTGTTGTTGAGCATAGATCTTTAACAGCGGGGGTAGTCGATGAAGACCAAGGTGGTGACTTATTGCTAATCTGAGGACTCCCGACGTCTTGCCAGATAGATCATTAATGGCTTGAAGTGCAGACTCATACTCCTTGATGATGAGTCTTGCTCTTGGGAGCAACTCAGTTCCTGCTTCGGTTAGAGTGACTTGTCGTGCAATTCGGTCAAACAGTCTTTTACCAATCTTTGACTCCAGTAGAGCGATGCGCTTACTAATGGTGGATTGTGTGACATCAAGCAGGAATGCCGCTTCTGAAAACGAATTAGTTTCTGCGACATTGATAAACGCACTTAAATTTTGGTTATCCATCGTTACCACCGTTGATTTGAATTCCAAAATGGAATCTTATTCATTCATATTATGAATTTATTTCATCTTAAAGCAAAGGTATACTAATTTAATAATAAAAAGGTGACTGGAATGACTGATAAAACACTTTATGACAAATTATGGGATATGCATCTCGTCAAAGAAAATGTTGATGGATCCTCTCTGCTCTATATTGATCGCCATGTGCTTCACGAGGTCACCTCGCCTCAGGCATTTGAGGGGCTCCGATTAGCCGGACGTTTGCCTTGGCGCTTAGATACTAATATAGCTACACCTGATCATAATATTTCAACCGACAAAGTTGAGCGTGATGCTGGCGTAGCCGGTATGGTCGATGAGGTATCTCGAATACAGGTACAAACCCTAGATGACAACTGTGATCTTTACGGGATTAAAGAGTTTAAGATCAATGAAATGGGTCAGGGTATTGTGCATGTGATGGGGCCTGAGTTAGGCGTTACCATGCCCGGAATGACGGTGGTGTGCGGTGACTCACATACCGCGACGCATGGTGCATTAGCCTGCTTGGCACACGGCATCGGTACATCTGAGGTTGAGCATGTTCTAGCTACTCAGTGCCTGGTGACTAAGAAAATGAAAAATATGCGTGTTACGGTCAATGGCACTTTGGGTGCCGGCGTGACACCAAAAGATGTGGTACTGGCAATCATTGGTAAAATAGGTACTGCCGGAGGTAATGAACATGCCATTGAGTTTGCAGGCTCTGTCTTTCGCGGAATGTCCATTGAAGGCCGAATGACAGTCTGCAATATGGCGATTGAGGCGGGCGCGCGTGTAGGTATGGTAGCGGTGGATGATAAAACCATCGATTACTGTAGGGGTAGGCAGTTTGTCCCTCAGGATAAAATGTTCGATCAAGCAGTAGTTTATTGGGAAACGCTAGTGAGTGACGTCAACTCAGTCTTCGACATCGAGGTTGACTTGGCGGCAGAATCGATTGCTCCACAGGTCACATGGGGTACTTCCCCTGAGATGGTGGGAGCCGTGACATCGTTTGTTCCAACATTGGACCAGCAACCTAACGAGGAAAAGCGTAAGGGCCTAGAGCGAGCTTTAGAGTATATGGGTCTTCAGGGCGGCCAAGCTATTGAGTCGATTGCTGTTGATCGGGTATTCATTGGTTCTTGCACAAATTCACGGATTGAAGATATGCGTGCGGCAGCGACAATTGCAAAGGGTAGGCAGGTTGCCGCGACGGTTAAGCAGGTATTAGTGGTTCCGGGTTCTCAAATGGTCAAAGCTCAGGCTGAAGCTGAAGGGCTAGACAAGATATTTATTGACGCGGGTATGGACTGGCGAGAGCCAGGCTGTTCGATGTGCTTGGCTATGAATGCCGATAAACTGGGTGCGGGTGAGCACTGTGCGTCAACCAGTAATAGAAACTTTGAAGGTCGCCAGGGAAGTGGTGGGCGCACTCACTTGATGAGTCCAGCTATGGCAGCTGCCGCAGCTATCGCCGGCCATATTACTGACGTGCGTACTTTTTCAGGAGCAAACTAATGAAGGCATTTACTGAACATCGTGGGCTGGTCGGCCCAATGGACCGTGCCAATGTTGATACCGACATGATAATCCCTAAACAGTTCTTAAAATCTATTAAGCGGAGTGGGTTCGGACCTAATTTATTTGATGAACTGCGTTATTTGGATGAGGGCCTTCCGGGGAAAGATTGCTCTAATCGACCTATTAACCATGATTTCCCCCTAAATCACGCTAGATACAAGGGTGCTTCTGTATTGTTAGCCAGAAAGAATTTTGGCTGTGGTTCGAGCAGAGAGCACGCTCCTTGGGCTCTGGAGGACTACGGATTTAATGTTGTAATTGCGCCTAGCTACGCGGATATATTTTATAACAACTGTTTCAAAAATGGCTTGCTGCCAGTCATTTTGACTGAGGCTCAGGTCGATACTTTGTTTGACGAATTAGATTTACAAGAGGGCTATCAGTTGTCCGTCGATTTGCGTGCGCAGACGGTAAGCACGGATTCTGGACATGTTTTTAGCTTCACATTAGATGGGTTTCGCAAAGAATGTTTGCTGAATGGATTGGACGAGATTGGTTTGACGTTAAAAGAAGCGGCCGCCATTAAACGCTACGAGGCTAATCGAGCAGCCCAGCATCCTTGGGTATTTGGAGTAATTAAATAGTGATGAATAGTACGAGAAAAGTGTTGGTGATACCCGGGGACAATATTGGTCCGGAGATTATTGCTGAGGCAGTAAAGGTGCTTGACACAGTGAGCAGTAAGTTTGGTTTGGGGGTCGAGTTAGACTACGCAAATTTAGGTGGTGCAGCGCTCGATGCCCAAGGTCATCCATGCCCTCAAGAGACTTTGGATAAAGCTCGGGCTTGTGATGCGATCTTGCTAGGCGCTGTAGGAGGTCCTCAATGGGATGATGTTGAACGTCATTTGCGCCCAGAGAAGGGCTTGTTAACTATTCGCTCTGAGCTTGAGTTGTTTGGTAACCTCCGTCCGGCAATTATGTATCCACAATTGGCTCATGCTTCCTCTCTGAAACCAGAGTTCGTCTCCGGTTTAGATATTCTAATTGTGCGCGAGTTAGTAGGAGGTATTTACTTTGGTGAGCCGCGCGGTATTCGTACCCTAGATAATGGCGAGCGTGAGGGTTACAACACCTATAAATACAACGAATCTGAGATTCGTCGTATTGGTCGTATGGCTTTCGAAGCCGCTATGGTTCGGGGCAAGCGACTCTGTTCAGTGGATAAATCGAATGTTTTGGAAGCGACCATTTTGTGGCGAGAGGTGATCACTGCGATGGCCGCTGACTACCCAGAAGTGGCGCTGAGTCACATGTACGTTGACAACGCAGCTATGCAGTTAGTAAAAGAACCTAAGCAGTTTGATGTGGTGGTTACTGGCAATATGTTTGGTGATATTTTGTCTGATACGGCAGCCATGTTGACGGGTTCTATTGGGATGTTGCCATCAGCGTCGCTGAACAAAGACGGTGGTGGAATGTATGAGCCATGTCATGGTTCAGCCCCGGATATTGCTGGGCAAGGGGTGGCTAACCCCTTAGCAACCATTTTGTCGGTTGCGATGATGCTTCGTTATTCACTAAACGCGATTGATGCGGCCGATGCTATAGACCATGGAGTGAGTGAAGTGTTGGATCAAGGTCTGCGAACTGGTGATATTTATACAGCAGGAATGACACGCGTTGGCACCGTTGAGATGGGTGACGCAGTGGTCGCTGCGATACTCGCTTAGCGGCACTCGATTAAAGCAAAAAGTACTACGTAATGTGAGGATAGGCAAAGACATGAAAAAGACAGGTCTGGTGGGATGGCGAGGAATGGTTGGCTCAGTGCTGATGGAGCGAATGCGGGAAGAGAATGACTTTGAGTATATAGAACCAATATTTTTTACGACGTCTCAAGCTGGGAGCGCTGCACCCATTGTGAATGGATCTTCATCCGTGTTGCAAGACGCATTTGATATCGATGCATTAAGTAAGATGGACATTATCCTAACTTGTCAGGGAGGGGACTATACCAACAAGGTATATCCTGAATTACGAAACAAAGGTTGGAAAGGCTACTGGATTGATGCAGCGTCAACGCTGCGAACCAAACATGACTCGATCATTGTTTTAGATCCCATTAATAGGACGGTTATCGATCAGGGTCTAACCAATGGTATCAAGGACTTTGTAGGCGGAAATTGTACCGTCAGTTTAATGTTGATGGGTCTTGGTGGACTCTTTAAGGAAGGGCTCGTAGAGTGGGCTACGTCTATGACCTATCAGGCTGCCTCAGGGGCAGGCGCAAAGAACATGCGTGAACTCATTCATCAGATGGGCGCTATCGAAGGGTCTGTGAGTCATCTAATAGCAGATCCAGCGTCAGCGATTCTAGAGATTGATCGTACGGTCTCAGATACTCTGAGAGGAGAGAAGCTACCTGTTGATAACTGGCAGTACCCGTTGGCTGGAAGCTTGCTGCCTTATATTGATGTTCAATTAGATAACGGTCAGAGCAAGGAAGAGTGGAAAAATCAGGTTGAGACTAACAAAATTCTTAATCGTGAGCTTAACCCAATTCCACTTGATGGGCTGTGTGTGCGGATTGGTTCAATGCGCTGTCATAGTCAGGCACTCACTATAAAACTCACTAAAGATGTTCCTCTGGACGAGATTCATACTATGCTAAGTGATGCTAACGATTGGGTTAATGTCGTATCCAATGACAGAGACGTTTCACTGTCAACACTCACGCCAGCGGCGGTAAATGGAACCTTGAGTGTTCCGGTGGGACGTCTGCGAAAGATGAACATGGGGCCTCATTACCTTTCGGCGTTTACGGTGGGCGACCAGTTATTATGGGGAGCCGCGGAACCACTGCGCAGAATGCTAAAAATAATCGTCACTGAGTAGTAACTGGTAATCACTACTTTCAGTAATCCTTGGTTTTCTCAAATGACATCCAGTGATGGGAGATTGGACATAGATTATTCGCCTGATAGTTTGTTATTATTAGGTTTACCAATGTTGTGTGTCATAGGAAAGAGCAATCTATGTTTTTGCAAATGTTCAAGTTATTAACGGCGTTTTTACTGTTAGCAAATTGCTCGCTCTGGCCTGCGTATTCTTTAGCACTGAACCTCGGTGAGATAGAGCTAGACTCTGCGCTTGGGCAACCATTGCGAGCAACGATACAGATCGTTGATCATGCTATCGATAGTAATTCTTTCACAGCCGATCTCTATCGCGGCGATAATCTTGGCAATACTAGCTCTGAAGATGATCTCTATTTAAATAGTTTGTCATTTAAATTTGCCGACGATGATGCAGGCGCAAATAATCTGCTTATTATCGCTAGCGAAGAGATTGTTCAGCGACCTGAGCTCGATTTCTTTGTTAACGTTTCTTGGTCTGATAAATCGGTATTAGTTAGAGTAACTTTACTGTTTTTAGCCGAAAGCGCGGCAGCCGTCGCTCAAATTGTTGAATTTACGAGTAGTACTTTGCCCTATAAGGTTATTTTAGGTGACACTTTATGGAGTATTGCCAGCAGGTTAAGCTCGGAAGACTTGTCTGTCTGGCAAGCCATGGATGGAATGTTTAGTGCTAACCCAAGCGCTTTTTTAGGGGGCGATCCAAGCAAGGTCATTGTCGGTTCTTATTTATTTAGACCCAGTGATAGTCATATTGAAGGTCAAAGTGGATTTGTTGTTGCGGATCAATTAGGTCTCGACGTTTACAATGAAGCCTTAAATATCACTGTAATTGATGATGGGTCGGAGGGAGTGGCGTCCCTAGAGTCGTTGGATTTAGGTTACTCAAATCAAGAAATTCCCTACTTTGAGGTTACAGACAGCCTCGTAGTCAATGGTTCAGTAGATAAGATTCCAGGTCAAAATGTCGTTGCTCCTGTCGTTGCTCCTGTTGTTGAGGCAGAGGTTACTGAGAATCTCTTGGATGTTGCTTTACTATCTGTTGTAGAGCCGATATTCGTCGAGCAAATCGACACGGCAGGTTCCATTGATGAGGCCCTGGTGAATGCGCAACAGACTGCGGCTAATGCACAGGCTGAGATTTCTGATCTGCGCAAAATAATAATATCGCTAAATAGCGAAATTAGTAATTTACAAGGCAGCATACGATTGCAAAAGATTGAAGAGAATAATGCTGTTGCGGAAGCGTTATTGGAGGCTAAGAGTGGTTATTTAACGGGCCAGTTAAATACCACGCAGTTAATTACTTTGATCGGGTCATTAGTGGCCATGATCAGCCTGTTTGTCTATTTTGCTCTTAAACGGACAAGTGGGATGGGTGAAAGTATTGCCGTGTCTCGGCAAGAGGCTGAAGCTATTGAAGATGCTGACTTAGATGATGGAACAATAATACCAACGCAAGCGTCTTCAGGTGACGATATTTTTGATGAGAGTTATCCGCAGCCGAAGGACGTGTTTGCTCGTGAATACGAGACTGATGGAGATATTCAAAGATCTACTAGCATTATTGACAACATCAGCTTTGATGAAGAGCTTGATCCTGAGAGTGTTGCCAATCTTGATTATCTAGATATGACAGAAAATATTGATCCCGTGGATGTGAAATTGGATCTTGCTGAGACCTATGCTGATCTTGGTGATATTTCTGGTGCTCGAGAGATTCTTGAGGAGATCATTAGCGAGTCAAATAAAGAAGGAAAAAGACGCGCTACAGTCGTGTTAGACAAACTCAATTCCGATGCCTCTCGTTAGCATTTGGTAAATTATTCTCCACTATAAAAGGTTTTACCGTGCAACAGTCAGAGTGGACTTATGTACCAAATTGTCGTATTCCCAGCGAGCACAGCCTACCTGCTGACATCTCTCGCTACGCGGCAATAGTTAGTTACGATGGCGGTGACTTTTGCGGCTTTCAAAAACAAAAACATAGCCCCTCTGTACAATCAGTCATCGAGTCAGCGCTTTCTTATGTGGCGAATGAGCCAATAATTGTTGGGTGTGCTGGGCGCACTGACACCGGAGTGCATGCAAGTCATCAGGTTGTTCATTTTGATACAAAAGCAATTCGTACCGGCCGAAATTGGGTGATGGGCGCAAATAGTCAGCTACCGGACTCCGTGTCGTTAATGTGGGCAGATAGGGTAACTCAGGATTTTCATGCGCGTTTTAGCGCAACTGCACGGACCTACCGATATGTTATTGCCGCTCAGAAAACTCGTCCTGCGATACTGTCCAATGGCATAACCTGGGTCAAGAATACTCTCAATGTGCAAGCAATGGATAGGGCGTGCGAACATCTACTCGGAGAGCAGGATTTCTCTGCTTTCCGTGGTTCGGGTTGCCAGTCGCTGTCACCGTCTAGAAATGTCGAGTCGGCACAAGTTTATGAATCGGGGCAACTGGTAGTCTTCGAGGTAACAGCCAATGCATTTGTATTGCACATGGTAAGAAACATCGTGGGGTCACTTATTGAGATTGGTTTGCAGCGTCAGGAGCCAGCTTGGATTGGTGAGCTTCTAAAAGGTCGAGATAGGCGAAAAAGTGCGCCTACAGCGTCTCCGTGTGGTCTTTATTTGGTAGATGTGCGCTATCCCGAATTGCACGATCTGCCCACGTCTCCGAGAGGCCCAGTCTTTTTGAATAATAATCTTGCTGGAGGTGTATAGATATGTCGGTCGCAGTCAAAATATGTGGAATCACAAGTGTGCCGCAAGTACAGATGGTTGAAGAAGCTGGCGCTGACGCGATTGGTGTTGTCCTGTATGAGAATAGTTCAAGATATATTGATCTTGAGCGTGCAGTTGAAATTAAGCATGCTATTTCAGGGACGATGCTATGTATTGCATTAGTTGTGAATGCTGAACCCCAGTTTATTTATCGTGTGATAGCAACACTACAGCCAGATCTTATTCAATTCCACGGGGATGAAACACCCGAGTTTTGTGATCAATTTGACTATCCGTATATCCGTGCCATAAGGATGCATGAAAGTCTTGATATTACAGATGAAACTAGCCGCTATGGCCCATCGGGCGGGTTTTTATTTGACGCATGGCATGCAGATCAATACGGTGGAACCGGCGAGCAGTTTGATTGGCATCGGCTTCCCAAAGTGAGAGACTTTAGGCTTATCCTCGCCGGTGGGCTAAAGCCTGAAAATGTGGCTTTGGCTGTCCGTACTGTTGCGCCTGATATGGTTGATGTCAGTGGCGGGGTTGAATCTTCTGTGGGTATTAAAGATCGCCAAAAGGTACAGGCGTTTATTAATAATGCAAAAGCCGCGTGTTAGACCGTGAGTTCTTAAAGTACAGTACCGCCAAAATGTTAATCAATTGATGGTAGCTGTGCGTAGTTGATGGCAGAAATAATTTATTCTTCTGGGTTCTGGACTTCTGAATGTCATGTTAGAATGCTGAATATTCGTCGATAGGTTAACACTAGAGCTGTTTTAGCTCTAGTTAAAAGGAGTTGTATGAACTGGCTTAACCGCATAAGGCCTAAGGGGCCTGCTGCCACTAAAACAGAGCGCGCTAACTCTGTGCCTGAAGGACTATGGAAGAAATGTCCGAAGTGCGCTTCACCTCTGTATCGACCTGAATTAGTGCGTAATTTAGACGTGTGTCCCAAGTGCGAACATCACATGCGTATTGGTGCCCGAAGGCGTATCGACATTTTTCTCGACAAAAAAGAATTTCAAGAAATAGAGCCTGAACTAGAGGCTATCGATAGATTAAAATTTAAAGATGTTAAAAAATATAAAGACCGTATTTTAGATGCGCAGAAAAAGACGGGAGAGAAGGATGCTCTTGTGGCTGTCGCGGGAACTCTTAAAGATATACCGGTAGTTGTCTGTGCCTTTGAGTTTGCCTTTAATGGTGGCTCAATGGGTTATGCTGTTGGTGAGAAGTTTACTCGTGCTGCTCAGTTAGCATTGGAACAGCGCAAGCCGTTAATATGCTTCTCAGCCACCGGTGGCGCACGTATGCAAGAAGCGCTAATTTCTTTGATGCAGATGGCTAAAACCAGTGCTGTCCTAGAGCGACTGAGACTTGCTGGTGTTCCTTATGTTTCCATTATGACTGACCCTGTTTATGGTGGGGTTTCGGCAAGCCTTGCGATGCTTGGAGATCTCAATATAGCGGAACCCGGTGCTAGAGCCGGTTTTGCTGGACCTAACATCATCGAACAAACCGTACGACAAAAATTACCGAAAGGGTTTCAGCGAAGCGAGTTTTTACTTGAAAAAGGTCACATTGACATGATTATTGCGCGAAATGAGATGCGAGATCGTGTTGCTAGTTCATTATCTAAATTTTTAAATATCCCTGAGCCCATCGATGCTTAAGCGTTCCCTTGAGGAATGGTTGGCAGAGATAGAGGCGCGTCACCCCAGTGAGATAGATCTGGGTTTAGAGCGGGTCTCGTTAGTTTGGGAGTTGCTAAAACAAGAGATACCTCCTTCTAGGTCGGTTACTCCGGTCAATATAACCGTAGCCGGGACTAATGGAAAAGGCTCTTGCGTAGAAACTATGCAGGCTCTGCTGGTCCAGCACGGTTATTCTGTCGGTGCTTTTACTTCACCTCACTTTCTTCATTATAGCGAACGAATCCGTATCGATGGTGTTGCTGTCTCGGATCAAGAGCTTGTCGCCGCTTTTGAGTTGATCGAAGTAGTACGGTCAGAAACATCACTCACTTATTTTGAATTTAATGCCCTCGCAGCGCTTGTTATTTTTCGGCGTGTCGATCTGGATGCTGTGCTATTGGAGGTTGGACTTGGAGGGCGTTTAGATGCCGTTAATATTATTGATGCTGATGTAGCCATACTAAGTAGTGTTGATCTGGATCATCAAGACTGGTTGGGAGATACTCGGGCACTCATAGCCAGAGAGAAACTAGGTGTTGCCCGACAAGGCAAGCCTCTTTTGGTGGGCGAGACTGATTTACCTGATGGCTTTTATGAGACGGTGCGATCTATCGGCGCAAGTGCTCTTTATTATGGTACTGATTTTAGTATTGATAACGGTGGCGATAGCAGCCAGTTCTCGGTAAATCTTAAAACCAATACTGGTACTTTATTGATACCCGATATTACTCATGGAAATTTGCTGCCAGTCAATATCTCTCTGGCATTGCAGGCTTTGGTGAGCGCGGGATTTGTTATTAATGCGAGGACTTGTCTAGAGGCATTAAAATGCTTGTCTCTGCCTGGACGTCAACAAAGGGTTAAATTCCAAGGTGTTGACCTACTGCTTGACGTTGCCCATAACCCCGCAGCCGCTAGAGTATTAGCGGCCAAAATCCCTATAATTAAAGGCACTACCTACGCCGTTGCGTCGGTACTTAATGACAAAGATTGGGCTGGAATTGTTGCTGAGATCCACCCCAGCGT
>CAJIZU010000013.1 GCA_905181925.1 gamma proteobacterium HTCC2207
TAACTTCAATTAAAATCCTAAAAAAGCTGCCAATGGCGGCTTTTTTTATATCCTTTTCAGTGATCAATACCTAGTTGGCTTTTCTAGGCTTGGTGTAATAAATAATAGGCTTCAATGTCTATTCAATAAAATATAGTAAATAACCCATAAGTGATTAAAATACACTGTCAAGCTTGCGTAAAGTCCTTGCCTTATGTAAGGTTAATTTGCTTTTACTAACAATAATAAAAGGGTTCTTCCCTAAATAGGTAGTATTAGGCGAAAGAAGCCCAATGTGTTTGGGGTGTTTTATGCCACTTGAACAATATAAGGTTTTTCTTTTTCACAGGCCATTCGATCATCTCTATGAGATGGTAGCTAACTTCTTTTTTCTTATCACAATCACTAATCAATCGCCTCAAATACAGACTGCTCAGTTGCTGGAGTGTGTCAATGACTAATGCCTACGCGACAGAAATCTGGCCTCTTGCCATATATTTTTTAATGGTAATTCTTTTAGTAATCACCATGTTGGTACTTTCTTGGCTGCTTGGCCAGCGACGCAGAGAAGCGGCCACTAATGATCCTTTTGAGTCGGGAATTGTATCGGTAGGGGGGTCACAAATACGCATCTCTGTTGAATTTTATTTGGTCGCTATTTTCTTCGTAATTTTTGATCTAGAAACAGTATTCATTTTTGCTTGGGCCATTGCGTTCTTTGAGCTCGGCTGGCAGGGATATTTATCGATGGTGGTGTTTATCGCCATCCTTGGTTTGGCACTTATTTATGAGTGGAGGTCCGGGGCATTGGACTGGGGCAATAAAACGCGCACTGGCTTGAATGACACGAAGAAATCAGCGGAGATGAAATAATGGATTGGAGTTTAACGCGACCCGAACAGGGTAATGTGATTGGTCAGAGTGATGATTTTATTGAAGAGCAGGTTAAGCGTAATGTTGCGTTTGCCAAGCTTGAAGATTTAATTGCCTGGGGGCGAGCGCATTCATTATGGCCTTTTAATTTTGGCCTTTCCTGTTGTTATGTAGAGATGGCCACGTCTTTTACTAGTCGACATGATATTGCGCGCTTTGGTTCTGAGGTTATTCGAGCTACGCCTCGTCAAGCAGACCTAATGGTTATCTCAGGAACCTGCTTTTTAAAAATGGCTCCCGTCATTCAGCGCCTATATGAGCAGTTGTTAGAGCCTCGTTGGATTATTTCTATGGGGTCGTGCGCTAATTCCGGCGGTATGTATGATATTTATTCGGTAGTGCAGGGTGTCGATAAATTTATTCCAGTCGACGTTTATGTGCCAGGTTGCCCGCCGCGACCCGAAGCTCTGATGCAGGGATTAATTATGCTGCAGGAGTCCATTGGTAAGGAGCGACGACCCATAACATGGGCCGCCGGCGACCAAACAATTATTAAGCCAACCAAAATTAGCAAGCGTGATGAGCTTACTGCACAACGTATTCAGGCGACTGAGTTAAGGGAGCCGAAAAAAATCTAGTATTCCAATAACAATCTGTGAGGGTTAAATGCACACGGCTGAATCAATAGTTCATAGCCAAGTAGAAGAAACCTTGTATCGCCGATTTGGGCAGCAGCAGTTTACTGTTCAAACCACGGCCGATTCCATTCTGACACTGTGGGTGCCTAGATCCCTTTTGCTTGATGTTTTACAGTTCTTAAAACCTCAATTCTCTATGCTTTACGATTTGTTCGCGATCGATGAGCGTACTCGTCAATACCGTTCCGGGCAACCTGAGTCTGATTTTACTGTGGTCTATCAGTTACTTTCCATGGAGCGCAATGATGATATTCGTATCAAGGTAGCCCTGTCTGAATCTGAGCTGCATTTACCTACGATTATTGGTATTTGGCCTAACGCAAATTGGTATGAGCGAGAGGCCTGGGACATGTTTGGTGTGATCTTTGATGGCCATCCAACGCTTTATCGTATTTTACTTCCGCCAACCTGGGAGGGTCATGCATTGCGCAAAGATCACCCAGCGCGTGCGACTGAGATGGCGCCGTTTGAAATGGGGCCTGAACGAGTCGCTAAAGAGCAGGAGGCATTGCGTTTTCGTCCCGAAGAGTGGGGTATGGAAAAGGCCACTGAAGACAGTGAATATATGTTTCTTAATCTTGGCCCTAATCACCCCAGTGTGCATGGAGTTTTTCGAGTTGCTTTGCAGTTAGATGGTGAGGTCATTATTGATTCAGTACCTGATATTGGATACCACCACCGCGGTGCTGAAAAGATGGCTGAACGCCAAACATGGCATACCTACATCCCCTATACAGATCGCATTGATTATCTTGGCGGGGTAATGAATAACCTAGCCTATATTCAATCAGTAGAAATGCTGGGTGGCATTGTGGTACCTGAGCGTGCCAAAATAATTCGTATTATGTTGGCTGAATTATTCAGAATTTCTAGTCACCTAGTGTTTTACGGGACTTTCGTTCAAGACGTGGGTCAGATGTCACCGGTCTTTTATATGTTCGCTGACCGTGAGCGGTTGTTCGGTATTATTGAGGCGATTACCGGTGGGCGCATGCATCCGGCTTGGTTCCGTATTGGCGGCGTTGCTCAGGACCTACCAGAGGGCTGGGACAAACTGGTTCGCGATTTCATTGATTTTTTACCTGCTCGCCTTGATCACTACGACAGGATGGCCATGCAAAACAAAATGCTCAAAGAGCGCACTGTTGGTATTGGCGTTTATAGCCAACAAGAGGCTATTGACTGGGGCATTACTGGCCCAGGTTTGCGAGCAACCGGTTGCGATTGGGATGTGCGTAAAAAACGTCCTTATGGCGGCTATGATCAGTTTGATTTTGATGTTCCGGTCTCACATAACGGTGATTGTTATGACCGTGCTGAATTACGTATTGAAGAGATGCGACAGAGCTTACGTATCATTCGTCAGTGTTTGGATAATATGCCTGGAGGTCCCTATAAAAGTGATCATCGGTTGACAACTCCGCCGCCCAAAGAGCGCACAATGGAAGATATTGAGACCTTAATACATCATTTTCTCAATGTGAGCTGGGGGCCTGTAGTCCCTGCAGGGGAAGCTTCGGTAATGATTGAAGCCACTAAAGGGATCAACAGTTATCATTTGATTAGTGATGGTGGTACTAACTCATACAGAACCCGTATCCGAACGCCTTCATTCCCTCACTTACAGCAAATACCCCTAATCAGTAACGGGCTAATGATCCCTGATTTAATAGCTATTATTGCCAGTATCGATTTCGTTATGGCGGATGTTGACCGATGAGTAATGCAAAGATGATTCAGAGTGATATCAGTTCAGTGCTTACGCTGCAAGAAATGGCTGCCATAGATCATGAGCTTGAACATGTGCCCTACAAGTCTGGCGCGGCTATTGACGCTTTAAAAATAGTCCAGGCCGAGCGTGGCTGGGTGTCTGATGAAAGTCTTCAAGCCATCGCTAAATATCTAGACATGTCCGCTGAGGAGTTGGAAGGAGTAGCCACTTTTTATAACTTGATCTATCGCCGCCCAGTAGGTGAAAAAGTCATTCTATTTTGTGACAGTGTAAGTTGCTGGATAAGTGGGTGTGACAGTATTAAGGCCACCATCTCGGAGACATTAGGTGTCGATTATGGTGAGACCACTGAGGACAATCGTTACACGCTTTTGCCTGTTCCTTGTTTGGGCGCCTGTGACAGGGCACCTGTGATGATGGTTGGCGATGATTTAGTCACCCATCTTGATACTCATAAAATTAGTGAGATTTTTGCTAGTAGTAAATCGGGGGATCAGTCTTAATGGAAAAAGTACTGACGCGCAATATTGAACCCGGTAAAGCCCCCACGGATATGACTGCCTATGAGGCTAACGGCGGCTATCAAGGACTACATAAAGCTCTGACGAGCATGTCTTCCCTGGAGTGTCGGGAGGTTGTCAGCGCATCAAACCTGCGTGGGCGTGGCGGCGCTGGATTTCCTACCGGTATGAAGTGGAGCTTTGTGCCGATGGATGATAAATGTACTCCGGGCCACAAATATCTGGTCTGTAATGCCGATGAAATGGAACCGGGTGCCTTTAAAGATCGTCTACTTATGGAGTACGACCCCCATCAGCTTATCGAAGGGATGATTTTGTCGGCCTATTGTATTGGCGCCGATCTGTCTTATATCTTTATTCGTGGTGAGTACGTAGTGGCTATCGATCGCCTGCGCCAAGCCTTAAAAGAGTGTTACGCCAAAGGTTACCTTGGTGACAATATTCTCGGTAGTGGTTTTAAGCTTGATATGTATGTCCATCCCAGTGCAGGCCGGTATATTTGCGGTGAAGAAACAGCTCTCATAAACGCACTTGAAGGTAAGCGAGCTAACCCCAGAGCCAAGCCACCATTTCCTCAGGTGAGTGGTCTATGGGGCCGTCCAACTATCGTTAACAATGTCGAAACGCTATGTAACATTCCCCATATTATTGACCGCGGCGCTGACTGGTTTAAGAGTCTTGGTGTGGGTGAGGACGCAGGCACTAAGATGTTTGGTGTTAGTGGGCGAGTAAAAACGCCCGGTTGTTGGGAGCTGCCAATGGGTACTCCAATCCGTGAAATTCTTGAAAACCATGCCGGCGGTATGCAGGACGGCTTGCAACTTAAAGGTTTTTTGCCGGGTGGTGGGTCAACCGACTTTCTAACGCATGAACATCTTGATTTAGCCATGGACTATAACGTCATCGGTAAAGCCGGCAGTCGCATGGGTACTGGGACTATGATTATTCTCGATGATCAGACTTGTCCGGTTGGTATGGTATTAAATTTGATCCGCTTTTTCGCCCATGAATCCTGTGGGTTTTGCACCCCTTGCCGTGATGGTCTGCCTTGGACAAGGCAGGTACTCGAAGACATAGAGCAGGGTCGTGGTAAAACTGAAGATTTGGATACGCTTGAATACCAAATTAATTATATAGGTGCAATCGGTAACACACATTGCGCTCTGGCGCCCGGAGCCATGGAGCCACTGCAAAGTGCGCTTAAATACTTTCGTGATGATTTTGAACGACATATTAGTGGTGGCTGTTGCCCTTACCACTCAGGAAAGGGAGCTTAAACTATGCCAATGATCAATGTTGATGGTCAAGAAATTGAGGTCAAAAAAGGCGAAAACATACTGGAAGCCTGTCTGAATGCTGGATTGGATCTGCCGTATTTTTGTTGGCATCCATCCATGGGTTCTATTGGCTCTTGTCGTCAATGCGCCTTGGTTCAATACCAGAACGAAGAGGATACTCGTGGCCGCATAGTCATGGGCTGTATGACCCCGGCGAGTGATGGTGCAAGATTTTCACTTAAGGCTGAAAATGCTACACAGTTTCGCGAAGCGGTGGTTGAGAGCCTTATGCTTAATCATCCGCACGACTGCCCTGTATGCGCAGAAGGCGGAGAATGTCATCTGCAAGACATGACCGTTATGGTCGGTCATCGTGATCGTCGATATACGGGTAAAAAAAATACCTATCGCAACCAATATTTGGGCCCTCTGATTCATCATGAGATGAACCGTTGTATTGCGTGTTATAGATGCGAGCGTTATTACCGAGATTACGCTGGAGGTAAAGATTTAGGCGCTCAGGCCTCTCATGATCATCTGTATTTTGGTCGTCACGAGGAGGGCATTTTAGAGAGTGAGTTTTCGGGTAATCTAGTTGAGGTATGTCCGACAGGTGTTTTCACCGACAAGCCGTTTTTAAAGCAATACAGCCGTAAGTGGGATTTACAGTCTGCACCGTCTATATGTCAGGGCTGTGCTGTGGGCTGTAATATTGCTCCTGGGGAACGTTACGGCAAGGTTAAACGTGTTCATAATCGCTATAACCACGACGTTAATGGCTACTTTATATGTGATCGAGGTCGCTTTGGCAGCGGCTATCTGAATAGTGATTTACGTCTTGATTATGCGGGTATTAAAAATCCCGATGGTAGCTTCTTTGCGGTTCATCAGCAGCAAGCACTGAACACAGCGGCTGATTGGATGGCCGGTAAAAAAGTCGCTGCTATTGGCTCGCCAAGAGCGTCTCTTGAGGCGAATTATCTGTTGCGTGAGTTGGTTGGATCGAAAAATTTTGCGCCAGGGTTTTCAGACCAAGAAGCAGACTTAATGGACAGTATTGCTAACATTTTGCAGACATCTATGTCGATTAATCCGTCGGTTAAGCAAATAGAGACTGCCGATGCGATACTTATTCTTGGTGAAGATGTCACTAATACCGCCCCGCGTGTGGCGCTCGCACTTCGCCAATCTGTACGTAACAAAGCCTTTGAATTGGCAGAACAGATGGGGCTTCCGCCTTGGCAAGACGCAGCGATTCGTAATCTTGCTCAAGACCAACGTTCACCAATGACTATCGTATCGGCCATGAATACCCGACTCGATGATGTTGCTAGTGCCTGCGTTTCTTTAGCGCCTGATGATATAGCCGCATTTGGGCATGCTGTGGCAGCAGCTTTGGTGGGTGAAATCACTAACAATCCTCAGGCAGACGCCGCGGCACAGATGCTGAAAATGGCGAAAAATCCCTTAATAGTTAGTGGTTCAAGCATGGCTCATCAGGGCGTTATCAATAGTGCGGCTGCCGTGGCGGATGCTTTGAGTCAGACGACAAGCATGCTTAGCTTTTGCGTACCCGAGTGTAATAGCTTAGGCCTAGCGATGATGGTAGCCGATGGTGCTAGTAGTCATTTAAAGGCCTTAGTGAAGCGAGCAGCAAAAATAGATGCGTTAATTGTGTTGGAAAATGATTTGTACCGTCGTGGCGATAAAGCGTTAATCGATCAGCTACTGGCTGGTGGAGCTAAGGTCATTACGTTGGATATGTATGAGAACGGTACCCTTGATCAATCAGATTTAGTGATGGCAGCAGCCTCCTATGCAGAGTCTCAAGGTACTTTGGTGAGTAGTGAGGGTCGCGCTCAGCGTTTCTATCCCGTGCAGTCTCCAGCGTCTGAAAGACTACCCAGTTGGGAGTGGTTGCTTAGATTAGCGAAGGCTACCGAACACAAAAAATTATCGAAAATAGAAAATTTTGATCAAATAGTTACTGCATGTGCCAAGAGTAGTCCGCTATTCACTAAGCTTGTCGATGTAGCGCCACTGAACAGTTTCAGGGATCGCGGCTCAAAGATACCTCGCCAGACTCACCGTTACAGTGGACGTACTGCAATGAATTCAGGTGTCTCGGTACATGAACCCCAACAGGCTCAAGATCACGAGAGTCCATTATCTTTCAGTATGGAAGGCTTGAATCGAGATCAGCCGGCATCATTAACCCCCTTCGTTTGGGCACCAGGTTGGAATTCCAATCAGTCTTTGCAGAAGTTTCAGTCTGAAGTAGATGGTCCGTTAAAAGGCGGATCCTCAGGGGTACGGCTAATATCTTCATCACAAACAGGTGCAGATATATCCTCGCAGATCACTCAAATTTCATTGAAACCACATCAGTGGCATCTTGTCCCCATGGAGCAAGTCCACGGTAGCGATGAATTATCGGCTCACACTGAAGAAATTTCTGAGTTGGCTGGCCGCGGATTTATTGCTATTGGCAAAAAAGTTGCGGAAAAGCTCGCCGTTACCGAGGGCGATGGACTTTTGGTTAAACAGGATGATATTGAATGTTCTCTAGAAGTCAGGATTTTATCGCGAGTCGCAAAAAATTGTATCGGCTATAGCGCTGGATACGCAGAGGCACGGGGGCTCGTGGCTGGACGTCTGGTTAGCTTGCAGGTCGATAAAACTTGGCAGCGCTCGGGACCTGAAATGATTGCCTCTGATAAAGCGGCCTTTCAGCCTGTAGTGGGTGATGGAGGTACGCGTAATGTCTGAGTTGATGCCGGTAATCCTCGCACTCACCATTTTGATTGGTGGCGTTGCTGGAGCAGCCGTTTTAACGTGGTTTGAAAGACGTTTACTAGGCGTATGGCAAGATCGCTATGGCCCTAACCGATTGGGACCGTTCGGTGTTGGTCAGGTGGCGGCAGACATGATTAAACTCCTGTTTAAAGATGACTGGGTTCCACCGTTTGCAGACAAATTGGTATTTATCTTTGCTCCCACAGCAATAGTTGTGGCAATGATGATGGGTTTTGCTGTTGTGCCCTTTGCCCCAGGGATGATGATTATCGACGTTAACATTGGTTTGCTGTTCTTTCTCGGCATGACGTCTCTTGCAGTCTACAGCGTGCTTCTGGGAGGTCTTGCCTCTAACAATAAATATGCTCTTTTAGGAGGGTTGCGGTCAGCGGCACAAATGGTCAGTTATGAAGTCTTTATGGGACTCTCATTGATTGGCGTAGTCATGATGTCCGGTAGCTTTAGTTTGGTAGATATTGTTGAAGCGCAGACCGATGTTTGGTTTTGCTTCTCGCAGATACTTGGTTTGTTCGTGTTTATTATTGCAGGCATCGCCGAGAGTCATCGTTTGCCTTTCGATTTGCCTGAAGCAGAACACGAGCTTACTGCAGGTTTCCACACTGAATATGGCGGCATGAAATTTGCCATGTTTATGCTTGGGGAATACCTCGGGCTGATGCTCATTTCCTGCATGATTGTGACGCTATTCTTCGGTGGTTGGCATGGACCAATGTTGATTGGCCATTGGTTACCGCCATTCTTCTGGTTTAGTTTTAAAGTATTCGTTGTTATTTGTTTCTTTGTCTTACTGCGCGCAGCGATACCTCGTCCGCGCTATGACCAATTAATGTCACTTGGCTGGAAAGTCATGTTGCCCATCACACTGGTTAATATTGTGGTGACGGGTGCCGTGCTGTTATGGATGGAGGGTGCTGCCTAATGTTAAGTGAACTTAGAACTATGTGGGAAGTGCTAAAGCACACCTTTACCAAAGCCGAAACTGTTCAATACCCCGAGGAGATGCCCTATTTGGCACCACGTTATCGAGGTCGAATTGTACTAACTCGCGACCCTGACGGTGAAGAGCGTTGCGTTGCTTGTAATCTTTGTGCGGCGGTATGTCCGGTTGACTGCATTGCCTTGCAAAAAGATACCCGCGAAGACGGTACTTGGTATCCGGAATTTTTCCGCATTAATTTTTCTCGATGCATTATGTGTGGAATGTGTGAAGAGGCTTGCCCAACGTATGCCATCCAATTGACACCGGACTTTGAAATGTGTGAGTACGATCGTCAGAACATGGTCTATGAGAAAGAACATTTGCTGATTAATGGCGTGGGTAAATACCCAGATTACAATTTTTACCGAGTCTCTGGTATGAAAACAGCCTCTAAAGACAAAGGTGAAGCGCTCAACGAAGCTAGGCCGATAGACACTAAGAGTTTATTGCCATGAGTCAAGTTAATGAAACAACAAACCCGAGGGACTTTCATGCTTGAAATTGTATTTTTTTACATAGCGGCAACGGTTGCACTAATGGCAACGGTTATGGCTATGACAAGGCCTAATGCTATTCATGCGCTAATTTATCTGATTGTCTCACTGCTAGCGGTTGCTGTTATCTTTTTCTTGATTGGTGCGCCATTTGCAGCAGCACTAGAAATTGTTATTTATGCGGGCGCTATTATGGTGTTATTTGTATTTGTGATCATGATGCTGAATTTAGGCGAAAAGGGTAATAAGCAGGAACGACAGTGGTTACAGCCGTCAATCTGGGCGGGGCCGGCTATTTTATCAGCGATTCTACTCATTGAGCTGATACTAGTGATTAGTCAAACTAACGGCCCAGTTTCCGTCGCAGCAGTCTCGGCTAAGCAGGTAGGATTGTCGCTATTTGGGCCCTATGTTTTAGCGGTTGAGATTGCCTCTATGTTATTACTGGCAGGTTTAGTCGGTTCTTTTCACCTAGGTCGTCGCTACCTTGACCGAGATAATCTAGAAAAGCAGGGTGGCCAATAATGGATGGCTTAAATATACCCCTTAACCATATCCTTTTAGTCTCTTCGCTTTTGTTTGCCATTGGTATGCTCGGTCTAATGATTAGGCGCAATATTATTTTTATATTGATGTCATTGGAAGTCATGCTCAATGCGGCCGCCTTAGCCTTTGTTGCTGCGGGTGCTCACTGGGGGCAGCCTGACGGTCAGGTAGTATTTATGCTGATTCTTACTGTCGCTGCAGCTGAAGTAGCCGTAGGTCTGGGCTTGGTGCTTCAAGTTCAGAAGCGCTTTAAAACATTGGATATGGACGATGCTAACCGGATGCAGGGTTAATTATGAGTGAGACTATTTGGTTAATACCACTGATTCCACTACTTAGTTCAGTGACATTAATGCTCGTTGGTACGCGTCTCAAGGCATCTCAAGTGGGTGCTCTGGGGGTAGGCTCAGTAGGCATATCCGCTTTATTGACACTGCTGCTAGCGACTGAATTTATGCAGAATCAGCAAGTTATCCAGCTCTCCCTTTGGACCTGGATGGAAGTAGCTGGATTTGCTCCCGGTATTTCATTTTATTTTGATGGACTGACTTTAGTGATGATGTCAGTCATAACCGGCGTTGGTTTCCTGATTCATTTGTTCTCCACTGAATTCATGGAAAAAGATCCTAGTTATGCTCGATATTTTGCCTATCTAAATATGTTTGTTGCCGCCATGCTGGTCTTGGTTATGGCTGATAATTTGTTGCTGCTTTATCTCGGATGGGAAGGCGTAGGAGTTTGCAGTTACCTGTTAGTAGGTTTCTGGTATCAGCACAACGCCAATGGGTATGCAGCGCGTAAAGCCTTCATCGTCACGCGTATCGGCGATACAGCTATGGCGATGGGTTTATTGTTGTTGTTCACCGAGCTAGGCACCTTAGATATCCAGACTATGGTCGGTGAGGCTGATCAAACTTGGCAGGTTGGCGCCACCGTCCCCACAATAGCCTGCCTACTCCTAGTCTGCGGGGCGGTTGGAAAATCAGCTCAGTTGCCATTACATACTTGGCTACCCGATGCCATGGCTGGCCCGACGCCGGTTAGTGCGCTAATTCATGCGGCTACTATGGTGACCGCCGGTGTTTACTTAATAGCCCGTACTCATGAGTTGTTCCTGTTGGCACCGATAGCGATGACAGTGGTTGCAGTCATTGGTATAACCACGTCGCTAATGGCGGCCTTTACGGCACTGATGCAAACCGATATTAAACGTATTTTGGCTTACTCGACGATTAGCCAGATTGGTTATATGTTTCTTGCTCTAGGTGTCGGGGCTTGGAGCGCAGGTATTTTTCATCTAATGACTCACGCCTTTTTTAAAGCCCTATTGTTTTTGGGCTCAGGGGCAATTATCCACTGCCTACATCATGAACATAATATTTTTAAAATGGGCGGTTTAAGAACTCGTATGCCTGTTACCTTCTGGAGCTTTATGATCGGCTCCTCAGCGTTAGCTGCACTGCCGATGACCTCTGGATTTTTCAGCAAAGATCAAATTTTACTCCAGGCGTACCAATTCCCTGAGATCGGCCCCGGATTATGGGTGGCTGGACTGCTAGGCGCCTTACTGACAGCAATCTACAGTTTCAGATTAGTCTTCGTAGTGTTTTTCGGCAGTGTAAATACTGAACCTGATAAAGACACCGGATGGCGTATGGCAGTTCCGCTCTCAATATTATGTCTGTTAGCCATGGTGGGCGGTTGGTTTATGATTCCGGTGAGTGAGGTTTTTCCTGCTAGTGATGGGAGTCATCCGGCGCATTGGGTCGAATATGTGTCTATATCAGTACCCATTGTTGGTGTGCTAGTCGCTTACCTCATATTTTACACTGGCCAATTAAAAGTCGACCGACTTGCCAACTCGTCCTTCGGTAAGAGCCTTGGGAAGCTCTGGCTCAGTGGTTGGGGTATCGATTTGCTTTATGACCGTCTGTTTGTAAAACCTTACTATGGCTTGGCTAACAAGCTTAAAAGTGAGCCTGTTGACGCCTTATATGGCTTAATCGTTACGATCAATCAAACCTTAAACCAGTGGCTAAGTTCAGCACAATCTGGGCGCATGCGCTGGTATATAGCGAGCATGGTAGCAGGGCTTATTTTAGTCATTATGCTAGCGGCTAATCTTCCAGAGGGGGCGCTGTAATGGTAATGATCAACCTAATACTCATACTTTTAATTGGCGGTTTATTGGCTATGCTGTCTGAGCGTATTAGTGACACCATGCCACGAAAAGTGGCGATGGTAGTGGTCCTAACCGACTTGGTCTATCTTCTTTTATGCTTGTCTGGCATGCCCGAAATCACTCAACTACAAGCACCTGTGGCGAATGATCCTTCTACGTGGTTAATGCACTTTAAAACTGACTGGATCCCTGCTTTTGGCATTAGCATCGAGCTCGCGCTAGATGGCATTAGCTTGCTGATGGTATTGCTGACGCTGATTCTTGGCGCCATCGCAATCAGTGCCTCATGGACCGACATTGTCGTGCGTAAAGGCTTCTTTGAGGCTAACTTGCTATGGTCTCTTGCGGGTGTTCTTGGGGTATTTATGGCCCTAGATCTGATGCTGTTCTTCCTGTTTTGGGAGGTCATGCTCATCCCTATGTACTTTATGATTGCTATCTGGGGACATGAAAATCGTGGTTATGCGGCCATGAAATTCTTTATCTTCACTCAAGCGAGTGGTTTGTTAATGTTAATGTCGATACTGGCGTTAGTGGCGGTTAATCAAAGTGCGACTGGGATTTGGACCTTTAGTTATTTTGACTTACTAAATACACAAATGACCGAGCAAGCCGCACACTGGATTATGCTGGGTTTCTTCATTGCATTTGTGGTCAAGCTACCGGGGTTTCCTTTTCATACTTGGTTACCTGACGCACACACTCAAGCACCGACTGCAGGTAGTGTGATTCTGGCAGGCATTCTGCTTAAAACGGGTGCTTACGGGCTGATTCGCTTTGCAGTACCGCTCTTTCCGGAAGCTGCCTTAGATTTTTCATCAGCAGCTATGTGGTTAGGAGCGGCAGGAGTTGTCTATGGCGCTGTTCTGGCCTTTGGCCAAACTGACTTCAAACGTCTAATCGCCTACAGCAGTGTTAGTCATATGGGTTTTGTCCTCTTAGGTATTTACGCGTGGAATGAGCTAGCACTGCAGGGCGCAGTAATGCAAATGGTGGCTCATGGGTTTAGCACAGCCGCCCTATTTATGATTGCGGGCTCGCTACAAGAACGTCTGCACACCAGAGATATGCGAGAAATGAGTGGACTTTGGCAACAGATGCCACGCATGGGTGCAGTGGCAATGTTTTTTGTGGTTGCCTCTTTAGGCCTCCCGGGTTTAGGTAACTTTGTGGCTGAATTTTTGGTACTTCTAGGGCTTTTTCAAGTGAATATTTGGATTACGGTTGTTGCTGCTACGGGTTTAATCACGGGTGCTGCTTATTCATTGCTGTTGATGCAGCGATCTTTTCAAGGGCAAGCCAACCAAAAATGGGTGGACAGTGGTCTTGTTGATTTTGGGACTCGAGAGATGCTGACCATGGCGGTAATGATAGTAGCACTGATCTTTTTGGGTATTTACCCGCAGCCAGTGTTAGATGCTGCACAGCCTGTGTTACAAAGCTTACTTAATCTGACGACCTCACCGACTGTTGCCATAGTGGAGGTGATGTGATGAATGCAACAATGTTCTCGGCTTTAGCGCCTATTTTAATGCTCTCCTTGACAGCTGTCGTACTGATGATTCAAGCCTCAATAAAGCGAGATCAATCGGTGGCCTGGGTCATTACTGCTGTGGGGTTCCTTCTCACACTTTGGAGCGCTAGTTATGCCAGAGACTTTATTCAACCGGTGACGATTTTGCTAGAAGTCGATCACTGGAGTTTATTTTTTACGAGCTTAATTTTGATGGCCTCTCTGGTCACTCTGGTGTTATCCAAAGAAACCTTTTCTTCTGAAGGTGAACGAAAAGAAGAATATTACTTACTCCTAGTGTTATCGGTATTAGGCGCAGTGGTACTTATTCAATCCAGCCATATGGTTTCCTTGTTGCTCGGCATGGAGCTAATGGGTGTTGCTCTTTACGCCATGATTGCGTTCCCGGAACGCGGTCAGTTGCCTCTTGAGGGTGCGGTTAAGTATCTTGTTTTATCGGCCTGTGCGTCGGCAATGTTACTGTACGGATTTGCACTGATTTATGCCGCCACAGGAGAATTAAGCTACGCAGGCATAGGCGCTAGAGCCGCTTTAGCCTACGCGGAAAACCCGATGCTGATGATGGCAGGCAGTGCCATGGTGCTCGCGGGAATTGGCTTTAAGCTATCTGTCGCACCTTTTCATATGTGGACGCCTGACGTTTATGAAGGTGCACCCACGCCGGTAACGGGTTTCCTTGCCACGGTGTCTAAGAGCGCGGTTTTCGTTGCTTTAAGTCGGTTTTATATCGATGGGGCGCTCTATCAGTTTAGTGGTTTAAATACGGCATTAGTGGTCCTGGCTATTGCATCTATGCTAGTCGGCAATTGGCTGGCATTGCGTCAAAAAAATATTAAACGCTTATTGGCTTATTCTTCCATTGCTCACTTTGGCTATTTGTTGGTGGTGTTAATCGCCTTGACTTATTTAGAGGCAGATTTAGTCAGTCAAAGTATTACCTTTTATCTAACGGCCTACATAGTCACGACTTTAGCAGCGTTCACCATTGTTTCTATGGTTGCTGGTGAAGATACTGCTAAGCAGAATATTAGTGCCTTTGCGGGACTGTTCTGGTCTCGCCCTTTAGAGGCATCCGCACTGACTGTGGCAATGCTTTCTCTGGCCGGGATACCCTTAACTGCTGGGTTTATGGCTAAATTTTTTGTAATTACAGTCGGTATTCAGTCCGGTCTTTGGGGGTTACTGGCAGTCCTTGTCATCGCGAGTGCCATTGCTATTTATTATTATTTGCGAATTATTTTCGCCATGACGCAGTCTGCGCAAAGTTCTGGCAACAGCGCTAATTGGCAGGAAAAGTTAGCTGCGATAGTTTTGATGGCCTCAATTTTAGCACTTGGCTCTTGGCCCCAGCCATTCATTGCCTATGCGGGTTTACTCTAGCGCCAGAGAACGAGGTGCTAGTGATGTTTATAAAATAAGGAGTTTGTTATGTTACGTTCGGTTGATATTAGTGACTACATGATTCACAGACCCGTTAAAATTCATGCCCAAGATGAGATGTCTACGGCGATTGGGTTGGTTCTGGATAATAAAATATCGGGTATTTGTGTGGTCAGTGAGCAGGGCGATTTGGTCGGCGTACTGTCCGAGATGGATTGTCTAAAAGCTATTTTAACCGCTACTTATAACGAGCATGGGGATCTCGGTAAAGCTGAGGACTATATGACTAAGAATGTTGAGTATTGTGACATTCACGCAGATCTTGTGGATGTGGCAGACGACATGATTAAAAAAGGTCACCGGCGCCGACCTGTTTTAGATCACGGAAAATTGGTCGGGCAGATTACCTGCAGGCAACTATTGCGCGTAGTCAGTGAGTTCAATCAGCGAGCAGTACCGCTGTAGCTGCAGGGCTAACTCTTGATGCTGAGGCGATTGTAGCTGCGAATACTGCGGTCATTATTTAACCTAAAGAGGTGGTCGGCTCTGGCCGGCATTTCTAATAAACAGTGTTCGGTAATACGCTGGAAATACGTAATGAAATGCTTTACTTCCTTTTCAGTCATACTCTTTTTGCCGACATTTCCGTTACCTTTCAGTTTGATTAACTGAGCTAGTTTTTGCTCTTGTTCCAGTCGCCATTCAAAAACACGATCAAAGGAGGGAGCAGCTAACATTACCAGTCGATCCGCCATATTAAATAACGTTTGGTAATTACCTTTTAATTTACTGTTGACGTATTGGCGCCAAACACCATTGGCATCATGTTGTTTTTCCAGGTCATTACTCGCTTCTAGCAAGTCACTCTGTGAAACAGGCTGGGCACCAAAACACCAGCCCTCGATAACAATCAGTGCCACAGGGCCTTTAATGATTTTGCTATCAGATAAGGCTACGCGCTCATCAGTGCTTTTATTAAAGCGGGTAATAGGTGTTGGTATGCCAGATGAAAGCGCGGTTATGGTGTCTATGGCAAGATCGATATCATGGGTCCCCGGCACACCACGAGTGGCCAGCAAGGGATGAATAGTATCGCTCAGCTTTTTTCGCTGTGCCTTAGTGCAATAAAAGTCATCCATAGACAAGGCCAGAGTTTGCACGCCCTGTTCATCTGCAATGCGGGTACACAAGTAATCGGCAAGGGTCGATTTCCCAGATCCTTGACAGCCGTTAATGCCAATGATTTGAATAGCGTTTTTTTGCCGGTATACCTCCGTAAAATCCTCTATCAGCGGCGAAAAATATGCATCGGCGTTAGTGAGGTAAGAGTCAAGTAAAGAGTGCCTATTTAAAAAGAGTTGCAGTGGTTCATTCAATGCTGATAAAACCTTGTCATTAGTTAGTGGACGCTTATCAACACTAACACAAACGGCTTTTGGGGAAAATAATTACTCCTTAGTTGGTTTCCTCACCAACTTATCATTTACACTATGCTTGGTTACAAAAAATTTATCTTAGCAGGGTTCAATTTTATGGTTAATTCATCATTATCAGTCAGCGTTCGTGCTCTATTGCCGCTGTTGTTGGCTTTTTTAGGCGGGTTTTCAATTCCAGCTATGGCGGGTAACGTTATTTTGATTATTGGCGATGGTATGGACGACAATCAGATAACCATTGCTCGAAACTATTTAGTGGGTAGTCGCGGTAAACTGCTTGTCGATAGGTTGCCGTTAAGAAGTGCGGTACAAGTAGTAACGGTTGATGAGGAAAATCCCCAAAGGCCGCTATATGTAGCAGATTCTGCCAATAGTGCTACGTCAATGGCTACAGGCGCTATTACTAGTCCGGGGCGCATAGGCACAACTGCAGGTTCTGATAAAGACATCGTTAATTTAGTTGAGCTGGCCAAACAGCATAGTATAAAAATCGGATTAGTGACTACCGCCAGTATCACTGATGCTACGCCGGCATCTTTTTATGCACATGTTAACGATCGGGGGTGCGAGAACCCGTCAGCTATGGTTGATTTTGAAAAATATGCTGGGGTCATTGTTGATTGTTCGCCGGACCTTAAGGCAAATGGTGGACTTGGATCTATTTCGGAGCAGTTAATTAACTCTGGTGTTGATGTTGCACTGGGTGGCGGAATGAAGCACTTTACGCCTGACGCGGAGGGATCAAAATCAAGTGTACTGACGCTTGCTACTCAGGCTGGCTACACTGTCATCGGCAACGCAGATCAGTTAGCCGGTGATCATGGAGGAAAATTGTTAGGTCTATTCTCTCCCAGTACTATGCCCGTAAGATGGCATGGTGAGGATGGACGAAGCGCAGAAAAACCTGAAACAAGTTTTATGAATATGTTTCATCCTATGCTTGGTTCTGTGACCTATCCTGAGCCTATGAATTGCGAAGATAATCCAGACTATGCCGGAATGCCAAGCCTTGCATCAATGAGTAAAGTTGCACTGACTGAATTGACTGCCGATACGAACACATCATTCTTTCTCATGATAGAGTCAGCATCGATTGATAAGCAGGCCCATGAACGTAAAGCATGCGGCAGTATTGGTGAGTTACAGCAACTTGATGAAGCTTTAGCCGTAGCGCTTGAATTTTCTGATGCCAACATCGACACCTTAATCTTAGTTACTGCAGATCATGGTCATGCTGCGCAAATTCTCTCTGAGCGAACTATTTATGAAGCGCTTGGGGTGCCTATTCATTCTCCAGGTCTGGTAGCACGTATTAAAACCCCAGAAGGGGCAGTAATGACAGTCAACTATGCGACCAACAACTTTGTTAGTGAAGAGCATACGGGCATCAGTGTTCCACTACTGAGTAATAGCGTTGGCGTTGGTAAAATACCTGCGATGATTACTCAGCCAGAAATCTTTACTATTGTGAAAGACTATCTGCTGGATTAATAACATACCGGAATCTTAATGCCTCGGTTGCTTATAAGGAGCAAATAATGATTACTATTCACCATCTTATTCATTCTAGATCCCAGCGTATTATTTGGTTATGCGAAGAAATTGGTATTGAATACCAAGTAATAACTTATCAACGAGACCCCATAACAAGCCTGGCACCGCCAGAGCTTGAGGCGATTCACCCATTGGGCAAATCACCGGTCATTACTGATGGTGAGCAAACAATTATTGAGTCTGGCGCTATTATTGATTATCTGTTGCGCCACTATGGCACTGGCCAGTTACTGCCTCAGCCTGGAAGAGTGGAGCATGAGCAGTATCTTCAGTGGCTTCACTACGGAGAGAGTGGTGCGGTATTACCATTAATGCTTAAACTTTATACGTCTAAACTTCCTGATGGAGGAGCTGGACTGCAGCCCAGAATTAGTGATGAATTAGCGCGACATCTTGGTTATGTGGAGAAGTGTCTTGAGGGAGTAGATTGGTTGGTGGGTAATAGCTTCAGCGGTGCTGACATTCAATTATCATTTGTCGCTGAAGTTGCACCCTTACTTTACTCACTTGATGATCTGCCCAACTTAGCTGCATTTAGAGATCGCTGTCAAAATCGTCCAGCCTATCGTCGCGTGCTCGCTAACTCCGAACCCTATGCCTACGGGCCAAAAGATTAAAGAGCGTCATTATGAATAAACAGTCACCCATATTTATTTTGAGTGGTATTGCTTTGTTGTTTGTAACAGCGTGCAGCGACAACCCATCGCCCGTGATGTGTTTGGCTGAGTCTGAGGCCAATATCACAGTTAGTATTAAGGGAGGAGAATTCAAGTTTGGCGACGACCGCTATTACCCTAATGAAGGGCCCATTAAAGTCGCTCAGGTTGCTGACTTTAATATTGATAAAACCGAAGTAACTAATGCTCAATTTAGAGCCTTTATTGATTCCACCGGGTATGTGACAGCCGCAGAGCGTGGTCTTTCCGAGGTAGAGTTCCCTAATATCCCTGCCGAGTTTAGAGTGCCTGGATCTATGGTGTTTGTTGCCCCTGATCTAGATAAGCCGAGCTCGCCAGCCACTTGGTGGCAGTTTATTGCCGGCGCTAGTTGGCAGCATCCTCAAGGGCCAGACAGTAACGT
>CAJIZU010000014.1 GCA_905181925.1 gamma proteobacterium HTCC2207
CGGGCAGTATTTGGCCAGCTCGCCATGCTGGGTAAAGAGTCGCTAAAAAACTAACTAATATTGCACTGCCAATGACTGTCGCCACATCAGCAACTACTATTTTAGACGGTAGTGCGCTAATTAAATAGATACTAGGGTCGAAGAAATAAATTCCCAGAGCCCCCTCAATCATTGCCACAATGTCACCAATAAAATACGCCACTGTACAGCCAATAAGCGTACCACTCAAAATCCCCATCAGGCCTACTGATAACCCTTGGATTATGAAGATTTTAGTCACCAGACTTGAGGTGGCACCCATGGTACGTATAACTGCTATATCTCGACGTTTGTCCGCTACCATCAGCACCAAACTAGCAATAATATTAAAAGCCGCCACGGCTATAATGACCGAAAGTAGTAAGCTTACGACTACTTTTTCCATGCGCATGGCTTGGAACAAAGCACCCATGGCTGAGGTCCATGATCGCCACTTCATTTCTGGAAATAATGGGCTTGCCTGTCTGGCTATCCACTGGTCTGCCGCGAAGGCATCATTGAGTTGAACCTGAAAGCCCTGGTAGTTACTACCCAGTCTTAACAGTTTGCGCGCATCTTGCTGATGAATAAAGATCACTGAGCCATCAACCTGCGCGCCTACTTCGAAAACCCCAGCTACAGTGACGCGCTTAATTCTTGGGAAAATACCCACAGGTGTAACACTCACCTTTGGTAGTGTTATCTGTAACTTGTCACCCACAAACAGGTTCATCCTGCGAGCAGTTTGACTACCAATAATAACACTGAAATCTCCTGCGACGAGCTGTCCTATCTGTCCGGCAATCATGCTGTCAGCCAACAATTTTGCTGTGGACCATTCAGGGTCTATTCCCTGCAGATTCACACCCACCTGCTCGCCATCTTTAGAGAGCATGACAAAACCTTGGACCATAGGAACAAAATCACGCACGGCCGCATCATTGGTGATTTTCTCTGCGATAACCGCTAGACGATCGGGACTGAAGCCTTGATGGCTAGTCACTGTCACATGGGGAACAACTTTGAGAAGGCGGCTTTTAATTTCTCGATCAAAGCCATTCATTACTGAGAGTACTATGATCAAGGCAGCCACACCTAGTGCCATGGCACCCAGAGAAAAAGCCGATATGAAAGACACGAACCCTTCCCTGCGTTTGCTGCGGGTATAACGATAACCAATAAACAGTGGAAGGTTTTTAAACATACACAGATTAAACCTGAAAGCCTCAGTACAAACAACAAGTAGCAGGTTCAAGAACCCTCTATTTCACCGACCTTGGCACTCAAGAACTACTGGACTATTTAGCGTTGCTTCTCTTCAAAATGCCGATGTTCTCGACTGATACGATTCATGCCGTTCATTGAGGCAATTCTGTAGGCTTCAGCCATGGTGGGATAGTTAAACGTAGTACTTAAAAAGTACTTGATGGTGTTCGCTTCGCCCTTTTGATTCATAATGGCTTGGCCAATATGAATAATCTCTGCCGCCTCAGCGCCAAAGCAGTGAATGCCAAGAATTTCCAGGGTATCTTGATGGAACAGGATCTTTAAAATACCAACTTCTTCACCGGATATTTGAGCCCGAGCGGTGTCTTTAAAATAGGCGCGGCCTATCTCGTAAGGTATTTTTTGTTCGGTCAGTTCACTTTCATTTTTACCGACAAAGCTAATTTCAGGGATAGTCCAAATTCCCGTAGCCACGTCCTTAACGCGATACTGGTCTGCCATATTGCACATATGCGAAGCCGCAGCCCTACCCTGGTCATAGGCAGCACCAGCCAGTGAAGGCCAGCCAATAACATCGCCAACCGCGTAAATATTAGCAACAGCGGTTTGGTAGTCTTCATTGACGGCTAACTGGCCGCGCTCATCGGCCTCAATACCAATGTTACTCAACCCCAGAGACTTAGTGTTGCCACTGCGACCGTTGCACCACAGCAATGCCTCAGCATGAATACGTTTGCCCGATTTAAGCTCTAGAGTGACACCCGTTTCGTGAGTGGTTAGACGCTCATATTCTTCATTGTGGCGAACCATTACATTCAAATCGCGCAGGTGATAACTCAAGGCATCAGAAATTTCATCATCGAGGAAGTTCATTAACCACTCACGAGTGTTGATCAGATCGACGCGTGAATCTAACCCTGAAAATATAGAGGCATATTCACAGCCAATAACACCCGCACCGTAGATAATAATATTTCGCGGTGAGCTATCGAGCTTTAAAATGCTGTCGCTATCAAAAACACAAGAATGGGTAAAATCGATATCTTCTGGCCGATAAGGACTAGAGCCCGTGGCAATTAAAAAGAACTTACTAGCAATGGAAATAATTTTTCCATCTTGCCCAGCCACGGAGATTTCGTTTTCATTGATAAAGCTAGCATGGCCATTATGGATCTGAACACGATTGCGAGCATAGCCTTTGGTGCGCCCCTCTACCTGCTTGGTAATCACATCATCTGCCGCTTTCATCATTTCTGGAAACGAAAACCAACGAGGCTCACCAATGGACCGAAAAAGAGGCATATTGTTGTACTGCATCATACGCCGCACAGAGTGCCTAAGTGCCTTGGAGGGAATAGTCCCCAAATGCGTACAATTGCCACCGGGCATTAGCTTCTCATCCACTACAGCAACACGCAACCCTTGCTTAACTGCATTAATTGCAGCCCCTTCCCCCGCAGGACCACTCCCAATAACCACTAGATCGTACGAAAAATCAGCCATCACTAAAAACTCTTGTGTTCAAATTTCATTGCATTATAAGTCTGCGCCTGGATATCACTCTGCTCATCGCACTTATTAGGATCATCACCGCAAATATCACAGGTGTAATTGTCTTCGCCCAGAGCCGCACCGACACCGCCACAGGAACCCGCAATAGGCTTGCGACCCATTAGCACCCCTACAGCCATGCCTGTTACTAACAGTCCAAAAATAATTATTGAAAGTATAATTTCTGCCATCTGTTTAACTCTCTACTGATACGGTTTGTTCAGTGATCTCAACTAAATAGGGCTCAAACATTTTGCTATGGGATGCTGTGTACTCATCACCGTCTCTTGCCAGCAGGTACACAGCCAACCCCAATTGATTAGCCAGGTCGAGGCCCTCTTTATTACCCAATACCAGCAATGCGGTTGCCCATGCATCCGCTTCAGCGCAGGTGTCTGCCAGTACTGTCACTGAGGCTAAAGTATGAAT
>CAJIZU010000015.1 GCA_905181925.1 gamma proteobacterium HTCC2207
GCTGAGTAGGAACGCATACTACCAGCTAGTTGAATGGGCCGAGACGCAGCATACTGACGGAGTGGAGCAGCTGTTCATTTCTAGTATGGGAGAGCAGTTTTTATTAGGTGATTCGGCCTAGCATTCAAACTCATAAAAAAGGGCGAGAACATCTCACCCTTTTCTATAGGTTACCGTCACATGTTGGGATAGTTGGGCCCACCAGCGCCTTCTGGGACGACCCAGTTGATGTTCTGGCTGGGTTCTTTAATATCACATGTCTTACAGTGTACGCAGTTCTGAGCATTGATCTGAAAACGGTTACTTCCATCTTCATTGGCGACAACCTCATAAACCCCGGCAGGGCAGTACCTTTGTGCCGGTTCGTCAAACATCGCTAGATTATAAGCGATGGGAAGCTCAGCATCCTTGAGTGTTAGATGGCATGGCTGGTCTTCTTCGTGGTTGGTATTAGACATAAATACCGATGATGCCTTATCAAAACTAATCACATTATCGGGCTTGGCGTAGTCAATTTTCTTGCAGTCAGCCGCAGGTTTCATTGCCTTGTGGTCTGGCAGAGTATCGCGAAGCGTGAAGGGTATTTTCCCACCAAACATGTTTTGTTCTATCCAAACAAACGCCGACCCTATGAGCATTGGAAATTTATGCATCCAGCCAGAGAAATTGCGTGATTTATACAGCTCTTCATAGAGCCAAGACGCCTTAAAGTTAGCGTCATAACTAGTTAGATCTGCTGGTGCTTCGGCGCCCATTTTCATCGCATCGGCAATCGTTTCGGCAGCAATCATCCCGCTTTTCATGGCTGTGTGATTACCTTTAATTTTAACCGAATTAAGTGTTCCAGCATCACAGCCAATTAATAATCCACCTGGAAAGTTCATTTTGGGCAGTGAATTAAGACCACCCTTAATAATAGCTCTAGCGCCATAAGTGATCCGTGACCCACCTTTTAAATACTTGAGCGTCTCAGGATGATGCTTCCAGCGCTGGAATTCTTCAAAAGGACTCATATGAGGGTTGCTATAGTTAAGATCTGCAATGAGCCCAATATAAACCTGATTTTTCTCGGCATGATACAAAAATGCACCACCGCCGCTGCTGGATTCTTCTAATGGCCAACCAAGGCCATGCACAACGAGACCCTCTTGATGCTGGTCTTCAGGTATTTCCCAAATTTCTTTGATACCTAGACCGTAATGTTGTGGATCACTGTCCTTATCTAGCTCGAACTTCTGGATAAGCTGCTTTCCTAAATGACCACGGCAACCCTCGGAAAATAGAGTGTACTTTGCATGTAGTTCCATGCCCTGAGCATAGCTCGCTTTTTGCTCTCCATTGAGGCCAATACCCATGTCGCCAGTGGCAATGCCTTTAACCGAGCCGTCTTCATTAAAGACCACTTCTGACGCCGCAAACCCTGGATATACATCTACCTCAAGCATCTCAGCTTGTTCTGCCAACCAACGGCATACTGTGCCCATAGAAACAATGTAGTTACCATCATTATGAGTAGGTTTCGGAATCATGAAGTTGGGGAGCTTGATCGCACTTTTAGCGCCGGTATATAAAAAGAAGTTGTCTTTGGTGACGGCGGTCTTAAGTGGCGCACCGCGCTCTTTCCAGTCTGGAAAGAGCTCATCTAAGGCCCTCGGCTCAAAGACAGCACCCGATAAAATATGGGCACCTACTTCCGATCCTTTCTCCACCACACAAACAGTGATCTCTGAATTTAATTGCTTGAGTCTAATCGCCGCTGAAAGCCCAGAGGGGCCCGCGCCAACGATAACGACGTCGTATTCCATTGATTCTCTTTCCATAGGGGTACTCCACAATTTTATTTTCATGGTGATTACATGGCACTTTACCATACATGCCAAACTATACTGAACATAGATCAGCCCAATTCATAGCTGTTTAGCGGTGTTAAAGCTGACCAGTGGGTCGAAACACAGTGACTTGTGAGTTGATTTATTTGTGCTATTTGGGCAATATAGCGAGCTGAAAATACTCGGCTCCAGCAAAGTTATTGTGCTAAAGCCTTCACACTCTTCAATGATTAGAAAGGATGACCATGAAAGTTCTGGTAGCCGTAAAGCGTGTCGTAGATTACAACGTTAAAGTGAGACCCTTGGCAGATGGTAGTGGCGTTGATTTGGCCAATGTCAAAATGTCGATAAACCCTTTTTGCGAAATTGCCGTCGAAGAGGCTGTGCGACTCAAAGAGAAAGGCGTAGCGACAGAAATAGTTGCAGTTACCGTAGGTGCTCAGCAGTCACAAGAGCAACTGCGTACAGCGCTCGCACTGGGTGCCGATAGAGCTATTTTAGTGTCAACGGATGAGACTCTAGAGCCTCTGTCAATTGCGAAATGCTTAAAAGCTGTTTGCGACTCAGAATCTCCTGATATTATTTTGTTGGGCAAGCAGGCTATTGACGGGGACAACAATCAAACCGGTCAAATGTTGGCTGCTCTTATGGGTATCGGTCAAGCGACATTTGCGTCTGAGATAGTCATTGATGGCGATAACGCTAGCGTGACTCGAGAAGTCGACGGTGGTTTGCAAACCCTTACACTGCCGCTTCCTGTCATGGTAACAGCTGATCTGAGACTTAATGAGCCGCGTTATGCGTCCTTACCTAATATTATGAAAGCAAAGAAAAAGCCTTTGGATACATCAACCCCAGAAGAACTAGGTGTTGATGTGACGCCCAGAGTTACGCAGGTAGGGGTTGAATTACCCGCAGAGCGCTCAGCCGGTATCAAGGTTGATGATGTTGCGCAATTGGTCGATAAACTAAAAAATGAAGCGAAGGTGATCTCATGAGTATTTTAATTGTTGCAGAACATGACAACAGCACTTTAAACATTGCAACTCTAAACTCGGTAACGGCCGCTGGTGTTATTGGTGGTGACGTACATATTTTAGTGGCAGGGCATGGTTGCTCCGGCGTAGCCGATCAAGCGGCAGCGGTTACGGGTGTTAGTAAAGTATTATTGGCGGACTCTGCGTCTTATGCGCATTCTTTGGCCGAAAACGTTGCATTGCTTATCGCAGAATTAGGCGCTAGTTATAGTCACATTTTGGCAACCTCGACTAGTAATGCTAAAAACATTATGCCTCGAGCTGCTGCCTTGTTAGATGTTCAAGCGATTTCGGATATTTCCGCAGTCGTTGATGCAGATACCTTCAAGCGGCCCATTTATGCGGGTAACGTTATTGCTACTGTTAAAAGTACCGATTCTATTAAAGTAATTTTGGTTCGCGGAACGGCATTTGATGCCTGCGCTGCCGACGGTGGTTCTGCATCAATAGAGTCAGTAACCGGCGATCACGACGCGGGTAAATCAAGCTTTGTGAGCGAAGAGGTGGCTAAGTCAGACCGCCCTGAGCTAACAGCGGCTGAGGTTGTTATCTCCGGTGGGCGTGGAATGGGTAGTGGTGAAAACTTTGCACTCCTTGATGGCATCGCTGACAAATTGGGGGCTGCCATTGGAGCATCTCGTGCTGCGGTTGATGCTGGGTTTGTTCCTAACGACATGCAGGTAGGTCAGACGGGTAAGATCGTTGCGCCAGACCTTTACGTCGCGGTGGGGATATCTGGTGCGATACAGCACTTGGCAGGTATGAAAGACAGTAAGGTGATTGTAGCGATCAATAAAGATGAAGAGGCGCCTATCTTCTCAGTTGCCGATTACGGTTTGGTTGCCGATTTGTTTGTTGCGTTACCAGAACTAGATGCTGCTTTGTAAGTAACATTGAGCGTGTCTAGAATGTAGAAAAGGCCCTTCTAGGGCCTTTTTTTTGGTTCGTGGTCCGCGGTGCCCTAAGGCTAGTCGCTACTGGCGATGACTTCAGTATCATAAACGTCTAACCAGTAGTAAAAGTCGATATTATCAAAGACCTCTGGCTCTTCTAAAATAACCGTTGCAAAGGGGCTCTCGCTGGTCGTAGAGTTTTCCAAAGCCGAATCTGTGGTTGGGTCAATAAAAACAAAAGCCAGCAAGCAGCAGCAAGCGGCAGGCACTAACCAGGGCATGGAGCTAGGCCGACGGTCCGTTTGTCGCAAGGCGTTTTGTCGTGCGCTCGCCAACCTAAAACTATCACTGCTTTGAGTGCCACGTACCATTGTATCAAGGTCATCTTTGTATATTTCTTGATCGGTTTTATCGTTCATAATAATCTCCTAAAAGAGCTCGCAACCGTTCCATGGCCCTTGAATAATGAGTTTTTACGCTACCTTCTGTGCAACCCATTACGGCAGCGGTGTCTCTCGTACTAAGTCCTTCCCAAGCGCGTAGCATAAACGCTTGTTGCTGACGCAATGTCAGCTGCTTAATTCCAAGGGTGAGTTGTTGCAGTTTTTCTGCACGTATAACCAGACTGTCGGGGTCGTCACTGCTTGTACTAACGCCTTCAATAATACGCTGTTCGAAATAGTCTTCTGAGTCGTCAGCGGGGGCTTTTTTCCATGGGAAAACTTTATCGCGAACAGCTTTACGACGGTAATGGTCGGTAATTTTACTACGCAAAATCCTATAAAAAAGTGGTTTCCAATCAGCTGGAGACTTGTCAGCGTATTTTTCAACCAACTTAAACATTGTGTCTTGGACAATATCATGTGCATCCTCCACGCTACTGGTGCTAAGCCGCGACATGTGAAAAGCACGCTTTTCAATAAATTTTAGAAATTCTTCGAGATTACTATATTCCAAGACAACGGTTGTACTCATAGTGGGACTACCGACATGAGTCTCGCATTGCTGGTGTGTTTTGTTGCTATCAAAAATCATCGGCTAAGGTTTCTCGACAGATTGATCCACCAATAACTTATCTAGATCAATACGATACATAATGTACAGCCATTCCGCGTAGTCCTGTGTGTGGAGACGCTGTGATAGAGGAGCTCCACTATGTTCTTGCCGATAACTACGCCAATGATCTCGGTATGCGCTGTCGTCAGCTTTGTCCAAATAAGCGTTGTAGAGGCTCTTGTGCCGTGGCGTCTCCTTTGGTACCGCTGACAACCACAATGAAACTGTAGCGGTATTATAAAAGTCATCCCAAAATGCATCGGCATGCCGCGGTTTGCGCGCGAGTTGAGCGGCCACTGTACTGTGATCAGTTTTAATGATGATTATATTGCCCTCAGCCATCGACTTCTCGTTGGGCCTGAGACCACCATGGCTGCTAGTCACGACAGTGTCGTTTGAGAGGAGGGCCTTGTTATTTTCAACAGAACCGCTAATTAAATCCACCGGCAAGGCCAGTAGAACCAACGACATAAACGTCAACATAAGCTTATCCATAACGGGCTCCTGGCGTTAGTTAACGCAATCTGGCACATTTGGTTGACACGCTGTCGACTTCGTATTGGTTAGAGAGTAAATGTTGCCCAAATAGGGCAATGATCCGAGGGTTTCTCAAAGGCCCGCGCCTCAAAATCAATTCCGGTCTCTGCCAAGTTCTTCATCAGCGCGTTTGACGCAAGCACAAGGTCAATACGTAGACCCCGCTTGGGCTCTAGCTCAAAACCTCGACTTCTATAATCGAACCAACTAAATGAACTTTCGTCGTCCTTATTCATGTGCCTAAACGTATCGACCAACCCACAGCCCATTAGCGTCTGTAGCCATTCACGTTCCTCAGGCAGAAAGCAGCAAATACCCCGCTGTAACCACCGCTTTGCATTTTCAGGTTTAATGCCAACATCCGCATCGGCTGCGGCAACGTTCATATCGCCCATGACAATAACCTTATCATCGACGTCAAAGGTATTTTTCACGTAATGTACTAGATCCGCATAGTACTTTTGCTTGGCCGGAAACTTGGTCTCGTGCTTACGGCTCTCACCCTGGGGAAAATAACCGTTGATAACATGTAACACCTCATTGTTAAAACGGTACTCACCATGAATCATTCGACGCTGTGCATCATCATCATCAGTTGGGAATCCACGGGTAATCGCCGTGGCATTAATTCTGCTTAACATAGCCACACCGTAATGGCCTTTTTGTCCATAAAAGTCCACCTTGTAACCCATTGCCGTGACGGCTTCAAGAGGGAAGTCTTCATCACTAACTTTTATTTCTTGCAGGCCAATGACATCGGGCTTGTGCAGCTTTAGTACGTGTTCCAATTGATGAAGTCTAGCCCGAATACCATTAACATTGAATGAAATCACTTTAATAGAATCGCTCATAAATTGGATTCCTTATTGGATTTCACCGCCGCTAATCGTTGGCTTAACGCTTGCGTCTGTAGTTGAATCTGCTCGCTCAAAACCTTACCCGCTTCAAAGAGCATCGGATCTGACTCTGCTATGTTTTCGTCTTTTTCAGTGTTTAAAGTATCCTCTTCAGTATCTACATTTGCGTTATTTTGGGCTTGATCTGAACTACTGCTCAGCGTGTCTTCTTGATCATTTTCCGTTATAGATTCCTTTTCGTTGTCGTCGTCGTTTTCCTCGTCCTCTTCATCATTGTCTTTCCAGGCGGTCAGGTCAGCAAAAGGTTCTTCTCCCTTTGCTACTAATCTTTTATTTTCAGACTCAAACAGGCCGATATCCCATCGCTCACTACGCGCGCGTCGTTGCTCTAGATTGAGTGACAGTGACTTGTCCATCCCCCAATCATCACTCAGTTTAATTCTCTCGACCAAACTAGCAAAGTCCGGATCAGCGCTGCGGCGTTTAAGGTGCGACGCTGTCAGTGGAGCAACATAAGGCGTCAAGTGATCTTGAGTTTGGTGAGGCACTCGATGAATACGATCCCAGGGGAGGGCATTGTCTTGTTCGCTCTCGCCTATTTTCTCAATATCATGTAGCGACGGAAAGGCGATGTCTGGAATAACACCCCGATGTTGGGTGCTATCACCTGACACACGATAGAACTTAGAAATAGTCATTTTAAGCTGACCCTCACTGAGCTCAGCGACTTCTTGCACAGTGCCTTTCCCAAAACTCTGGGTACCGACAATAAGAGCACGGCCATAGTCTTGTAGCGCACCGGCAAAAATTTCTGACGCTGAAGCACTTAGGCGGTTAATCATCACTATTAAAGGACCACTGTAAGCGGCGCGACGAGAAGCGCGATGATTACGATACACTTTTTGCTCTGCGTCTCTTATCTGCACCACCGGACCATAATCAATAAACAAGTCCGTTAAAGAGGTGGCTTCATACAACGAACCCCCACCGTTATTGCGCAGGTCCAGCACGATGCCATCGACGTTGGCCTCCGTCAGCTCTTCGACTAAGTTGTAAACGTCACGGGTAGTGCTCTTAAACTCCGGATCTCGAGCTCTGTAGGCTTCAAAATCCATATAAAATGCAGGTATATCAATGACACCTAGCTTAAACGCCTCGCCATTTAAGTCGATCTCTAAAATTGTGCTTTGCGCAGACTTATCCTCAAGTTTCACCTTGTCTCTGACAATGGTTATAGTTTTTGTATTACTACTATCACCCTTGGAGGGGATTAGCTCAAGTCGCACTTTGGTGTCTTTCTCGCCGCGGATAAGCTCAACTACCTCATCAATACGCCAGCCAATAACATCCACGATTGGCTTTTCAGCCTGCCCGACACCAACAATTTTATCTTCAGCCTTAAGCACGCCCTGCAGATCAGCTGGACCACCAGGAATAAGCCGGCTCACCTTAGTGTAATCATCTTCGGTGGTTAACTCTGCACCAATACCGGTTAGGGACAGAGACATATTGATCTTAAAGTTCTCATTGGTTCTTGGGCTAAGGTAAGACGTATGCGGGTCATAGAGAGAGCCAAGCGCGTTTGTGTAAAGTTGGAAAACATCCTGGCTGTCCCGTTGATCAAATTGTTTAATCTGATTTTTAAAGCGTTTCGCCACTAACTCGCGTGCTTCCTCAAGGTCTTTTTCATTCAGTAACAGTCTGATTAGCGCATCCGTCATACGCTTCAGCCAGAAGATATCTGCTGCCTCAGGTGATGCTAGCCAGTCACGCTCATCACCATCAAGAATAATGCTTGCTTCACCGCTGAAATCGAATTGAAACTCAGGGTCTTCAAGTAGTGCGACATTATTCTGAAGCTGAGCCATTGCACGATCACGCAAACGATTGAACATAATAAAACCAGGCCTAATGTCCCCGCGCTTGGCCAAATCATCAAGTTTTAGGCGCCACTGCTCAAACTCATCAATATCTGACTGCAAAAAGTAATTTTTACCCGCATCCAACAAACCAATATATTCGTCCAGATAGCGCTGGGAGAGGGCGTCATCAACTTTTTGTGTTCTGTAGTGCCGACTAGCTAGCCGGTCAAGAACTTCGCGATAGACCGACGACTGACCATCCTCAGTTTTAATCGCCACATTTGCTCTGGTGTCTGGCATCCAAAGTAATGTGCTCAACAAAACGTTCGCAGCTATTAAAAGTGATAAGTGTTGGCGCATAAAATTTCCTTTTAAGTTATCCAAAGTTTACCAGAAGTGGTGAGAATGGATAGACGGTAACAGCGATTAATAGGCCGATTTGACTGGCTTTGAAATTACATTACGGGCCCCGCAAAATATCTTTGCAATTTATAATCATCTTGGAATAACATTACTCGTTAAAATCAATAGTAGTTATTGGTTACCAATATTTGTGAATCCGAATTCTGGGGAATCTATGCGCCATTTTATTTCAGTTTTAATTACGTGTCTTTTAATGACCGCCTGCGGAAATCAATCTAGCCCAGAAAACTCCGTAGATCAGCAATCTGAGAGTGAAAAGCTCAATGCATGGTTTGAAGTTAAATACGAAGAAGGGCTGATGATGAGCCCTCTGAGTTTAACCTTTCAAGGTCGCAAGGAACGATATAACGAGATTGATGACGTGACTGAGGCTGCCGAGCTTGAGAAACTTGAGTGGAAAGGCGATTCTGTTAAAGAAATGAAGGCAACCTTTAATTACAGCAAACTCAGCGATGCTGCCAAGATCTCTTATGACCTATGGGAGCATCAATATGAATCTGGTTTAGCCGCTAAGCCTTTTATGCGCCGAGGTTATGTTTTTCATCAAATGAACGGCATCCATTCGTTCTATCCAACGTTAATGATGAATTATCATCGGGTCGAGACAGAGCAAGACATGAAAGACTACGTGTCGCGTCTTAGCGCCATCGGCGGTGCGTTGGCCGAACTTACTGGTCAAGCAAAACTCTCTGCAGGTGAGGGCGTTCGCCCCCCACGTTTTGCCTATCAGACCGTTGTTAAGGAAGCACAGTCAATTATTTCTGGTGTTCCATTTGACACAGGTAGCGACGATTCGTCCCTGTGGGCTGATGCAAAGGCGAAGACCGCTGTATTAGTTGAATCAGGAGTAGTCACACAAGAGCAGGGCGATGCACTGCTAAAGACGGCGCGCAACGTATTGATTAATGATCTTGCCCCTGGGTATCAAACCTTAATCACCTTTATGAACGACGACATAAAAAATACCAGCGAGAGTGCCCTAGGTGTACACGCACTGCCGGACGGTGCGGCCTATTATGAGTATCGACTTAAAAATATTACTACCACGGATATGAGCGCTAAAGAGATTCATCAACTGGGTCTTGACGAGGTGAAGCGTATTCGCGGTGAAATGGAAGTCATCAAGGAGAAAGATGGCTTTACGGGTACGCTACAAGAATACTTTACCAAGATTAGAGACAGTAAAGATGATGAAAAATACTACTATGACAACACCGATGAGGGACGACAAGCCTATATTGATGATGCCACCGCTGCTATTGAAAGCCTTAAAAAAGAGCTGCCTAACTATTTTGGTATCCTGCCCAAGGCTGATTTAGTGGTCAAGCGCGTTGAAGCGTTTCGTGAGCAAGATGGTGCACCTCAGCACTATTATCGTGGCACTCCGGATGGCTCTCGGCCGGGTGTTTATTACGCGCACCTTTCAGATATGAAGGCCATGCCAAAAAATGAACTAGAAGTTATTGCTTACCATGAGGGGTTGCCAGGGCACCACATGCAAATCTCCATCGCGCAAGAACTTGAGGGGATTCCAAAGTTCCGTACTCAAGCGGGCAGTACTGCCTATAGCGAAGGCTGGGCGCTCTACACTGAGGCCTTAGCCAAAGAAATGCCAAATACTTATACTACCTTAGGCTCTGAGTTTGGACGCTTAGGTAGTGAGATATGGCGAGCGATTCGACTCGTCGTGGATACAGGGATGCATCACAAACAATGGTCACAGCAGGACGCGGTCAATTTTTTCTCAGAAAACTCCCCAGCGCCACTGCAAACCATTGAGACGGAAGTTCGCCGTTATCTGGTCATTCCTGGTCAGGCCACGGCTTATAAGATTGGTATGATCGAGATTCAGCGCTTACGCAAGATTTCGGAAGACCAGTTAGGTGATAAGTTCGATATAAGAGCGTTTCACGATACAGTGTTAAGTGGCGGTGCTTTGCCATTGAGCATGCTCGAGAGGCAAGTAAAGAGCTGGATCGCGGAGACATTAACTAACTAGTGTTGTCTTAGGCTTGGACTTGAGGGTCGGTCTGTTTCACAAGGAGATAGAAATATTATGGCATCCACAGAGCCGACGAATACGCAACTAAGAGAAATTGCAGAGGCTGACCAAGAATCGCCTTTTGATATGATTAACCTTATTAAATATCGTCCCACCGCAATTTACGAATCAGCGGCAGATAATGCTATCGGACGGAGCGGGCGCGAAGCTTACCAAGAATATGGCATGGTGGCCTTTCCTAAGATTATTGGGATGGGTGGTAGCCTAGTGTATAAAGGAACATGTGAGCATCAATTTGTTGGTGATGAATCGCAGAACTACGATGACTTGATCATAGTCAGATACCCGTCTCGGAGAGCCTACCTTGAGATGTTCAATTCAGTAGAGTACCAACAAG
>CAJIZU010000016.1 GCA_905181925.1 gamma proteobacterium HTCC2207
ATAGCATCAATCAAATCAGATTTATTCACGGTATTCCCCTTTTTTTTTGGAAGTAATTTAAATACGTTAAAGGCGCATCGAATCCATTTGATATCACCAATTTCAAGTAAACATGCAGTCCCTAGACCCTTTATACCAATTGCGGCCGCATGCGGTCAAGCAGTCTCTTTAAAATAGACCAAAATAGTTGGAACCTAGTGCGTACTGGGCCTCTGATTGGCCTCTGAGTCGGATATAGAGGAACTAGCCTTAACAAAATCTGATTGGCTAAGGGGCTGTGGCTTTTCGTCTAAAGCAATAGCCAAAACCTCATCTATCCACTTAACAGGACATATATTTAAATCCGCTTTGATGTTATCAGGAATTTCTTTCAAATCACTGGCGTTATCGTGGGGAATAATTACAGTTTTAATACCTCCGCGATGAGCAGCAAGAAGCTTTTCTTTTAATCCTCCAATCTTTAGAACCTGCCCCCGCAAAGTTATCTCACCCGTCATAGCAACATCTGCCTTGACCGCAATGTTGGTGAGAACCGATACCAGGGCTGTACACATACCCACGCCGGCAGACGGCCCATCTTTAGGCGTCGCACCTTCAGGCACATGAATATGCAGATCATTTTCTTGGTAAAAGTCCCGGCGGATCCCCAATAGTTGCGCTCTACTCCGAACCACCGTTAACGCAGCTTGAATCGACTCCTGCATTACATCTCCAAGGGATCCCGTCTTGATAACCTTTCCCGAACCCGGAATTGCGGATGTCTCTATGGTAAGTAATTCTCCACCCACTTGAGTCCACGCTAAACCGGTAACCTGCCCAATTTGATTCTCAGCTTCAGCTCGACCATAGTCGAACTTACGCACACCCAACGCATCTTCTAACTCCCCAGACCCAATATATTCGGCATTAGTCTCATTAAAACGAACATGTTTAGTGACTGTCTTGCGGCAGATCTTCGCGATGTCTCGCTCAAGCCCTCTTACGCCCGCCTCCCTGGTGTAATAACGAATAGTATCCTTTATGGCGTCTTCACTAATAGTCAACTCAGCAGGCTTTAAACCATTAGTCTTTAGCTGTTTGGGCACTAAATACTTTTCTGCAATCTTTACCTTTTCATCTTCGGTATATCCAGGAATTCGAATCACTTCCATACGATCCAATAAAGGACCAGGAATATTCATCGAGTTTGCTGTACAGATAAACATCACCTCAGAAAGATCGTAATCAACCTCCAGGTAGTGATCATTAAAAGTGTGGTTTTGTTCTGGATCTAACACTTCTAATAGTGCCGATGCTGGGTCTCCTCGTTGATCCATACCCATCTTGTCAATTTCATCGAGTAAAAATAGCGGATTTTTAGCACCTACTTTGGAGAGCTTCTGAATCAGCTTCCCAGGTAGGGAACCAATGTAAGTACGACGATGCCCCCTTATTTCAGCTTCGTCACGAACGCCGCCAAGACTCATCCGGATAAACTTTCGTCCAGTAGCGCGCGCTATAGACTCTCCTAGAGACGTTTTACCCACGCCCGGAGGGCCTACTAGGCAAAGTACAGGCCCCTTCAGGGTTTTTACTCGCTTTTGTACTGCAAGAAACTCAAGGATTCGTTCTTTGACTTCATCAAGTCCGTGGTGATCCTCGTTGAGGGTATTCTCTGCATTGACAAGATCATGCTTCACACGCGTACGTTTTTTCCAAGGAACGCTGATCATCCAATCGATATAATTCCTGAGTACTGAAGCCTCTGCGGACATCGGCGACATCATTTTTAACTTACCCAATTCAGACTGCGCCTTCTCTAAGGCGGCTTTAGGCATACCGGCACCCTTAATTTTATTCTCGAGCTGATCCAGTTCAGACAAACCCTCATCTAGGTCTCCCAGTTCCTTCTGAATAGCCTTCATCTGTTCGTTTAGGTAATACTCACGTTGGCTTTTCTCCATTTGCTTTTTAACGCGCCCACGAATCCGTTGCTCAATCTGGAATAGATCAATCTCTGCCTCCATCAAGCTCATGAGATGCTCAAGCCTTAAAGTCAGATCCCCAATCTCTAGCACTTCCTGCTTTTGCTCAAGAGAAAGCGTCATATGAGATGCAATCGTGTCGGCTAGCCTATTCGCATCCTCTATGCCACTAACAGTTGCAATCACTTCAGGTGGTATTTTCTTACTGAGATTCACATACTGCTCAAACAAACTGGTTGTCGACCGCACTAAAGCCTCGGTTTCTTCTTCCAAAATGTCATTCCCATTGAGGGCTGTCGCGGTAGAACTCATCAATGATTCTTTATCGATCGTTGCCTCAACACGAACTCGATCAAGGCCCTCTACCAATACTTTAAGCGTACCATCTGGCAATTTGAGCATTTGTAGAATTGTGGCTAGAGTTCCAACTTCATAGACATCAGCAACACCTGGGTCGTCTTCCAAATGATCTCTTTGAGCAACCAAAATAATCTGTTTTTCACCCTCCATGGCAGACTCTAAGGCAATAATTGATTTTTCTCTGCCAACAAACAGCGGAACAACCATGTGCGGATATACCACAACATCACGCAGTGGTAAGAGTGGGTAGATAGTGTCCTTGGAATCGGGGGTTGATAGAACCATTTTAGCCTCAGTATTTACGTACTTCCTTGTCGCCATTTTAGCGGCGACCCATATTTATTATATTGGGACAAAAACCGAAATAACAATAGGAGTGTCAACAACAGTATAAAAATTATTTGAGTATTAGCGACAGACACAAAAAAGGCGACTTTCGCCGCCTTTTTTTAGCCTTCCTCAGAAGACAGTTTTTTAGGTTCTGCCTGTTCATAAACCAGCAACGGTTCGTTGTCACTGTTGATGACCGCAGCATCAACTACCACTTTGACCACATCAGTCTCAGATGGAATTTTGTACATCGTATCAAGTAGCACAGTCTCTAGGATAGAGCGTAAACCACGCGCCCCTGTCTTCCGATCTATGGCTTTCTCAGCGATTGCATCCAGCGCATCAGTCCGAATATCTAATTCAACATCTTCCATAGCTAGGAGAGCTTGATATTGCTTTACCAATGCATTCTTTGGCTTGACGAGGATATTGACAAGTGCTTCTCGATCTAACTCCTGCAGCGTAGCAACAACTGGCAAGCGACCAATAAATTCAGGTATCAAACCATACCCAATAAGGTCGCTTGGCTCGACTTGGAGTAACGTTTCACCAATAGACTTCTGTGAAGCTTTGCTATTTACCTGAGCGCTAAATCCAATACCACCTTTCTCCGACCGGTCACGGATCACTTTTTCTAACCCGGAGAACGCACCGCCGCAAACAAATAATATGTTTGATGTATCAACTTGCAAAAATTCCTGCTGAGGATGCTTTCTACCACCCTGTGGTGGCACAGAAGCGACGGTTCCTTCAATTAACTTTAGCAAGGCTTGCTGAACACCCTCTCCAGAAACATCACGTGTGATTGACGGATTGTCTGATTTTCGCGAAATTTTATCAATCTCATCGATGTAGACTATTCCCCTCTGGGCTTTCTCTACATCGTAATCACATTTCTGTAATAATTTCTGGATAATGTTTTCAACATCTTCGCCAACATAGCCCGCTTCGGTGAGCGTCGTAGCATCTGCAATAGTAAATGGAACATCTAAAAGGCGCGCTAAGGTCTCCGCAAGAAGCGTTTTACCACTACCCGTGGGACCGATTAGCAAAATGTTGCTTTTCCCTAATTCAATATTAGTTTTATCTGCGTTCGGCTGCTCGCTAACCTGTAGCCGCTTGTAGTGGTTATAGACCGCAACAGAGAGGATTCGCTTAGCTCGCTCTTGACCAATCACATACTCGTCTAAAATTGATTTTATTTCTGTTGGTACAGGCAGTTTCTCGGCGGTTGATTCGGACTCAACAGCCAGTGATTCTTCCGAAATTATATCGTTGCATAAATCAACGCATTCATCACAAATATAAACGGATGGACCGGCAATTAAACGTCGGACTTCGTTCTGATTTTTCCCACAAAAGGAACAAAAAAGAAGCTTTCCGCCATCACCTAGACTACCAGTATCACTCATTACTCTCTCCTGCTTTAAAGCAGTGCATTTCGAGCACTGCTGTTAACAAATTACTTCCGAAGACTACCCAATCTAGGATCTTTTGTCTAGAACCTGATCAACAAGTCCATAATCCTTAGACTCTTCAGCGCTCATGAAATTATCACGTTCAGTGTCTTCAGTTACTTTATCGACAGATTGGCCGGTATGATGAGCCATGAGGCTATTCAACCGTCCTTTGATTTTCAGAATTTCCTGAGATTGAATATGGATATCCGTTGCCTGGCCCTGTGCACCGCCACTTGGCTGATGAATCATGGTCCGAGCATTAGGCAGACAGAATCGTTTCTCTGGCGCGCCAGCTGCTAATAAAAATGCACCCATAGAGGCTGCCTGACCAATACACATGGTACTGACGTCGGGCTTGATAAATTGCATAGTGTCATAAATAGATAAACCAGCGGTGACAGAACCGCCCGGCGAATTGATATATAAATGGATGTCTTTATCTGGGTTTTCAGACTCAAGAAACAACATTTGAGCCACAATCAAATTGGCCATATGGTCTTCGACCTGACCAACCATAAAAATAACACGTTCTTTGAGGAGTCGTGAGTAGATGTCATAGGCTCGCTCACCTCTTGATGTCTGCTCGACCACCATGGGGACCATACCGGTTGCTTCTACATCCAAACCGCCTAAACCGTTACCAAACTGCTGAAAATTCATTATTACCTCGCTCATTTAAATCGTGGGAAGCTTACTAAACTTTATACGGTGGTCTTCAGTAAGCTGGATCTTCGCACCCAGTCATCCAGCACTGAGCGCTGAAAATAAGAACTACGCCTCAGAGCCTGGTTCTGGGTCTGGTTTTATCGCATCTTCGTAAGAAAGATTTTGTTCTTTTATCTTTGCTTTCGCCAATACTAGCTCAGTTACTTGGTCTTCTAAAACGACGCCTTCAACCGAACTCAAAAGTTCAGGCTTACTATAATAGTAGTCAACAACCTCTTTGGGTTGCTCGTAGGTAGATGCAATCTCATCCACTCTAGCTCTAACTTGCTCTTCGTCTGGGCTCAACTCTTCAACTTTGACAATTTCAGAAACAATCACACCAAGAGCCGCACGGCGCTCGGCCTTTTCTTTAAACATGTCATCGGGCAACATGCTCAGATCAATTTGTTGGCCGCCGCCAAATTGCTGGACCATCTGCTGCTTTAACTGAATGATTTCATTAGCAACTAGCACTGTGGGGAGTTCAACCGGATTAAGCTCGAACAACTGCTCCATTACGCGATTCTTAACTTTGGTACGAATCGCATTACGCAATTCACGTTCCATATTGGCAAGCACGTCTTCACGGAATTTTTCTTCACCACCTGACTCTACACCAAACAACTTGAAAAACTCATCATCCATCTTAGGAAGTGCTTTGGATGCAACAGAATTAACCTTTACAGCAAATTCAACAGCAGCCCCTTTGAGTTCCTCTGCGTGGTAATCCTCAGGGAAAGACAGCTTCAAAACTGTCTCTTCACCAGCGGACAGACCCTCGAGGCCTTTCTCAAAACCCGGGATCATGGAGCTAGAACCTAATACCAAGTCCTGACCTTCGGCTTTGCCGCCATCGAACTCTTCACCGTCGCGAGTACCGACGTAGTCAATGTTTACCTGGTGACCATCTTTTGCTTTCTTCTTGCCAACTTTGAACGACGACTGCTGATTACGAAGCTGTTCAATCATTTTCTCGACATCAGCGTCAGTAACTTCAGAGGCAGGACGATCAAGTTTAACCTTAGTTAAAGCCTTGAGTACTACTTCAGGAAAAACTTCAAAGACAGCCATAAACTCAAGGTCTTGGCCTTCTTTATCTGACAAGTCATTTATCTGAGGCTGCCCAACCGGCTTTAGATCTTCCTGCTGAATGGCTTCATAAAAACTGGAATTAACTATTTCACCCACAACTTCTTGGCGAACGCCTTTACCATAGTGCTGCTTGACCACTTTGAGAGGAACTTTACCTTTTCGGAAACCCTTAATAGAAACGGTTTTTGTCGCTTTCTGAAGTCGTTTAGTGACTTCTTGATCAATTTTTTCGGCAGGCACACCAATCTTGAGCTGACGCTCTAGACCTGTGCTCGACTCAATAGACACCTGCATGGGCTATCCTCATGGTAAGACATTAAAATTTGGTACGAAAGGAGAGACTCGAACTCTCACGGGTTGCCCCACTGGAACCTAAATCCAGCGCGTCTACCAATTCCGCCACTCTCGCATAGAGATTTATTCAAAAGACACCTAAAGACTCGGCTAAAAAAGGGTTGGTAAGCCCCCGTCTCTCTGAACGGCGAGGATTTTGCCACAGCACCCCCTAATCAGCAACTAATTGTCACCGAAATACGCAGTTTATCTGCCATCATTTTGCAGAAATATACTTTCCACACAAAATAGTGCGTGATAATCGGATAAATCGTCTAACAAATTAGTCAAGTCTACCCGAGCTAATTGTCTTTATTGCTCTCTCCAGTCAATGTAAAATAAGTATAGGCTACAAAAAAATAGTAATGAGAGTGATTAATTATGCATATTGACGAATTTTCTAACCTTAAAT
>CAJIZU010000017.1 GCA_905181925.1 gamma proteobacterium HTCC2207
AAAACTGGCTTAATGTATATTCCTGTGCAAAGCATTCCCGCCTACTTTAGTGCGGAAAAAGAGGTTATGTATCGAGTCAATCGATGGAACACTGGCGTCGACTTGAACACTAATCGAGACCCAAAAAGCTGGGTGGCGGGAAGAGCATCCATGGATGCCCTTATTTTTGGAGAGTTAGTAGCCTGGGATCCTATCAAGAAACAACGAGCCTGGCAGGTACGCCACGCCAAGCCCTCCAATGGTGGTATTTTAAGTACTGCTGGCGATTTGGTCTTTCAGGGTACCTGGGATGGCACATTTGCAGCCTATGACGCCTATGACGGCGAAAAGCTATGGCAGTACAAGTCTGATAGCGCGGTCCTTGCAGGACCCATGACATTTGAGCTTGATGGCGAGCAGTATGTTGCCGTTGCCCAGGGTAGTGGTGGAACCGTCATGATTACTGTTGGCGATGAACTTCAACGCAATAAAACCAACCAAAACAAATTACTAGTGTTTAAAAAAGGACAGTTTAATCAAACTAATCAATTGGCGAGTGAGGAATTAACCACCATACGAGCGCTGGGCCATTCCGCCAACACTGATCCTGACTTGATCAAACTGGGAGAATCAATCTACCACAATAACTGCGGCTCCTGTCATGGCATCAATGCCTTGAGTAACTATGTAGTTCCTAACCTTCGTTATATGAGTGAGCAAACTCACAATGACTTCGCCTCAATCGTTATTGGGGGAACCCGCACTCACAAGGGTATGATCGGTTTTTATGAGACACTCGGAGTAGACGAGGTCGATGCGATACATGCCTATCTGGATGACAAGCAGCAGAACTTATCTGACCGACTCGAGCTTACTTTTTTACAAAAAATAGAGTATTGGTTTAACTTCTGGATGGCCAAGTTGGGGGCAATGTTCCCACAACTGCTAAATGCGACTCGCGACTTCATTATGTAAAGGCACAAAAAAACCTGACTGGCGCCATCTGCTAGTCAGGTTTTTTTTAACGCACTAGCGTTCTAAAGCATCAATTCACCACTTTTAGCATGTTGCCTGACTATCTCGGGGCAAGTAAAACGCTCCCCATAAGCCTCTGCAAGCGCATCGCAACGAACCGCGAACTCGTCAAAACCATACGTGTTAACGTACTGAATTAAGCCACCAGTATGCGCAGGCGCGCCAATGCCCATGATCGAGCCAATATTGCCATCTGCAACGGACCTCAAGACCCCTGTTTCGAGACACTTAAGAGCCTCAATCACCTGACGAAACATCAAGCGATCCTTAATATCCTCATCAGCGACAAAGGTATCTTCGTTGTAATAAAGGTCATACAAACCGGGCCAGATATTCTTTGATCCATCAGCATGGTACTCATAGTACCCGCCACCATGATGACGACCTCCACGGCCATTATCGGTAATCATGTCCTTGATCACTCGTCGCGTTACATCACCGTTGGTCCACTTATCTTCAACACCCATGGCAGCCCATGTCTCACCGGCTTTACGTGTCAACTCCAAACTAGTCTCATCGCCTACCTGCAATGGTCCTACGGGCATACCAATAGCCCTACCCAAGGTGTCAATTTTGACCGGATGAACACCTTCGGTTAACAGCTGTAAGCCCTCGTCTAGGTAAGTACCGAAGGTTCTAGAGGTAAAGAACCCAAGGGAGTCATTCACGACAATCGGGGTTTTACGTATCTGCTGAGTGAAATCAAATGCCTTAGCCAACGCCTCATCACTAGTTTTATCACCCACAATGATTTCAACCAGCGGCATTTTATCCACTGGAGAGAAAAAGTGGATGCCCACAAAATTTTCAGGCTTGTTCGCAGCTAACGATAACTCCGTAATGGGCAGTGTCGAGGTATTCGACCCCCAGAATCCGTCTTCAGACAAATATTGCTCCGTATTAGCGACAATCTTATTCTTCAGTTCGATATTTTCAAACACCGCTTCAATAATCAAATCACAACCGCGCAGATCTTCGTTATTCGCGGTGGGCGTAATCAGTCCTAATAAAGTATCCGCCTGTGACTGGAACATCTTCCCTCGCTTGACGGCTTTATTGACTAGGGCCTCAGAGTAGGCCTTACCCTTGTCCGCAGCTTCTTGAGTCATATCCTTCAATATGACCTCAATACCTACCTTTGCAGCGACGTAGGCAATACCCTGCCCCATCATGCCTGCACCCAAAACGCCAAGCTTGCGCGTGGGATTCTTCTCAATTCCTTTGGGACGGCTGGCCCCGGCATTGATTTTGCTAAGTTGAAAGAAGAATGCCGTAATCATGTTCTTAGCCACAGGGCCCGTAACAACTTTAATGAACTCACGTCCTTCTACGCGCAGCATTGTGTCTATATCTATAACCGTCGACTGAAACGCAATGTCCATTGCCGCTGTCATTTGCGGCATAAGCCCTCGAGTCTGCTTGTGCAGCATGGTGGGAGCCATACCCGCTAGCTGGGCATTGCGCGGTGAGTTAATGGCTCCTCCTGGAACTTTATAGCCCTTTCGGTCCCAAGGCTGCACTGAAGCATCCTTATTCTCGGCATGTTTAGTGATCCACGCCTTTGCTGAGGGTATCAAATCATCGATTGACTCAACTAACGCATCGATCAAACCGGCAGCTAAGGCCTTTTCGGGGACCAGCCGTTGGCTTTTTAAAATAATATCTAAGGACTTTTCAACACCGATTAATTTTGTTAAACGAACAACACCGCCGCCGGCTGGATAGACACCTATGGCACATTCAGGAAGACCGATCTGCACTGACTTGTGGTTATAAGCAATACGATAATTACACGCCAGAGACAACTCATAACCCCCGCCTAACGCAGCTCCGTTGATCGCTGCAACTACCGGAACTGGAAGTTTTTCTAAGCGCCTAAAATGACTTTTAATTAATTCGCCATT
>CAJIZU010000018.1 GCA_905181925.1 gamma proteobacterium HTCC2207
TAACCGTATTGGGCTGACAGTATTGAGTATAAATAGCTTGATTAAGACGAAATTTACCGCGATAAAGATCAGCTTCTTGCTTACTTTCGAATCGTTCTTCCTGAATGCGCGTAGAGTAGACAATATCAACAGCAGCAATGCTCTGAGTCAGTTCATGAGAGATACTCACATCGACCCCGGCAGCACGCATTGACTCCACAATTGCATCAGGTAACGCCAGTTCTTTGGGTGAAACTAGCACCACTTTAATATTTTTATACAACGATAAGAGCTTACCGAGTGAATGTACCGTACGCCCATGGCGCAGATCACCAATCATAGCGACACTTAAGCCATCTATATCACGTCCTTTGTCCGCCATTTCTTTACGAATGGTGTAAAGATCTAACAGCGCTTGAGTGGGGTGCTCGTTAGCACCATCACCGCCATTTAATACCGGCACACGACTCGACGCTGCAAAGTCTGCTACAGAACCTGGCTGAGGGTGGCGCATACATATAACGTCACTAAAGCCGGACAACACTCTCGCAGTATCTTGTAAGGACTCGCCCTTGACCAATGCAGAGTTTTCAAACCCAGCGGTCTCACGCACTTCACCACCCAGAAGGTTAAATGCAGACCCAAAGCTGACCCGCGTTCGGGTGCTTGCTTCGAAAAACATATTACCCAAAATCGCTCCTTCCAGAACTCTAGTCACTCGCTTGCGCAAAGCATAGGGTTCCATGTTATCGGCCACCGTAAAAACGCGATCGACATCTTCGCGCTGAAATTGGCTGATAGACAGAATATGTGCGCCGGTAAAGTTCAAGGGTTAACCTCGGTGCAATAAATGAGTATGGGGGATTTTAGCCTGTTTCGCCTCTGCACTCTAGTTTGATAGTGAAAATTCGCTATCAACCTGTAAAGTCCAGTGTTTCAGGGCATCAAGAATGGTCGCTTTTTGCAAGGAGAGGTCTCCCGCGGCTAACAATTGCTCAACTTCAGCCAACAGAGCATTAACCGTTAAATAGCCAGAACCCTCGTCATGTAACCGCCAGCGGCAAGTCTCTAACCAAACAGCCTTTTCCGCAACGGACAGAGAATCAGGGAAATAGCGGGCACGATAACTAAACAGTAACTGATTATAACGTTCATCTGAAAAATGAAATTGTTGCTTTTTAAAACCTTCACTAGTGGTGTTTCTCACCTCATCCAGCAAATAACGATCATTATTGGGTAAAAAACCATCATAAAGCTGCTGTTCAGCTTCGGGTTTTTTAGCAAACGATCGCTCGGCAAATACCGCATGAAGTTTATCGCGCAAATCTACCTGATTGAGCCTATGCCAATGCTCTTCACACTGCTCAACGTTGATATTCAGGCGTTTGGCTGCCGCGGTATCGATGAGCTTATGTGTGGTCACAACAGGGGCCTTATTGATGTGCACAACCTTAAGTGGGATACGCTGCTCACCGGCAGATAATTGATCGGCGGCAGTAAAGACTCGACGGGTAATGTCATCCGCATTCAGAGTTAACAGAGGTTCCGGGTCAGCCGATAAATCCACACAAATAATACCATTGCTATTAGTTGGGTGCATTGCCAGGGGCATCATTATTGCGCCATACATGTTGGCGCTTGAGAGCATTCCAGAGATATGAAAGAAAGGTTTGCGATGCGTTAAATCAAGCATTTCAGCGACCCTCTTTTTACTGCGATGATTCACAACATAATCAAACAATCGTGGGTGTTTTTGTTTCACCAACTTAGCCATGGCAATGGTCGCCGTAACGTCTGATAAGGCATCATGAGCAGCCTCATGAGCAATACCATTAGCTGCAGTGAGATGCTCTAACTTAAAACTTGGCCTCCCCGGTTCATGGTCTGTCCACTCTATACCCTCAGGACGCAGTGCCCGAGTCAGTCGCAACATATCCAAAATATCCCAGCGAGAATTACCGTTCTTCCACTCTCTTTGATAAGGATCATAGAAATTTCTGTACAGGCAATAGCGGCTAACTTCATCATCAAAGCGTATGCTGTTATAGCCGACCCCACAGGTACCCGGCAGTGATAATTGACGATGTATAGCATCAATAAACTCAGGCTCAGGAAGACCATCCTGCATTGCTAACTGGGGGGTAATGCCGGTTATCAAACAGGCTTCGGGAGAGGGCAAAATATCTTTTGCTGGCTGGCAATAAATAACCAGTGGCTCACCAAGAGGATTGAGGTCCTCATCGGTACGCAAGCCCGCAAACTGCGACGGCCGATCTTTGGATGGGTCGACCCCGAAGGTTTCATAATCATGCCAGTAAAAAGTGTTAGCCATAGCGTCACACGTAACTCATGTTGGTGATCCGATAAAGAGCCCTATCGAAAGGTCTTTAAGGCGTAGGTACTACTCCCTCAGGGACAACAATTGGCGAAGGCTCAACGATTCGTTGATCTAAATCATAGAGTTTCTGAGTAGTTTGTCGTCTAAAACTGTCCATTGCTGCAATGGCATCAGCATTATCTGACTGCGCTCGATTAGTTTTCGCTAAAGACGCTTTTAACTGATTAATTTGGTCGACATAGTCACGTAAATTCTGGTTAGCCGTGTTTAATTCCTCAGTCAGCGTCAGATAGTTTAGCCCTACATCACTCACCGTAGCTCTATCTTTTTTAACCTTCTCACCTAAGGATTGAACCGATTTTTCAATGGTAAGTCGCTGCTTTGCCAAAAATGCGATATCTTTTTTATTATCGGAGATCTTTGTTTTGTTAATATCATTGGTGACACCCCAAAGCTTTCTAATTTCGCTCCAGTGCTTCTTAAGCTCATCACTATGTTTACTAATATTAATCTGCATAGCCGCGCCCGATTGCGTGACTGACTCATCAGTACTGCTCAACCGCGATTCAAGTAACTCGAAGCGAGCCTGAAGAGTTTCATGCTTGGTTGATAGCTGTTGATACTCAGACCAACCAAAAAAACCTGCTCCGATCAAACCAAAAAACGTCAGTAACACCAGCCATCTCATAGACCCGGACAGCCCATTAGCGCCCGCGCGTGATGTCGCGCTTGTTTTTGAATTTGCCTGATCAGCGCGTTTATCAGAAGTCGTGCGCCCAATCATATCGTCTCGTTCAGCGACAATCGGCGATCTTGGTTTTTTGTCCATGGTAACTATTAGTTCCTTGTTATCCGCTTTAGATTTAATACAACCACTCTACAAACAATTATACGCTGTTATTGGCCATGATATAAAAACATCAGGCATAAAAAAACCGGTGCCTGTCAACAAACACCGGTTTTAACTGTCATTTCAGGCTTTATAGAAAGTTAAGAGCACCAATCATCACAGCAGTCAGTGCCAAGCTTGAGCCAATCACGCCTTTCACAGTCGTCATAGGACCCTGCTTACCCTTAAGACCATTAACTTCTAATGCGAGGATAATAACTAAAGCCACGATCAGTCCTGTTCCGCCAACAGCAGTGCCGTAACCGTGCCCTGGGTAGTGCGGGCCGGCAAACATGCCAAATAACATTGGTGCCGAAAATAATGTGTTGGTACGTGACGCAAGCAACGCCTTGGCGCCTGCAGCAGCTTTATCGCCACCTTCAACAATCCCCAGCGCTATTTTTTGAGCGGGCCAGATAATCATCCAAACATTGGCCGCCATTAAGGTGCCCATGGTCGCGCCAACCACTATATAGTTATTGAGTTGACCGTAGCCATGCACCATGCCTAACAAAATAATACC
>CAJIZU010000019.1 GCA_905181925.1 gamma proteobacterium HTCC2207
ACCAACGTGTCGAATCTATTATTACTAAAATGGACCTTGACCCTGAGGTAGATATATCTAGTTTGTCCGGCGGTTACAAACGTCGTGTTCTTTTGGCTCGCGCTTTAGTGTCTGATCCAGATCTACTACTTCTTGATGAGCCTACAAACCACCTAGATATTGAAGCGATACAATGGGTCGAGCAATTTTTGCTGAAATGGGAGGGCTCTTTGCTGTTTATTAGTCATGACCGGCGATTTATGGATAACCTAGCGAATCGGTTTATTGAAATTGATCGCGGGAAATTGGCGGACTTTAACTGTGATTACACGACCTATTTAGTTAGAAAAGAAGAGAATTTAGAAATTGAAGATCGGCAAAATGCGCTATTTGATAAACGCCTATCTCAAGAAGAAGTATGGATTCGCCAGGGGATCAAAGCTCGCCGCACTCGTAATGAGGGACGGGTCAGATCCCTAGAGGCTATGCGTAACGAATATGCCGATCGACGCAAACGTCTGGGTACTGCTAAAATGGATATTCAGCAAGCTGAAAAATCAGGCAAGATCGTCGCTGAAGCAACCAATATTTCCTTTTCATTTGATCAAGACAAGGTCGTTAACAATTTTTCTACGCTAATTCAGCGCGGCGATAAGGTCGGTTTTATCGGTCGTAATGGTGTTGGCAAAACGACACTTATTAAATTATTATTAGGTCAATTAACTCCTCAAGAAGGCACTATTAAGATCGGAACCAATCTCAATGTAGCGTACTTCGATCAATATCGTTCTGCTCTGGATGAGGAAAAAACAGTTCAAGATAATGTTTCCGGTGGTCGCGATATGCTCGATATCGGTGGTAAAAGCCGCCATGTGATCAGCTATTTACAAGATTTTTTGTTTGCCCCAGACAGATGTCGGCAACCCGTTAAAGCGTTATCGGGTGGAGAGCGAAATCGTTTACTGTTAGCAAAATTATTCACCGCTCCTTCAAATATACTGGTATTAGATGAACCAACCAATGATTTGGACATTGACACTCTAGACCTGCTCGAAGAGTTGCTGATCGATTATAAAGGAACCGTAATTTTAGTCAGCCATGATCGTGCATTCCTTAATAATGTGGTCACTAGCACTCTAGTCTTTGAGGGTGATGGTGTTATTAATCAATATGTAGGTGGCTATGATGACTGGTTACGTCAACGTGATCCATTACCTCAATCTACAGCAACTGTTACCGCTAATGTTCGAACAAAAACTGCGCCCCCGGCGACTAAGTTGTCCTACAAAGATCAACGAGAGCTTACTGAACTACCGCAAAAAATTGAATCATTAGAGACTAATATTAAGGATATTTCTCTGAAGATGAGTGCTCCAGAATTTTACCAGTCTGAACGTACGCTAATCGAAAAGACTGAACAGCAACTTGCAGCCTATCAGACAGAATTGAGCGACTACTACCAGCGCTGGGAGTTACTTGAACAGTAAGTTATCAAAATCGGTTAAAGATTTTAAATGAAATAGGCTTAACCATTTTCTGGATAATAATGGCGATAAATAAATAAAAGCTTTAAAATCAGATACTAAAGAAAGTTTTCCAAAGGAATGCAATGAACGTTAAACGAAAACCACTAGTACTTGTAATCCTGGACGGCTGTGGTCATAGCGATGACAAACAATATAATGCCGTGGCCAATGCAGATCGGCCCGTCTGGGAAAACCTTTGGCATGACGGGCATCCCAGCACATTGATTGGTACCTCTGGCTTAGCAGTAGGTTTGCCTGACGGCCAGATGGGAAATTCAGAAGTCGGCCATATGACAATCGGCGCTGGTAGAGTTATTTATCAAAACTTCACGCGTATTAATAAAGCTTTAGATGATGGCGATTTCGATAGCAACCCTGCATATTGCGACGCTATTGACGACACCGTGGTAAATGATAAGGCTGTCCATATATTTGGTCTTCTCTCTAAGGGAGGAGTACATGGCCATGAAGACCACATTAATGCGATGATTGAGTTAGCCGTTAAACGAGGCTCAAAGCGTGTTTATTTACATGCCTTCCTGGATGGTCGAGACTGCCCCCCTCGCAGTGCAAAAGCCTCTCTAGAAAAAACCCATCAACTATGCAAAGCCTCTGGGGTTGCAAAAATAGCCTCAGTGATCGGTCGTTTTTATGCCATGGATCGTGACAATCGCTGGGAGCGAACCAGTCAAGCCTATCGATTGATCACAGAAGGTTTCGCTGATTATTGCGCGAAAACCCCTATGGATGCCCTAGATACCGCCTATGCTCGCGGTGAAAATGACGAATTTGTCAGCGCTACCTGTATTTGTGAAGAGGGCGCTACGCCAACAGTACTTGATGACGGCGATGCCGTTATATTTATGAATTTTCGCCCAGATCGAGCACGACAAATCAGCCATGCCATTGTTGATACTGACTTTACAGGCTTTGATAGGTTCGTCGTACGCAAACCTAGTCATTTCGTCATGACCACAGAATATGAAGCCAACTTAAACTGTCCCTGCGCCTTTCCGCCAATACCTATTATTAATTCATTGGGAGAGTTTTTGTCGAAGCAGAAAAAACGGCAGCTACGTATTGCAGAAACAGAAAAATATGCCCATGTGACGTTTTTTTTGAGTGGCGGTCGAGAAGCAAGCTATGACGGTGAAGAGCGCATGTTGTTGCCCTCACCTAAGGTGGCAACCTATGACTTACAGCCTGAAATGAGTGCGCCGCAGGTAACTGAACGTTTAATCGAAGCGATTGAATCTGGGCACTTCGATGCCATCATCTGTAACTACGCTAATTGCGATATGGTGGGTCATACCGGTGATTATAATGCCGCCATGCAATCTGTTGATGCCGTTGATGAATGCTTACAAAAAGTTCTGGCCAGTTTACGCCAGGTAGGTGGCGAAGCACTGATCACCGCAGATCACGGTAATGTTGAGTTGATGTTTGACAGTGCGATAAATCAGCCTCACACCCAACACACTACGCTGCCGGTCCCGTTAGTCTATGTGGGAGATAGAACGCTAAAACTGTCCGAAGGAGGTTCACTGGCCGATATTGCGCCTACCATGCTGGCATTAATGGACTTATCCAAGCCGGCTGAAATGTCTGGCCGCTCGCTCATCGAGTGATCTTAAATACTGCCAAGCCCTATTCAAAATCCTCAGGTAATGGCTTATGCCTAACGGCACTGCAAACTCTGAAGGTTTATGCGTTCCTATTCGGGCTTACACTGATGCCATATGCGATCGCAGACGATCAACAGCAGTCAAAACTAGACATTCTGCAATCAAATATCTCTGAATTACAAAAAACCTTAACGGCAAGGAATGAACAACAAACGGATTTAGAGACAGACCTTGAGCGAGTTGAAACTGAGGCGAGCACACTCAACACCAGTATCCGAGAATTATCCAATAATATTAAGACCGTTGAAAAGCAGTTAATCGGTAAGCAAAAAGAAAAGGCTAATTTAGAAGTAAATATCAGCGGGCAAAACGACGCTATCATCGCGCAACTTCGCTCTGCTCAAAAAATCGGTGACCAAGAGCCAATCAAGTTACTTCTAAATCAGGAAGATCCGCAAAAAATTGCTCGCATGTTTAAATACTACGACTATTTTCTTCAAGCAAGGAGCGCAAAAATAGAGCAGTATTTAATAAGTGTTACCGCCCTAAATGACATTATTCAGTCCATTAGTAGCAACAAACTCGAGCTTATTTCTGCAAAAGATTCGCTATCTAAAAATCAGGTAAATTTAAAAACCAATATTACTCAGCGTGAAAATACTCTAAGAAAACTTCAACTTGCAGTCGCTAACGACGAGCAAAAGCTCACTGACTTAAAAAGGCAGCGTCGGGAGTTAGAGACTTTACTTAATGAAGTGGAGACTGCTGTAGCAGACTTAGTTTTACCCACAAACTCTCTCCCATTTACATCGCGGAAAGGCGAGTTGGAGTGGCCAACAAAGGGTAAACTAGCTCAAAGGTATGGGGCGCAACGTAATGGACCTGTGCAATGGCAAGGCTGGCTAATTAAGGTAAGTGCAGGAGCAGCCGTCAAAACAGTGCATCAAGGGCGTATCGTTTTTTCGAACTATCTGCGTGGCTTTGGGCTGTTGCTTATTATCGATCATGGCGATGGTTATATGACGCTCTATGGCCATAATCAGGAGCTGTTAAAAGATACCGGTGACTGGGTACAAACTAATGAAATTATTGCTAGGGCAGGTAATACCGGAGGATTGTCGGCTCCGGCGTTATATTTTGAAATTCGTAGCCAAGGACAACCCACTAGCCCAAAAAAATGGCTCCAGAAGTCCTAGCGATATATTATAAGTAATACCCAAGATAAGGAAAGACACCATGCAGCTAAGACTGGTTTTGTTAATTTTATGGTTTGTGCCTTTGTGCTCGCAATCTGATACACAAAAGGTTCTTACTGATGAGAATAAAGCTACCGATGTTGAAACTCGGCTGCCTCTCAGAGAGCTACGAACATTTACTCAAGTATTTGAGCAGATCCGTCTAGGTTATGTGGAAGAGGTCACTGACACTGAGTTGCTTGAGAATGCAATTGCAGGACTGCTGACCGGACTAGACCCTCATTCAACTTACTTAAAGGCAGATGACTATGGCGACCTGCAAGAGAAGGCAACGGGTGAATATGGCGGCTTGGGTATAGAAGTTGCCGGAGATGGTGGCCTAATCAGAGTTATATCACCGATTGATGATACTCCTGCGGCAAAGGCTGGGATTGAGGCTGGTGATTTAATTATTGAGATGGATGACTCACCAATCCGTGGTCTTGGATTACAGAAGGCTATCGACAAACTACGCGGTAAAAAAGGTACCAGCATTAAACTGACCGTGTATCGAGAAAGCGAAGATGCTCCCCTTACATTTAATATAATCCGCGACATTATCCAAATCAGTGCTGTGCGCAGTCGCCTCTTAGAGCCTAACTATGGTTATGTGAGAGTTGCGCAGTTTCAAGTTAGTTCAGGCGAAGATTTTATTACCGAAGTCGAGAATTTACAGACTAGCAATGCTGGACCGCTAAATGGACTAATCCTTGATTTGCGCAATAATCCCGGCGGCCTTGTCCCGGCGTCCATAACTATGGCTGATGCCCTAATCGACAGTGGAACCCTAGTCTACACAGAAGGCCGTTTACCCAGCTCTAATCGACGTTTTGAAGCTGAGGCCGGCGACATTCTCAACGGTATTTCTGTTGTCGTGCTTATTAATGGAGGAAGTGCATCGGCGTCAGAAATTGTTGCCGGCGCACTGCAAGACAATCGTCGGGCAGTCATTGTCGGCACACAAAGCTTTGGTAAGGGGTCTGTCCAAACAGTAATGCCGTTGGGCGATGGGCGAGCAGTCAAGCTAACGACTGCCCGCTATTTCACACCCAGTGGTAGGTCTATCCAGGCTGAGGGAATCGTTCCGGATATAACCATTGAGCGCGCTGAAATTCGCCCCTATAAAACTCCAGAAAGAGTTAAAGAAGC
>CAJIZU010000020.1 GCA_905181925.1 gamma proteobacterium HTCC2207
GATAAAAATAAACCCGATTTCTCAAAGACAGTTTATTGAGCGCTGCTGGACCAAAGATGTGCATCTCTGTCTTTTGGACTGTTTTCATTACCGCCTTCCAGCCCTCTCTGGCCTCCTCAAGCTTAGCCGACTCCTCATCTGTGCCAAGTGAACCACAGTAGGCTGCTATAGGGCCGCTAGAGGATGCTAAAGCTGCAGTTTGCTCCGCAAGCTGTTTGTAGTTGGGAATAACAATTCCATCCACTACCGCAGTTAATACCGACGATTTCGTTGATGAAGTATCACCAGACGTCGAATCTGTCACATTGATAGTTCTTGTCTTCTCTACCGCTTGGTTACCCGCAGCATCAGTTGCATTATAAGTGACCGTATAACTTCCAACAGAAGCGGTATCTACTGCCGTTGCATCTATGTCAACTGTCTCTCCAGTGTCTGTGGATGCTCCAAGCTCCTGATACTCGGCATTCAAATCAACGGCTTGAGGGTTGTCGCCATTTAAGGTGATTACTGGCGCTGTTGTATCAACAGGCGTCGAATCCGTCACATTGACAGTTCTCGTCTTCTCTGTTGCCTGGTTACCCGCAGCATCAGTTGCATTATAAGTAACCGCATAGCTTCCAACAGAAGCGGTGTCTACTGCCGTTGCATCTATGTCAACTGTCTCTCCAGTGTCTGTGGACGCACCAAGTTCCTGATACTCGGCATTTAAATCAACTGATTGCGGATTGTCGCCAGTTAACGTTATTACCGGTGCTGTTGTGTCACCAGGTGCTACTGGAGTAGGCGCTGAAGTTGAACCCCCGCCACCACCGCAAGCGGTCAAAACAGCAGTCATTAAAAACGGAAGAAAGACACGTAATTGATTCATTTTTAAATACCTTTTAAATACCTTTTAAATACCTTTTAAATACCAAAGGGCTAACCTAGGTTAGCCCAAAGTGGACCAACTTTAACCGAGCCACATTCTCACCCAAACAAAAGCCTTTCAGATCACAATATGAAAGGCTTCATCGCATTAAATTACCAAGCTAGCGTGTTTGCATCTGAGAACCCATAAGCCTCTTGTAGCTTAGCCCTGGCTTGTGTCAGTTTACCAATATACGCATAGACAGCTTCGGACGCAGTCGCCCCAGTTGCAATACCATTTTGACTTCCATCAGCTAGCACAGGAGCATCACCAATTAGATCAGAAATCATTATCAAATCTTCGACGGTAACGATGGCAGAGGCATCTCTAAATGGCGAAGCAGGACTAAATTGTAAGCTCAAGACAAAGCCTTTTAACTCTGACCAGTGTTTGGCTACTGTCTCAAAGTTATCTAAACTCGCAGGAGCGCCACTCTTGTACTCACTAACATCTGCAATCACATCATTAACATAATGAACCGCGGTAGCTGCAATGCACTTTTCCCATGCAAGAGACGCCATTTTGATGTGTTCTTGAAGTTTTGCATCTTCAGAATCTGTCAACTCTGGTGCAGTTTTGTTGGCCGCATTACTGATTATTTGTCGCGCAGCTAGGATCGCGGTCATAACATCACCAGAAAAGTCTGTTGGGTTGGGACCGGAGGCAGACCCTGCATCACGCTTCGCACAGTTTTGAGAGTGTGCGAAGTTATACTCACTACGCACATCAATCATGCCATCAGCATCTGTGTCATGGTAGCCATTCTTCCATTCATCGCGCCCACTCTTAGCCCGCGCTTCAAGATCGGTATAAGCTAGATTGTCTCTAGCCGCACCATAGTAGCCAAAGCCTTCGTCAAACTTATGCTCACCCGCTGAGTAGTTCTTTGGGGAATCGCCACCATCATCGGTAGTCAATTTACTGGCGAAATCAGTTTTGAAGTAATCATTAGTACCCTGGGAGAAATTGACCGCACCCATCAAGAACTTTTGCATTAACTGACGATAATTACGTCCATGAGCATCAGTATTGACATTGACACCTGACGTTACTCCGTCAGCATCAGTAATCTGAACAACTACACCGTCAGATGCCAAGACTGCTTGGCTCGCAATCCAATCATCAACCAACGCCAATGGAGTTGTTATGGCATTACCCGCGGCATCCATGCGGTTCCAACCAATAAAATCACCAATTAACTTGGATTCTTCTCCGCAACCAGCACCACAGCCACCAGCGATTTTTTTATGCAGGTTTTTACCTGTAGAAATAGCACCATAGGTGGCGGCATCTTTAAGAGTCACATTTTCAGCATCTTTAATATAGGTCCCTAGCAAAGTATCCGTAACGTCTGCGTCAGTTCCGTAAACGAAAAAGTCAAGACTAGACTTCACTGAGTCTGCAGTGTTTGCAGCATCATCAGTAAGAACCGTCGACATGTAATATGCCATGTCAGAGATTAATACCTGACGAGCGGTCTGACCGGTATAGCTTACTGAAGAATTTTCTTCCGCAGAAAAGTAAGTGTTAGTAAATGCATAAGTGGTTGGCATCGCATCACAAGCATCGCCGGAACCGTTAACATCCGCATCTGCCTGGTCAGTGTTCGCTACTAGCGGGCAGTTATCTTCGGCATTCCCTACCGTATCACCGTCCTGGTCCTCATCACATGCATCGCCAATTCCATCGCCATCAGTGTCAGTCTGGTCAATGTTTGCTATCGCCGGGCAATTATCGCCATTATCACCCACAGTATCGCCGTCAGTGTCTACTGATTCAGCTGGATCGTTAGGGAAAGTATCAGTAGAATCTGGCACACCATCACCATCAACATCAGAGGGCGCGTTAGTGCCACTTCCACAGCCAGCGAGGGTTGCTAATAAAAGCGTAATGAGTAACTTTGAAAATATTGAATTAGAAATCATGGTTATTCCTTTAAAGTGTCCGTTAGTGAAAAGCTTGAATGCATTAGGAGTCCAAACCTGCTTGCCCAGCCTGTTAACTAACGAGGCGCGAGCTACCAATAAAGTAAGGTTTGAACTCTGATTACAGCATTACTGCTAAATTACGGAGCGAATGATAATTACTCTTAATAACAGTGTCAATAGGAATAAGAATAATTATCATTCGCAGTCAAGAAAAGGATTACCCTTGATAATAAGGGCGCTACTTGGGATATATTTTATCGACATAAAGAACTATAGATCGTGAACATCAAGATACTAGTAACACAACACTTACTACTCTGAAATTTCACCAATAGCGTCGTCTATCAACTGTTTTAACTCACCTTTCTCCTGCATTTCAGTGACGATGTCACAACCACCAATCAGCTCCCCAGCAACCCAAAGTTGCGGGAACGTGGGCCAATTTCCATATGCAGGTAAGTTGCTGCGTATTTCAGGATTAGAGAGAATATCTACATAAGCAAACCTGTGACCACAGCCCATCAAGGCTTGGACCGTTTTAGAGGAGAACCCACATTGCGGTTGATTGGGTGATCCCTTCATGTAGAGAAGTACCGCATTATTTTCTACCTGTTCGCGAATTGTTTCCATTATATCCATTGTGGCTTGCCTATATGTTTAATGAGCTAAAGCGCGAATTTTAAACCTTTTCAATCAGTGGCGACACTGTTATGGAAATTTATTTTTATAATACAATGCCTATCCTATCCGCAGTGGAATGTCGGAAAACGCCACTATCTTGCCAGCCTCCTCAATCCACGCTATGATTTGTAGATAAATTCGAGAGGCAGCTCAGCTGCCTTTTTTTATTCCGATAAATAATCGGAAAGGGAATAATGACAGCATGACTTCAACAGCACTAATGAACACTTATGGTGACCGCGCAGCGACACTTGTCAAAGGACAGGGTGCTTGGCTGTGGGATGAAAAAGGTAATAAGTATTTAGATGCATTGTCTGGAATTGCCGTATGTGGGCTCGGGCATGCTCACCCCGCCGTTACTCACGCTATTAGTGAACAATCAAATACCCTCACTCATTGTTCAAACTTTTTTACTATTCCTAATCAAGAAATTCTTGCTGAGAGGCTATGTAAAATCTCGGGTATGCGTAAAGTATTTTTTGGCAACTCTGGTGCTGAGGCAAATGAGGCCGCTATTAAAATGGCGCGGCTTTTTGGCCATCAACAAGGAATTGCATTACCCACTGTACTGGTTATGGAAAATGCCTTTCATGGTAGAACTCTTGCGACGCTTAGTGCCTCCGGTGGGCGCAGAGTGCAAGCCGGATTTGAACCTCTTGTTACGGGATTTGCCAGAGCCCCTTTCGATGACATTCAGGCTCTTCAGAAAATAGCAGACAACAACCGAAATATTTGCGCTATTTTCGTTGAACCCATCCAAGGCGAGGGCGGAATTCGCATCGCCTCCAAAGAGTATCTGCAGCAGCTTAGAGTATTCTGCGATCAAAATAACTGGCTTTTGATGCTAGATGAAGTACAAACAGGCAATGGCAGAACTGGAAGGTATTTTTGTTTTCAACACAGTGATATTTTGCCCGACGTAGTAACTACCTCAAAAGGCTTGGGCAATGGATTCCCTATCGGCGCTTGTCTTGCAGCAGGAAAGGCGACGGAGCTCATGCAGCCAGGCAACCATGGTTCTACTTTTGGCGGAAACCCACTAGCCTGTGCGGCCGCGCTGGCCACAATTAATACGTTAGATGCTGAAGGACTGTTGAACAGAGCATCAGCGATTGGTACAAGAATTATAGCTGGGCTTGAGAAAGGCCTAACGTCAGCGACACACGTTGTAGATATCCGCGGTATGGGATGCATGATTGGCATCGAGCTAAACCAGCCCTGTAAATCTTTATTCGCCGCCGCTATTGAGAAAGGCTTGTTAATTAATGTCACCGCAGACTCCGTTATTCGATTACTCCCGCCATTTATTCTGACTGACGAAGAGGTTGATCTGCTAATCACAATTTTAGTACCGCTAATCAGAGACTTTAAGTCTGACTAATAAGGAGATAAACCATCGCTATTCGACATTTTCTTACTCTGAGAGATTTGAGCTCCGATGAATGTAATCACATCATTCAGTCCGCTATAGCACTTAAAACTGCTCACAAGGAAGGCCGTCAGGCACGGGTCTTTGACGGAAAGGTGCTGGGTATGATTTTTGAGAAGTCTTCAACGCGAACAAGAGTGTCCTTTGAAGCTGGAATGGCTCAGCTGGGCGGCAGTGCTCTTTTTCTGTCATCCAATGATTTACAGATGGGAAGAGATGAGCCTGTGGAAGATACGGCGCGGGTCATTTCGCGTATGGTAGATTTAATCATGATTAGAACGTTTGCTCATGACAAAATCGAGCGGTTTGCTAAGTATTCTAAGGTCCCCGTTATTAATGCACTGACCGATGACTACCATCCCTGCCAGCTTTTAGCTGATATTCAAACCTACGTTGAACACCGAGGTTCAATTCAAGGACAGACAGTAGCATGGATTGGCGATGGCAATAACGTATGTCACTCGTGGATCAATGCCGCCATAACGCTTGATTTCAAATTGAACATTGCCTGCCCTGAAGGATATGAACCAAATGCAACACTGGTTGCTGAGGCCGGTGACCGAGTTACTCTTACACGAAATCCTGTGGAAGCCGTAGCAGGGGCGCAATTAGTAACAACCGACGTCTATGCCTCTATGGGCCAGGAGTCTGAAGCTAAGGCAAGACTAGAGCAATTTTCTGGCTTCCAGGTCAATCATCAATTGATGTCATATGCAGCGGACGATGCTCTTTTTATGCACTGCTTGCCGGCTCATAGAAACGAGGAAGTATCGGAAGAACTACTTGAGGATGAGTCTATTTCGGTGGTGTGGGATGAGGCTGAAAACCGACTGCACGCGCAAAAGGCGTTGATGATCTTTTTACTATCGGCTAATTCTTAACGTTTACTGGTAAACAACATCGTCAATTTCATATTCAACATCGCCACTCGGCGCCTTTACCACGACGACATCGCCAATCTCTTTACTGATTAGGGCTCTGGCAATGGGTGACTGATATGAAATCTTACCCGCTTTTACGTCCGCCTCATCATCGCCAACAATTCGATAGGTAACCGTTTCATCAGTATCCATTTTAATAATGGTCACTACAGAACCGAAGATGACACGATCACCCTGAGGTATCTTCGATATATCGATTACCTGCGCATTAGATAGCTTTCCCTCAATATCCTGAATACGGCCCTCAGCAAAACTCTGCTGCTCACGAGCGGCATGATACTCGGCATTCTCTTTAAGATCGCCATGTTCCCGTGCAGTAGAAATTGCTTCAACAATACTAGGTCGTACAACCTTTATTAAGTTGTTCAGTTCTTTCCTAAGCGCAGATTCTCCCTCGGCTGTCATTGCATTCTTTTGCATTAAATAATCTCCTTATGTAACTGCTGTAAACTCCTAACCTCAATTTCACCGGCAAAATTCAACGCTTCACAAACAGCATTACCACCTGCCATAGTCGTCGTGTAGTACACGCGATGTTGCTCAGCACTGGAGCGGATAGTCGATGAATCAACAATAGCCTGTCGACCTTCGGTGGAATTGATGATTAGATCGATTTTATCACTCTTAATCATGTCGACTATATGCGGCCTACCCTCTTTCACTTTATTAACCATCTGCACTTCAAAACCGGACTCCTCAATGGCGAGCGCAGTTCCTCTGGTAGCAACTAGCTTAAAGCCAAGTGTGACCAACTTTTTAGCAAGTGCTGGTAACTGATCTTTGTCACGTTGACGAACGCTAACAAACGCGGTTCCCTTACTTGGAATTTCATCACTAGCGCCTAATTCGGCTTTTCCATAGGCCTCAGCAAATGTTGTTCCAACGCCCATCACTTCGCCTGTAGACTTCATTTCAGGCCCAAGAATCGGATCGATGCCAGGGAATTTGTTAAACGGGAACACTGCCTCTTTTACACTGAAGTAGGGTGGAATAATTTCTTTTGTAAAATTTTGCTGTTCAAGCGTCTGGCCTACCATGCAGCGTGCTGCTATTTTCGCCAGAGAGACACCAATACATTTTGACACAAAAGGAATTGTGCGGGATGCCCTTGGATTTACTTCAATAACGTAAATTTTATCATCCTGCAGCGCGAGCTGAACATTCATTAACCCACGCACACCAAGCTCACGAGCCATCTTCTTACAAACTTCTCTCATTTCGTCTTGTACGGTTTCACTAAGACTATAAGGTGGTAATGAACAGGCTGAATCACCGGAGTGTATTCCCGCCTGCTCGATGTGCTGCATAATTGCACCAATCACCACCTGCTCTCCATCACTAACCGCATCGACATCCATCTCAATAGCATTAGGTAGAAAGAAATCTAATAGCACCGGAGAATCATCTGAAACCTGAACGGCGGTTTTCATATAGTGTCGCAGCTCGTCTTCTTTATAGACGATTTCCATAGCTCGTCCACCAAGAACATAAGAGGGCCGCACCACTAGCGGATAACCAATTCCTTTAGCTAATTCAACCGCCTCATCTGCACTTCGTGCAGTGGCATTGTGGGGCTGAAGTAAACCCAGTTTTTCAATCATTTGCTGAAACCGCTCACGATCTTCTGCACGATCAATGGCATCTGGCGTAGTGCCAATGATCGGCACACCTTCCGCTTCCAAAGCACGGGCGAGTTTTAGCGGCGTTTGGCCACCAAACTGGACAATGACTCCTTTAGGCTTTTCAAGACGAACAATCTCTAGTACATCTTCTAAGGTCACCGGCTCAAAGAATAAACGATCGGAGGTATCATAGTCGGTAGAGACAGTTTCTGGGTTGCAGTTGACCATAATGGTCTCATAACCATCTTCACGCATCGCCAAAGCGGCGTGAACACAACAATAATCAAATTCGATCCCCTGCCCGATACGATTGGGACCGCCACCAAGTACAAGAATCTTATCTTTGTTGCTAGGCTGTGCCTCACATTCTTCTTCATAGGTAGAATACATGTAGGCCGTTTCAGTCGAAAATTCTGCTGCACAGGTATCTACTCGCTTGTATACAGGGTGCATATCAAAGCTATAACGATGCTCACGCACTTCAGTTTCAGAACACCCTAAAATATCTGCCAAGCGGCGATCCGCGAATCCTTTGCGCTTTAGGCTATAAAGCCATTTCTCATCGAGGTCATGAAGCGTCTTACCATTTAAGTGGCTCTCTTCAATAACTAGATCTTCAATTTGCACCAAAAACCATGGATCTATTTTTGTAATTCCAAATATTTCATCGCAACTCATGCCGTGTCGAAAAGCATCAGCCAGATACCAAATTCGGTCAGGGCCCGCTTCGGCTAATTGGTTGTATAAAACAGCGCCAAAATCATCGTTGCTGGTATCAACTTTTGGATCGAAGCCAGCTACACCCACCTCTAAACCGCGCAATGCTTTTTGCATCGACTCTTGGAAAGTCCGGCCAATTGCCATAACCTCACCCACAGACTTCATCTGCGTAGTTAGGGCTTGATCTGCCTGACTAAACTTTTCAAACGCGAAGCGCGGTATTTTAGTTACTACGTAATCTATACTGGGTTCAAAGGATGCCGGAGTAGCACCTCCAGTAATTTCATTTTGTAACTCATCTAAGGTATATCCCACCGCTAACTTGGCCGCAATTCTTGCAATTGGAAAGCCAGTTGCTTTAGAGGCTAATGCAGATGATCGAGAAACCCGAGGGTTCATCTCGATAACGACTAGTCGCCCATCTTCAGGGTTAACCGCAAACTGGACATTAGAGCCACCGGTCTCAACGCCAATTTCGCGCAACACCTTGATCGAGGCATTACGCATAATCTGATATTCTTTATCCGTCAGTGTCTGAGCCGGAGCAACAGTGATTGAGTCACCGGTATGAATACCCATAGGGTCAAGGTTCTCGATCGCGCAGACAATAATACAATTATCTTTACGGTCTCTGACAACCTCCATCTCGAACTCTTTCCAGCCAATTAGCGATTCATCAATCAGCAGTTCATTGGTCGGCGAAAGATCCAAACCACGGCGGCAAATGGTTTCAAACTCTTCACGGTTGTAGGCAATACCACCGCCAGAACCACCCATGGTAAATGAGGGGCGGATAACACATGGAAAACCAAATTGATCGGCAACTTGAGTCGCTTCTTCTAGACTATGAGCAATCCCAGAATTAGGCGTACTCAGACCGATTGCCTTCATTGCCTTATCGAATCGCTCACGATCTTCAGCCTTGTCAATCGCATCCGCATTGGCACCGATCATTTCAACCGAAAATTTATCGAGCACTCCATGCTTGGCAAGATCTAAGGCACAATTAAGTGCGGTCTGGCCACCCATTGTTGGCAGTAGCGCATCAGGCCGCTCTTTCTCAATAATTCTTGCTACAGTATTCCACTCAACAGGTTCGATATAGGTCGCATCAGCCATTGAAGGATCAGTCATGATCGTGGCTGGATTGGAATTCACCAAAATAACTCTAAAACCCTCTTCTCTTAAGGCTTTACAAGCTTGGGCTCCAGAATAATCAAACTCACAAGCCTGACCAATAATAATCGGCCCTGCACCGATGATGAGAATACTTTTTATATCAGTTCTTTTTGGCATGTTTACTCCGCTAACGCATGTCGGTTAGCTTCCATTAAATCTATAAAGTGGTCAAATAGAGGGGCCGCATCGTGGGGGCCGGGACTCGCTTCAGGGTGGCCTTGAAAACTAAAAGCGGCCTTATCCGTTCTGTGTATACCTTGTAATGATCCGTCAAACAATGAGCGATGCGTAGCGGCTAGATTGTTGGGTAAACTGTCTTCATCAACAGCAAACCCATGATTTTGACTGGTAATCATTACAATATTATTTTTTATATCTTCCACTGGATGATTCGCACCGTGGTGCCCAAACTTCATTTTCATCGTTTTAGCCCCTGAGGCTAGCGCGAGTAATTGATGTCCCAAGCAGATCCCAAAAACCGGCATTTGAGTTTCTAAGATCTTTTTTATCGCGGTAATGGCATAGTCACAAGGCTCAGGATCTCCTGGTCCGTTAGAGAGAAAAACACCATCTGGATGCATCGCTAACACTTCCTCAGCCGATGTTTTTGCTGGCACCACAAGCAACTCACAATCACGGTCCACTAACATGCGTAAAATGTTCCGCTTGACCCCATAATCATAGGCAACCACCTTATACTTAGCGCTACCAGGCTGTTGTGACTTATAGCCCTCACCCAGAACCCAACTGTGCTCTGTCCATGGATAACTAGTACTGGCAGTCACCTCTTTTGCCAGATCCATGCCTTTTAGACCAGCAAACTCTCTAGCCGAGGCTAGAGCCTTTTGCTCATCAATATCGCCAGTCATGATGCAACCACTTTGAGCACCGGTCTGACGCAGTATTCTAGTTAATTTTCGAGTATCAATATCGGCAATTCCAAGTATATTTTTGCCGCTAAGGTAGTCATCTAAGCTTGCTTCACTCCGGAAGTTTGATGCCAGTAGAGGTAAGTCTCTAATAACTAACCCCGCTGCCCATATTGTGTCCGATTCTTCATCTTCAGTATTAACACCCGTGCTACCTATGTGGGGATAGGTCAGGGTGACAATTTGGCGAGCGTAAGAGGGATCAGTGAGGATTTCTTGGTAACCAGTGAGGGCTGTATTAAAAACCACCTCACCAACAGAGAGACCTTCCGCACCAATAGCAGTTCCTCTGAAAATTGTTCCGTCTGCAAGTGCAAGTACGGCTTCCCGGTGAGTATGGGAATTCACACAACCTCCTAAATATTTGACGTTCAGCCAATTAAGATCACAACCAGCCTAGCTAATTGAATCCCAATAAAAATAACTCTGAAATGATAAGCAAAATTTTCTTAAGTTTGCAAAAAAGCGAGACGAAACTGTTGGTCTCATCTCGCTTAAATAAAATACTCTGTTTTGCTCTAACCTCTCAGAACGAGACCGCTTTTTATTACCGCGGTGTTAGGAGAGAATTATAGGGAAAAAGGACCATATTGTCCATTGCCGCGGATCAAAAATTCACCAAAACATAGCGACCAGCCTAGGGCTTTAAAATCAGCTATTTGAGACCCAAAACATCTTGCATATCGAACATACCAACATCTCTATCTGCCAGCCATTTGGCAGCTCGCACCGCACCCCTGGCAAAGGCAGCCCGGCTCGATGCCTTATGAGTAATTTCCACTCGCTCACCATCAGCGGCAAATAAAACAGTGTGATCTCCAACAATATCGCCAGCTCTTACTGAAGAAAAGCCAATCGCCTTAGCGTCGCGAGCACCAGACAAACCCTCTCGCCCATAAACGGCGACCTCTTCAAGATCACGACCCAAAGCATTTGCCACAGAATGACCGAGCGACAATGCAGTACCTGATGGTGCATCAACTTTATGCTTGTGATGAGCCTCGCTAATCTCGATATCAGCGTCATCACCAAGTGCTAGCGCAGCAATCTCAGCTAATTTAAAACAGAGGTTCACCCCCGTTGCAAAATTTGATGCCATGCAAACAGCGGCACTCTCGCTGACGGATTGAACAGATTGGAGTTGATCTGAGGTTAAACCCGTGGTCCCAATAACCATTTTTTTAGTATACTGGTGGCAAACCTGAGCATTATTTGCTGTCGAAGCTGGGACACTAAAATCAATAAGAGTGTCAAACGCATCAACCACGTCAAGTACCGAACTCACCACTGTGACATTATTGCGTCCAATCCCTGCCAACTCTCCGGCATCACTACCAACATGCTGACTGGCTGAGTGTTCGATAGCCGCAGTTAACTGCACACCATCGGTTGCAGCCAGTGCTTCAATCAGCGCTTTACCCATGCGGCCGCCGGCTCCAGTAATCGCTATATTGCGCACCACATCTCTCCTCGTTAAATCAAACGCCCTAATTATTGACACCAAGCATTACTTTACACTCAACTCGTCAGGTTATCGAAAAATTTCTTCACACCATCAAACCAGTTAGTACTGCGCGGAGAATGCTTACTTGCGCCCGCTAAACTTTCATCAAAGCTTTGCAATAAAGCACGCTGTTCAGCACTTAGATTAACCGGCGTCTCAACTACGACTCTACATAACAAGTCACCCTGCGCACCACCCCGAACTGGAGCCACTCCTTTACCACGCAGACGAAATAGCTTACTACTCTGAGTTTCAGCAGGGATCTTTAACTTAACCTTACCCGATAGTGTAGGAACTTCAAGGTCACCCCCTAACGCCGCCTGAGCGAAACTAATAGGCACCTCACAATGTAAGTTGCTTCCATCGCGGACAAAAATATTATGCTCACGCACATTCATTTGTACGTACAAATCACCGGCAGGACCTCCCTGAGGGCCCGCCTCTCCTTTACCGGACAAGCGAATTCTATCGCCAGTATCGACACCAGCAGGAATTTTTACAGAAAGTGTTTTACGCTCTTCTTTAACACCTTGTCCGTGACATGTACCACAAGGATCCGAAATCATCTTTCCACGACCACGGCATGTTGGGCAAGCTTGCTGAACAGAGAAAAAGCCCTGAGACATTCTCACCTGACCTACCCCACCACATGTATCGCAGGTTACCGGTGCCGTACCTTTCCGAGCACCCGAACCGCCGCATGGATCACAGTGCGTCATGGTAGGCACTTCAATTTGCACGGTCTTGCCTTTTACAGCGTGCTCTAAATCGAGGTCTAAATCGTAGCGTAAATCTGAGCCTCTAGCCGGACCACTTCGGCCACGACCTCCGCCACCGCCGAAAATATCACCAAAAACATCACCAAAAACATCACTGAAACCAGCGCCACCCTGCTGACCGCCACCACTTTGATCTAATCCAGCATGCCCGAACCGGTCATAGGTAGACTTTTTATCAGCATCGCTCAGTATTTCATAAGCCTCTTGGGCTTCTTTGAATTTTTCGTCAGCATTTTTATCATCTGGGTTACGATCAGGATGAAACTTCATCGCTATGCGACGAAATGCTTTCTTTATTTCTGGAGCAGAGGCACTGCTATCCACTCCAAGTACTTCGTAATAATCCCGCTTAGCCATACTTTGCTTACTTCCCAACTATTATCTACAGCGCTTTCGCGATAGATAGAGCCTTAAATAAAGAGGCGCGAGGGTTATTTTGAGATATCGCTCAAAATTCACTTCGCGCCTAAACTTAACAACCAATGAGCCTACTCAAACAAACATTACTTAGTATCTTCTTTAGCATCCTCGTCTTTCACTTCTTCGAACTCGGCATCCATAGCATCATCGCCCGGAGCTTGCTCGTCTGCAGGCTGCTCGCCCGCTTCTGCTTGCTCTGCATAAAGCTTTTGAGCTAATCCAGCTGAGGCTTCAGAAAGCACTTTAGCAGCTTCATCTATCGCATCCTTGTTATCGCCCTGAACTGCTGCCTCAACCTGCTTAACACCAGCTTCAATCGCGGCTTTTTCCTCATCAGTAGCTTTATCACCAGCCTCTTCCAAGGTTTTCTTAGCCGCATGCGCCAGGCCATCAGCGGTATTACGCGCCTGAACCAGTTCTTCAAACTTTTTATCTTCAGCAGCGTTAGCTTCTGCATCTTTCACCATGGCATCAATCTCTTCATCAGACAGTCCTGATGAGGCTTTGATGATAATTGACTGCTCTTTACCCGTCGCCTTGTCTTTCGCACCCACATTCAAAATACCGTTAGCATCGATATCAAAGGTAACTTCAATCTGTGGCATGCCTCTTGGTGCAGGCGGAATATCCGACAAGTCAAAACGACCCAACGATTTATTTTGAGTCGCCTGCTTGCGTTCACCTTGAACTACGTGAATCGTCACAGCAGCTTGATTATCATCAGCAGTGGAGAATATTTGTGATTTCTTAGTAGGAATAGTCGTATTCTTTTCAATCACTGGGGTTGCTACACCACCCATAGTCTCAATACCTAAGCTCAAGGGGGTAACATCCAATAGCAATACATCAGTAACGTCACCAGAGAGAACGGCGCCTTGCAAACCAGCACCAACGGCTACAGCCTCATCGGGATTAACATCCTTGCGGGGCTCTTTACCAAAGAACGCAGTTACCTTGTCTTGAACCATTGGCATGCGTGTTTGACCACCCACCAAAATAATCTCATCAATCTCTGATGTAGACTTGCCGGCGTCTTTCAGAGCCGTCTTCAACGGTTGTAAAGAACGCTCAACCAAATCTTCTACTAAGGATTCGAGCTTGGCACGAGTCAACTTAACTACCAAATGTTTGGGACCAGTAGCGTCAGCAGTAATGTACGGTAGATTAACTTCTGTTTGCTGACTTGATGATAATTCGATTTTCGATTTTTCAGCCGCTTCTTTCAAGCGTTGCATAGCCAACGGATCACCGTGTAAATCAATGCCACTGTCCTGCTTAAATTCTGCTGACAAGTACTCAATTAAGCGCATATCAAAGTCTTCACCACCCAAGAACGTATCACCGTTAGTAGCTAGCACTTCAAATTGCTTTTCACCATCGACATCGGCTATTTCAATAACCGAAATATCGAACGTTCCGCCACCCAGATCATAGACTGCAACAACGCTATCGCCAGGAGTCTTGTCGATGCCATATGCCAATGCCGCTGCAGTAGGCTCATTAATAATCCGCTTAACATCTAAACCTGCAATTCGCCCTGCATCCTTAGTTGCCTGACGCTGAGAATCGTTGAAGTAAGCTGGTACAGTAATTACCGCTTCAGTCACTGCTTCGCCAAGATAGTCCTCAGCGGTTTTTTTCATTTTCTTTAAAATTTCAGCCGAGATTTGTGGTGCCGCTTTAGCATCACCTTTAATCTCTACCCAGGCATCACCGTTATCTGCTTTAACGATTTTATAGGGAACCATTTTGATGTCTTTTTGCACAACGTCATCTTCAAAACGACGACCAATAAGACGCTTCACCGCATAAACTGTATTTTCAGGGTTAGTCACGGCCTGTCGTTTTGCCGACTGGCCTACTAAAATCTCGCCATCATCAGCAAAAGCGACTACTGAGGGAGTCGTTCTTGCGCCCTCTGCATTCTCAATTACCTTGGGCTTATCGCCTTCAAGTACTGACACACATGAGTTGGTTGTACCCAAATCAATTCCGATAATCTTTCCCATCTCTTAACTCTCCGTTACTTGTCTTAAAACCTTCAACAGGTCTTATTAAAAAAATATTTGCTTAACCCTTATATGGGTGTGGGTTTAGAAACTTCAAGGGTACCTGACTTCAAATAACCCTTTTTAATCAACCCGCTTTTGATACAACGACCATCGCCGGACGCACTAGACGGCCGTTGAGCGTATAACCTTTTTGGAATACATCCATTACCGTATTAGGCTCCAAATCAGGATTGGGTACCATACTGACCGCTTGATGCAGATCAGCAT
>CAJIZU010000021.1 GCA_905181925.1 gamma proteobacterium HTCC2207
GATCTGGGCTGTCATGCGAAGGCTGAGCGTTGTTCTGCTGGGCTGCCTTGAGAGCTTGAAATATCATCGGTGGTATTTCAGGGAGATGCTCTAACCAATCAGGCACATAACGCTGGAATTGTTTAAAAATGCTTTTTGGCGAATAACGATCTTTTAACCATTTTTCTAAATAGGGTTGCGCGGTCTGCCAGAGGTCTAGGTCGGGATACAGCTGACGGCCTAAACCTTCAATATTTAAAAGTGTCTTTTGCAGCAGCACTAAGGAAGGCTGGACTTCCATATTAAATCGTCGCGCCGTGGTGAATAGATCGATTAACATGTGCCCCAGAGATATTTCGCTAAGCGGACGCTGAAAGATGGGCTCGCAGACAGAGCGTATGGCGCCGGTAAAGTCATTAATGGATGTATCTTTAGGCACCCAACCTGAGCGAATATGAAGTTCAGCCACCAGACGATAATCGCGCTGGAACATAGCCAGTAAATTGCGCGCCATGTAAAACTGATCTTCGCTAGAGAGCGAGCCCATGATGGCACAGTCTACAGCAATGTAAGTGGGTGATTTCGGGTTGGTCGCATCGACAAATATATTGCCTGGATGCATGTCAGCATGGAAAAAATTGTGTTCGAAGACTTGGGTGAAAAAGATCTCTACGCCCCGCTGTGCCAACAGTTTGAAATCTACGCCGGCAGCTTCCAGTCGATCAATGTCGGTCACCGGAATGCCGTAAATACGCTCCATTACAAGCACGTCTTTATTGGAGTATGGCCAGTAGATCTCTGGAACGTGGAGCATAGGCGAATCTGCAAAATTGTGACGCAGTAAAGACGCGTTCGCGCCCTCAGACTGTAAATTCAGTTCCTCTATAATGACTGATTCATAATCTTTAACTACCTCCAACGGATGCAGGCGTTCGCCGTCTTCGCTATAGGTTTTGACTAATCGCGCAAGCGTGTAAAGCAAGGCAATATCTTTGCGGATAGTTTTTTCTATATTAGGTCTGACTGCTTTAACGACCACATCACGTCCATCAGCGAGGACTGCCGCATGAACCTGAGCCACGGAGGCTGACGCCAGCGGATCTGGTTCGAAACTGAGGAATAACTCATCAACACTGCCGTCTAAGGCTAGCTCGATATTTTTCTTGAACAGTTGTGAGGAAAATGGGGGAACGTTGTCTTGAAGTGACGAGAGCTCAACGCTTATGTCTTCTGGTACAAGATCAGGTCTGGTTGATAACAGTTGTCCAAACTTTACAAAGATAGGGCCGAGCTCTTCAAGTGCTTTGCGTAGACGTTCGCCACGACTTCCATTAGCACGACCAAAGAAAACAGCTGGAGCAAGAAAAACACGGATGCTTAAAGGCAGCTTTTCTTTATCCAAGAGTAAATCTAAGCGGTATTTACCCACCACTTTGACTATTTTAGCAATGCGTCTCAATCGAATCACGAATTTAACGGTCCTTGATGATGTTGCTGAAGTTTCTGCTGAAGTCTTTTTAGTCGGGCAGCGACACGATCGACATCAGAGGATAATTTTCTAATCTCCGGTGCGCTTGTTTCAAATTCATTTGTACTGGGCGTCAAGTTGAATTCCTCTTGCGCGACTTCCACCATACCTGTCGTGGCACGCCTAACCGTATCTGCTCTAAAGACTGCTGAATTACGAATGCTTTTAGCCAAAAGATGAGCCGGAATATCACCGACTATTTCAGCCAATGCAGCCTCCCAATCAATATCTAGATTACCCATAATTTTATTGAGCTGATTCAGGGTATCAAGATTGCCACTGACGGTTATGCCAGTTCCCGAAAATGAAACAGATTCCTTAGCATTTATGGCGACCCCAGCCATGGCAACCAGACTTCCCGTAATAGTCACTGAAGCCTCGCCCTCCCATTGATCATGAAGTTTTACACCACCAGCGTTAGGTTCAAGCGCTATGTTGATTGGCGGAAGCGTACTCTCAATAAATAGGACTTGGCCTTCCAGTAGCGCGAGCGCTGAGGCTGATGCGGGATCATGGGTTAGCGCAGTATCAATAAGCGCTTCTATGCCTCCCAAAGCAGTTTTGCGTAAAACTGAAAGCATCACTACGGCTTAACTCCGCGGTGCAGGGCAACAACGCCCCCGGTCATGTTGTGAAAATCAGAATTTGCAAAACCGGCAGTGTTAAGCATGTCCAGAAGTGTCTTCTGATCTGGATGCATACGAATTGATTCTGCTAAATATTGATAACTATCAGCATCATTGGCAAACAGTTTTCCTAACTTGGGTAAAATATTGAAGGAATATGTATCGTATACTTTTGATAGTAAGGGGTTTTTCGGCTTTGAAAACTCTAGTATAAGGAGCTTTCCGCCAGGCTTCAAAACTCGCAACATGGAACGCAAAGCCATATCTTTGTCGGTAACATTTCGTAAACCAAACGCGATAGTAATCACATCAAAGGTATTGTCAGGGAAGGGCAAGTACTGCGCATCTGCCTGAGAAAAACGCACATTATCAACTATACCGCGGTCAACAAGCCGATCACGCCCAACTTTTAGCATTGAATCATTAATGTCGGCTAGAACAACGGTACCCTCTGGCCCGACGATACGTGAAAATTTAGCAGCTAGGTCCCCAGTGCCCCCGGCAATATCTAAGACTTTATGTCCTTTGCGCACGCCAGACATTTCAATGGTCATACGCTTCCACAGGCGATGAATTCCGCCTGACATAAGATCATTCATTAGATCGTAGTTTCCGGCAACGGAGTGAAAGACCTCGGCAACTTTGCCGGCCTTCTCTTCAACGTCGACGGTCTTATAACCAAAATGTGTAGTTTTCTCAGGCATCTTTTCAACTATAAGGTAAAAAATTAAGGGAACTATTGTAGCGTTACTTACGCCGTTTAGGTATCAGTCAGACTGCATACTCACTAAATGTTTGATTCTGTTGTACTTGCAGAGCAATAGGGGGGCGTTAATGAGGTTTTCATGAGAGTTTTACCACTTGAACATCGGGGTCGCGAGATTGACCGGCCACATGTAATCGCCCTAGATAACCAATCCAGTAATCAGTGTAGTTTTCAGCCAGGTCATAAAGGTAATCCCAGGTGAAAATTCCCGAATTATGCCCATCACTAAAGGTAATCTGAATGGCGTAGTTACCCGATTTTTGAATGCCTGAAATAACCACATGACGCTTACCAAACTGGAGTACCTCCTGGCCCTTCCCATGGCCGCGAACCTCGGCACTCGGAGAAAAAACCCTCAGATATTCTGCCCTCAGTTTATGCTGTTTCTCCTCGGCATACTCTAATCTTAGAGTGTCTTTAGATTTAGTAACAAAAATTCCTTGTGGCGTGGGCATTTAAACAGTCTCCCTAAGAACTCACTTCACTATAAAATGAAGCGAGTTAGATCCTCATCGCTGGCTAGTTCACCCAAGTTTTTATCAACAAAGGCTTTATCAATAGAAATAGACTCGTTCTTGGAGCCCAAGTCTGAAGCATTGAACGAGATATCTTCAAGTAAACGCTCTAAAATTGTGTGTAGACGGCGTGCACCAATATTTTCGGTCCCTTCATTGACCTCAAAAGCAATTTCTGCGATACGGCGGGTACCCTCTGTGGTGAAATCAATAGTTAACCCTTCAGTCGCCATAAGCTCACAATATTGTTTAGTCAGAGAAGCTTTAGGTTCCGTTAAAATACGCTCCAAGTCACCGACTTTCAGCGCATTTAATTCCACTCTAATAGGCAGTCGTCCCTGTAATTCGGGAATTAGGTCAGACGGCTTTGACAGATGAAAGGCACCTGAGGCAATAAACAGAATATGGTCAGTTTTAATCATGCCAAATTTGGTAGATACGGTGCAGCCCTCGATCAGTGGTAGTAGGTCACGCTGAACACCCTCTCTAGACACGTCTGCGCCGCTAGTTTCACCGCGCCGACAGACCTTATCAATCTCATCGAGAAAGACAATGCCATTTTGCTCTGCAGCTTCCATAGCGATGGTTTTAATATCT
>CAJIZU010000022.1 GCA_905181925.1 gamma proteobacterium HTCC2207
GGTTGAGTTTCCAGTTGTTTCAAGGGCTGCTTAAACGCCTATGTGATTTATCATTCCACTAGCATAGCCCGATCATAGGAGCAGCGTAAACTCTTTTTATAGTACGCTATTGAATTAAAAAGCACCTCTGGCGAGCCGTTAAAAAGATTCCTTACTGCAACCATACGGCTCTTTTTGAGGATGGCGCTAAATAAGCAGGCCGCGAAGAGAGTTTGGTAAGGCTTCAGTAATCATCACATCTGCAAACTGCCCAATTAGGTTTTGATCGCTAGTCCGAAAATTAACCACACGATTATTTTCCGTTCGCCCTTGAAGTTCTCCGGGATCCTTTTTAGATACGCCGGTTACTAGCAAGTTTTGTTGGGTACCTACCATGCGCCGACTTATTTCAATGGCGCTCTGCACGATTCTTGTCTGTAATATTTTAAGGCGCTGTTTTTTCTCCTCGAGACCGACATTATCCGGTAAATCTGCAGCTGGCGTTCCAGGACGTGCGCTATAGATGAAACTAAATGAGGTATCAAATCCTACCTGCTCAATTAATTTCATAGTAGCTGCAAAATCTTCTTCAGATTCGTTGGGGAAACCAATAATAAAGTCAGATGATATGCTGATGTCAGGTCGTAGTTGACGTAACCGGCGAATTTTAGATTTGTACTCAATGGCTGTGTGGCCACGTTTCATGGCCATAAGTATTTTGTCTGAGCCACTTTGCACGGGCAAGTGCAAGTGACTTACTAGCTCAGGTACACGACTGTAGACATCAATAAGCGCATCCGAAAACTCTACAGGATGAGACGTGGTGTAACGAATGCGGTCGATACCCTCGATGCTAGCGACAAATGGTATGAGTTCAGCAAAATCACAAATGGCACCATCGGGCATATCGCCGCGATAAGCGTTAACATTCTGGCCAAGAAGATTAACTTCGCGGACACCCTGTTCTGCTAGGGAGTTTATCTCCGCTAAAACATCGGCGATGGGACGGCTAACTTCTTCGCCTCTGGTGTAGGGGACAACACAAAAAGTACAGTACTTGGAACAGCCCTCCATGATCGAAACAAAGGCGCTGGGACCATCTGCTTCTGGCTCGGGAAGACGATCAAACTTTTCAATTTCTGGAAAACTAATATCTACAACGACAGCGCCATTAGCTTGCTTTTGTTCCATCATCTCGGGAAGGCGATGCAGTGTTTGCGGGCCAAAAATAAGGTCTACAAAGGGCGCTCGTTTAGCAATGGCAGCCCCTTCTTGGCTAGCAACGCAGCCGCCTACGCCGATTAATAAATCTGGTTTGGCTTCTTTTAAATGCTTCCATCGACCAAGCTGATGAAATACCTTCTCTTGTGCTTTTTCTCTAATAGAGCAAGTATTTAGTAAAATAACATCGGCGTCTTTGGCATTATCGGTCATAACCATTTGGTGGCTTTCACCCAACAAATCTCGCATGCGGGCAGAATCATATTCATTCATCTGACAGCCGTGCGTAACGATATGAAGTTTTTTAACTGACTTTTCCAGCATTCTTATGGTCTTACTCATTTGGGATGCGCCATTATAGCCTTGAGTGCCCATTGCGCAACATTTTGCGGTGTGATTTTGCGCTGATATGCTATCATCGCGACTCCTTATTAGCTCTTTTAACAGTGATACTCTATGGCCAACGAACCGATCTACCGCATTAACTTTTTAAATCAAGGGCAGGTCTATGAGATTTTTGCCCGTCACGTTTTCCAGAGCGATCTCTGGGGCTTTCTAGAGGTTGAGGACTTTTTGTTTGGCGAGCGTTCACAGATGATTGTGGACCCAGCAGAAGAGAAGCTTAAAAATGAGTTTACTGACGTCAAACGCAGCTTTATTCCCATGCAGTCTATTATTCGAATCGATGAAGTGGAAAAAGAGGGCGCAGGCAAAATCACAGAGGCTAAGGGCGGTAATGTAAGTCCTTTTCCGTTTCCCTCTATGGCCGGAGGGAAACCGGCTCCTGAGTAGGGGAAATTGTCTCGCTAGCTAACTAGGATTGGTTAAGGATTTAAAGATGTCAAATTTAAGCACTCGATTACTGCCCTTCGAATTTGCGCGCAATAACGGTTTGTTGGTGCGTGAGGCCGAGGGTGATCTTGTGCTATCCCCGAATGCTACTCAGTGGGCTATTGCTGAGGTCAGTCGAACAGGTAGTGGGTTCTCAGCAGTGCAACAAGTCGACAGCGATGCTTTCGATAAAATGCTTTCCGCCCTCTATAGTGGCCGGAGAAATTCGTCTGAATCGGTCATGGAAGATATCAAAGAATTTGTCGATATGGAATCTGCTGCTGCCGACTTAGAAGACACTGGTGATCTGTTGGATTCTGAAGATGATGCACCGATCATTCGACTACTTAATGCTATCTTGGCGGAGTCGCTAAAGGAAAAGGCCTCAGATATTCATATTGAGCCCTACGAAAAGGAATCTCTGGTTCGGTTTCGTCTGGACGGTGTGTTGAGTACGGTTTTAAAACCGTCTGCGCAAATAACACCATTACTAATTTCTCGTATTAAAGTTATGTCAAAGCTTGATATTGCCGAAAAAAGATTGCCTCAAGATGGACGCATGAGTGTGAAGTTGGGTGGTCGCAGTATTGATCTGCGTATTTCGACCATGCCATCAAGCCATGGTGAGCGTGTTGTGATGCGACTATTAGACAAAGATGCGGGAAAGCTCCAAGTTGACGATCTTGGCATGCCAGCAAATACATCCGCTCAACTGGATGATTTAATTCGGCGCCCTCACGGCATTGTGTTGGTGACTGGCCCGACCGGTTCAGGTAAAACTACCACGCTTTATGCCGCTTTGCAGCAGATGGACCGCAAGGGTCGCAATATTATGACGGTCGAAGACCCCGTTGAATACGATTTACCGGGTATCAGCCAGACGCAGATTAATTTGCGAGCTGGGATGACCTTTGCCCGTGGTTTGAAGGCGATTCTACGACAGGATCCAGACGTTATTTTGATCGGTGAGATCCGCGACGGAGAGACTGCTGAAATAGCTACGCAATCAAGCTTAACTGGCCATTTAGTGCTGTCGACACTGCACACTAATACAGCAGCGGGTGCAATAACTCGACTACAAGATTTAGGAGTGGATAGTTTTCTCTTGGCGTCGACTATTAGAGGTATTTTGTCACAACGGCTATTACGCAAACTCTGTCACCATTGCCGGTGCGAGGTTGAGCCCAATGAATTTAATAGAGATTTGTTAAAATTAAAAAAAGGCCATAAAATTTATGAGGCTGGTGGCTGTGAAAAGTGCAACAGCACCGGATATGCGGGCCGTCAAGCGCTGTTTGAGCTAGTCACTGTAGATGCGGCACTACAGACCCTTATTCATGAAAATGCCGGGGAGATTGATTTAGAGGCGAAGATTAGAGAAAACGTCCCCAGTATACGTCAGGCGGGGTTCGCGCTGGTTGGCGATGGAATGACCACGATAGAAGAAGTTCTTCGTGTCACTAGCGTTTAACTAGTTATGCCGGCTTTCGATTATTCTGCTTATAACGCCTCGGGGAAACTAGTCAGTGGCGTCATTTCTGCTGATTCAGACCGGCAGGCGAGGCGCCTGCTTAAAGATAAAAAATTATTACCATCTACGCTTAGTGAGGTCGGACAAAAGACGGTGAAAAAAGGCTCTAAGGTGCTGCGTCAGGCGCGAGTAGAGAACCTTGATTTGTCACTATTGTTGCAGCAACAGGCAATTTTAATTCAATCCGGATTGCCTTTGGAAGAATCCCTACGCATGACCATCGAGCAGGCTGAGACGGACAAGCAAAGACGGTTAGTCGAAAGTTGGCGGAGCGAAATTATCGAGGGTCGCAGTTTCTCAGAGGCATTGAGACGTTCGCCCTATAAAATCCCTGAAAGTATTATTGCCGGTATTGGGGTTGGCGAAGAAACAGGACATTTGCATACTATTTTACTACGTCTCGCAGAGGAGCTCGATACCAGTGCAGAGAATCGTAAAACTATCTCTCGAGCACTGATTTACCCGATAACTCTCATTAGTGTATCCGTAATCATTGTATCGATGATGATGGTTTGGGTAGTGCCGAAATTAACTGCAGTGTTTGCCAGCAGAAATCGGGACCTGCCATGGATTACTGAAGTGGTTGTGAGTATCAGTAATTTTGCTCAGAATTATGGCGTCTATGTGTTGGCGGCTATTGCTCTTGGAGTAATAATTTTCAGCTATGCCATGAGAAATGCACAAACTAAACTTCGCTGGCACCAGTTGATTTTGGACTTTCCGGGGTTGGGGCGTTGGGTTCGAATGGCGGATATTTCTGATTGGTCACGTAATTTGGGTGTATTACTTAGCAGCGGAGTCCCCGCGTTGGCGGCATTAAAAATATCGTCAGCGGTGATCACTAATCTTGCATTACAGCAAAAGTTTAACCGCGTGACTGAGGCGATGCGGCAAGGTTCTAGCTTGCATAAGGCTCTTGAAGATAACATTGATGGCAGTGGGTTCTTAGTGCATATGGTGGGCAGTGGCGAAGCATCCAGTGAGTTGGATAAAATGCTAGTGATGGTGGCTGAATATTATTCTGCGCGGCTGGCAAATGCAGTCGATGTATTTCTAAAGCTACTGACGCCCATATTAATCTTGCTCATGGGCGGAATGGTGTTAGCGATTATGGCTGCGGTGATGCTACCGATTATGGATATGAGTAATTCAATTTAATAGTGATAATTTGCCGCTTAACAAAGCAGTGAGCATTTTCAGGATGGAGGAAATAAAAATGAAGACACCAAGTACGCAAAGTGGATTTACACTGATAGAAGTGATGATTGTGATCGCCATAATGGGACTAATGATTGCGGCTATAGCACCTGACTTATTTAGAAATGTTGAAAAAGCAGAAAAGACACGTGTGGCGTCAGATATTCGCCAAATTGAGAGCGCCCTAAAGTTTTATCGCTTAGATAATTATCGTTACCCAACGCAGTCTCAGGGATTAGAGGTTCTAGTTACAGCACCCTCTGGAAGCGCATCAGAAAAATGGAATGGGCCCTACTTAGAGCAGCTTCCGAAAGATCCTTGGCAGGAGCCTTACCAGTATGCAAATCCAGGAACGCACGGTAAAAATATCGAAGTATTTACCTTTGGTTTGGATAATGTAAGTGGGGGTGAGGGCTCAGACAGAGATTGGGGCAACTGGAATATTAATGACTGAGGATTTAGACGGCGAGGGAAAAATGTTGTTTAAGCGTTATCTATGAAAAAACCCAAAGGCTTTACGTTAATCGAATTACTGGTGGTTGTGGCTATTGTCGGACTCTTAGGGGTGATGAGCGGCTTAGCTTTAAATCAGGCATCGGATCGACGCTACCCGGCTGAGGCAGAAAGACTGTTGTTTTGGCTGGAGCAAATCGCTCAACGATCGTCTCTTGAAGGTGCGGCTTATGGCGTTGTCGCTATCTATGATGAACAAACTCAGCGCGTCACCGAATTACAGCCAGTCGTTTATTATCGAAATCGTTGGGTTGCTGTTCTCTCCCCGGAAACCTACGCTATTCACGATCAAGCAGAAATCGTTTGGAATATGGAATCTAATGACGGCGAAGAGTTTATGCCGCAAAGCCAATCGCGGCGAGCGGAGTTTGAGAACGAGGGCGAGCTACAAGAGCAGGATGATGAGTTTTTGTTGCCAGAAATAGCCTTTCTTCCTGATGGTTACATCGAACCCCAGGGTCAGATAGTACTATCATTTCAGTTTTATGAGCGTGCATTCAACTATCAATGGGACGACACGGCATCAAAAATGGTTATGGAGGGTAATAGCCTTGAGAGGAAGTAGCTATGGCCGCGGCTTTACACTTATAGAGGTGGTTATAGCCCTTTTCATACTCAGTTGGGTTCTCAGTAGTGCAATTTATATGGTTCATCAATATGCCGATGAAAGGGTTAGGCTTAGAGAGCGTTTTTTGGCTAATCAGGTTGCCTGGAATCATTTGATGGAACACTACCAGCAGTCGCAAAAGTGGACTACCGGCGCAAAGGCACAGTCACTCAAGAAAAAAGGTGTGGATGAGCAAGCTGGGCAAAAATGGCGCTGGGAAATACAAATTGAAAAGGCAATGGGACAAGATCTCTATCGCTATCAGGCCCAGGCTGGGTCAGTAGCAGCTGAAAAATATCAGTCCTCATTAGCCGTTTATTTGGTCCAATAAATGCAAAAGACACTTTTATTAAAAAGAAATTCGGGCTTCACGTTAATTGAAATGATTGTGTCGCTGGCGTTGCTGGCGGTACTCTCGGTAATGTCTTATCAGGCGGTTGAAGTTGTTATGGGCGTTAATGAGCGCAGTCGCAATGATCTTGCTGGTGAGGCTCAGTTGCAGCGTGCATGGCAGATTATTGCTCGCGACCTAATGCATATGCGACCGCGACGATTTGCAGACGGGCTGGGCTCGGTTGAAGCTGCTTATGTGACAGATCCTAGCGATTTTGGAGTTAGATTTAGCCGTGGCGGAGGGCCCATGGTGCGTTCAAACCCTAGCGGCGTGAGGCGCATCGATTATCGACTGAACCAAGACCAGCAGCTCATAAGGACCTCTTGGGCCATAACGGAATCACCGCGACAGTCCGATGGGACGGTGCTTACTTTGCTCGATAATGTAAGCGCAGTAGAGTTTAATCATCTTGCTAAAGGTGGCGCATATTCACTGGACTGGCCACCCATAAACGTCGGACTTTCGCCTTATGCGCTTCCTAGAATGATTAGCGTAACGATCACTGCTGAAAATGGCTTTAAAACATCTCGATTATTTGCGGGGGTTGTGAGTGATTAAAAAAGGGCCTTCCCAACAATCAGGGGTCGCATTACTAGCGGCTATAGTTTTGATGTTAGCTATCACACTAATCTTAACGAATATTTTTTATCGCCATCAAATTGACGTGTCTCAAGCCACTATGGCGTTGCATACAGATCAGGCACTTTTGATTGCTATGAGTGGCGAAGGGTGGGCACGTGAGATACTCGAAGAAGATTCCCGTAATCCTCAAACAAACCAATCTGACCACTATGGCGAGATATGGGCTCAGGCAATGCCATTGCTGCCAGTTGAAGGGGGTACGCTAACTGGCTGCATTAGTGATCTTCAGAGCCGCGTTAATCTTAATAGCTTTTCTAATTATAATGGGGGGTCGCTGCAGGCTGAACTCAACCATGTTGATAATATGGGCCTTGCAAAAACCTGGCTTAATCTACTTGATCTCTTAGAGATACCTGCCAGTCCAGCGCGAGCAGCCACTATTATTGACTGGCTGGATCCAGATTCTACTATTGTTAACAGCTTTGGCGCTGAGCAGCCTGACTATGATGGATTGCAACCATCAAGAGTGGTTGCTAACGAACGTATTAGTGATACTACTGAGCTCGCTGATATCGCGGGTTATCGCGTTCAAGAGGTACAGTTGTTGCTACCATGGATGGCTGCTCTGCCATTTAGTACGCCAATTAATATTAATACAGCATCAGAAGAGCTGTTATTCGCAATGGGTGGCAATTACGCGACACGATTTGTTGATATGATTGCTGAGAATCGACCATTTAGTGATATTGGTCAATTTCATAGTGAGCTTGATACCTACTTAGGCTTTGTTAATCTTAGTAACACTAGTGCTAACATCAGTAAATCCAGTCAAATATGGAAAAATTTACTCTCGGTTAATACTGAGTTTTTTCAGCTTTACTTAGAGGTAGCAATAGGTGAGGCGCGCATAGAAGTTACGAGTGTACTGCAAAGGCGACAAGGAGTCCCGACCATCGTTGTTGCTAGAACCATGGTTATGGTTCCTGTAGCCTTGCCTGAGCCCGAAGACTTGTCCGAAATTGAAAGATTATTTGAAAAAAATGAGGGTCAGGCACAGCAGTCTGATGAAGAAAGTAATATAGTACAGCCTGCCTGTTTAATGATGGGGATTTAACCTACATGAGTGTCGAGCACCTCTACAATCTTGACCAGCACTTCAACGCGACAGATGACCCGCTTCAATCTGTGGCGGGCGCTAGAGTAGATTCCAAAAGTTTATGGGTCCCCTCAGAGCGCGTTGGTTTGCATTCGATACCTATTCCCTCTGCCCCTGAGCGAAAATGGGCAGAACTAATTCCATGGATGCTTGAGGATCGACTGTTACAGCCGGTAGATGAGATGCATTTTGTGGTTGCGGGTCGTGATGATCAGCAATTACATATATTAGCGGTTAGCCAACAAGACATGCGGGAGTGGCTGAGGATTGCTGACAACGCGGGGGTTGCCGCCAGTGCTATGACACCAGATTTTATGGCCTTAACTTGGGAGACAGGGGTTGTAAGTGTCGGCTGGCGAGAGGGTATGTTACTGGTCAGGGATGGTATTTATAGTGGGTTTGCGGCTTCTCCTAATGTTGGCTGGGTAATGCTTGACGGAATTCTTAAAAATTCTAGCGTTATGCCGCGACTGTCAATTTCATTACCTGATGAAGATATGGTGCCTGAGCATTTGCGTGAGGCTGCTAGTATCAATAGTTCTAGTATCGACTGGCAGTTTACAAGTTTTCCCTCACTCAATCTTATGAGCGCCGAGTTTAAGCCCAAGGCCGCGCGTTCAGTGTGGTTTCATTGGTGGCCTGTGGCGGCATCGACTTTCGCTGTGTTGTTCCTGGCAGTGTTTTATTTACAGGTCGCAAGCCGTGCACTTGAGGCTGACGTTTTAACGTTAGAGCAGCAATTATTAACTAGCTATACGCGAGTATTTGGCGGTGCTAAGCCTTCTTTGTCTGAGTTCAGATCCATAGCCGAGAGCAAAATAGATAGGCTCTTTAAACAACAAAAAAGTTTACAACAAGAGCCTCTAGTAGGCATTGCTGCACTGAATCCTTTTATGACGGCTTGCCAGTGTGAATTACATAGCATGATTGCTAATAAAAGTGGTGTTCAACTTAAACTGTCAGGCGGCTCTAAATTGATGGCGAAATCATTGAATATTAAGGGTTATCAGCTCAGTCTTGAGAAAGATCAGCAGGCAGTTCCAGATATGTTATCAGTGTCGCTAGTCCGTAAGCGCAGAAGTCCAGCGTCGAAAAGGAGGGTAAACAATGAAGTTACTCCTTGAGAATTTGCGAGACAAGTGGATGCAATTACAGCTAAGAGAGCGACAATTGATTATTTTAGGGGGTGGACTATTAATAGCGACGTCTGTTTATTTATCCATAGTTCCTCAGATCCAAAAATATAGTGAACTCAAGCTACAGATTGTTACGCTTAATACAGACATACAATGGCTGCAACAACAGCGACAAGTGGTTGAGCGGTTGGTCAATGGTTGTGCTTCAGGAGACGTGCGAGAAGAATCCAGTCGTGAACAGATAACGAGGTTAATTCGGCGTAACCAGCTAACTCTTGATTCAATGCGAGATGTTAACAGCAATCTTAAATTTTCTGTGACGGGCATAGATGCCAATCGAGTTATCAGTTTAACGCACCAGATAGGGTGCTCCGGCTACGATTTAATGACCTTGGAGATAAAACGCTCCGAAGAAGGCTTGATGCAAGCGTCTATGGAGGTTACTGCCATTGAAAATTAATTTAGCTAACCCACAGCAAAGAGTAAAAACGGTTGTATTAGCAATTATGATTGCACTTTCGCTTTATCTTTTGGTATTAACTGCACTCGTATTGCGATCGCCGGATGTGGCGGTTGAACCCTTGCAGCGGATTGCGTCTGCAAACGTTTCAAGGTGGAATTGGTTTGGCGGTCAGCAGGTAGTGCAGGTTGCTGCGGTTGCTGAACAAGATCAAGAGCTCTCAGATGCGAGTATTAATGCTGAATTACTTGGTGTGATGTTAGCGGGCGATGCCTCTTCCGCCACACTAAAATTTAAAGGCAAGCCTGAACAGGTATTCCAACGCGATGATAAAATTAATGCATCAATTAAGTTATTGGGTATTGAGGCCTATCGCATTATTGTCAGTGAGAATGGTGTTAAGAAGCAGGTTATGATGAATAAACCCGACACTATTATGGAAACAGCAACAACTCTTGGCGGATCAGTTCAGCAACTCCAGTCTAAAGGGTTTGCGCTGGCCAATATGTTTGGTGCCGTGCCTGTTAATATTGCCGGAGGAAGTGGGTTTAAAATGAATAATTTATCCTCTGATATAAAGTTGATGGCAGACATTCGCGATGGCGATGTCGTGATGCAGGTCGATGGATTGTCGGTCCAAGATTTGATGTCAAATCCTATGAAATTGATGAGTTATAGCTCGGCAACGAGTTTACCCGTAACGGTTATGCGAAATGGCCGCCAAGAAACAATTTATGTCAATGCTGCGAGTCTGTCAGCGAAAATGTTACCAACTTTTGGATTGAAGCCATAACATGACTATTTTAACAGTAAAGTGGAAAACGCCGATGACATCACTGAGTCGTCAACGAAGAGTAATAATGAATTCATTGGGTAAATTAGGTGCGGCGTTTTGTCTCACCTTGAGTCTAACGGCTGAAGTGCTCGCTGCAGAAACCGTCCAGATTAACTTCCGTGATGCAGATATTCGCAGTGTTATTGAGAGTGTTGCTGAAATTACTGGAAAATCCTTTGTATTGGATCCTAGAGTCAAAGGTAAGGTAACCATAATCTCTCCCGGACCTATCGATGCATCATTGCTTTATGAAGCGATATTATCCTCTATTCAGGTTCAGGGTTTTCAGGCGGTTGAAGATGGTGCGGTGACGCGCATAATTCCTTTTACTCAGGCATTTAATTTTGCCGGTGGTGATGGAGATAACACCCTTGAAACTGAAATAATAAAAATTAATCATGTACAGGCTGCTACCTTAGTGCCGGTCATTAAACCTCTTCTTAGCAATGGTGCGCGACTTTTGGCTTTTGCTCAAAGCAACTTCTTGATTGTTTCTGATATTCGTAGCAATGTTAAAGCAGTAAAGCGCATTATCGCAAAAATGGATGACCCTGATCAGACTGCGGTTGAGGTGATCAACCTGAAGTACATAGCCGCTGGAGAAGCGGTTCATATTGCTGGGCAACTGAAGCAATTACAAAAACAAGAGTTGTCTCTGGTTGAAGATGGTCTCAATAATCGCGTAATAGTCAGCGGGCCAAGCATGGCGCGTAGTGCGTTTAGAAATATGCTAAAACTACTCGACCTTCCTTCTACAAAGAAGGGTAATGTGGAAGTAATATATTTAGATTATTCCAGAGCGTCAGAGATAAAACCCATTATCGATGGAATGCTTGGTTCAGACATTTTTTTACGCCTAGCCGGAGAATCTGTGGGGGATGGAAAGTCTGAGACCAACTACAAAGTTGAAATCGATGAGTTAAACAATGCTTTGGTTATTGCTGCACCCTCTGCGGTGATTCGTGAGATTCAAAGTGTGGTTGCTAAGTTGGATCGTGCTCGTCCACAGGTACTTATTGAGGCAGTGATCGCTGAATTGTCCGAGGAACAGGCCAGAGATGTCAGTGCGCAGTTAGTTATAACTGGCAAAAACCGGGGTGGATATATTACCAATTTTGATGGTGTGCTGGCCGGTTTGTTGGGCACTGCGGTTGGCGGTGGGGAGTCCGTTGGTGCTGCACAGATTGCGGGTAGCTTACCTCAGAGCGTCATAGGCGTGGTGGGGGATTTCGACTCTGAAACAAACAGAGGTATGGGGTTATTAGTTCAGGCGATAAAAAAGGATGGGCGCAATAAGCTTCTCTCGACGCCCTCGGTAATCACTTTAGATAATGAAGAGGCCTCCTTAACCGTAGGTGAGCAGGT
>CAJIZU010000023.1 GCA_905181925.1 gamma proteobacterium HTCC2207
ACCCAACCTTTGTCCGATAAAACTACCGTAATGGGTTCGGCCACTAACAGGTCTTTTTCGTTAAATGCCTGAGCTTCAGCGCGTGCTTTGAGCGGTGATCGGCGTGCATCACCGTACTCTTCTGCGGTAGTTTTTAATTCATTTTTTACTAACGTTTTCAAGCGAATATCAGAACCTAACAGTAGTTCGAGTTCAGCTTTTTCAGCGGCTAGTTCGTCTTGCTCACCACGGATTTTAAATTCTTCAAGCCGCGCCAACTGACGTAACTTGGTATCTAAAATATACTCAGTCTGAATATCTGACAAACCAAATCGAGCGATCAATGCCGGTTTGGGTTCATCTTCAGTGCGAATAATATTAATTACTTCATCGATATTCAAAAAGGCAATCAACAAACCGTCCAAAAGGTGTAGTCGTTTATCTACTTTTTGTAATCGATACTCGAGCCGGCGGCGTGTTACGTCAATACGAAAACGTAACCATTCTTTGAGGATTTGCCGTAAGTTCATTACCGACGGTTTGCCATCAATGCCAATAATATTAAGATTGATACGGTAACTTTTCTCTAAGTCAGTGGTGGCAAAGAGATGGTCCATCAAAGACTCTATATCAATCCGGTTAGAGCGTGGGGTAATCACAAGGCGTGTTGGATTCTCATGATCTGACTCATCGCGTAAGTCTTCCACCATCGGCAGCTTTTTGTTACGCATTTGCGCAGCAATTTGTTCAAGAATTTTTGATCCTGAAGCCTGAAACGGTAAGGCGGTGACAATCACATCACCATCTTCTTTATGCCAGATACCACGCATCTTGACCGAGCCACGGCCAGTCTCATAGGTATTTAAAATATCTGCCTGTGAGGTAATAATTTCACCGTCAGTTGGAAAATCAGGCGCTTTGACGTACTCCATTAATTCTGGAATCGTCGCTTTGGGATTATCTAACAAATGTAGGCAGGCATTAACAACCTCATTGAGATTATGCGGCGGTATATCGGTGGCCATGCCTACTGCAATACCAGTGGTACCGTTGAGCAGTACATTGGGAACGCGAGCTGGTAAAATCTCAGGTTCATCCATAGTGGCATCAAAATTAGGCCTCCAAGTAGCCGTGCCCTGGCCTAGTTCGGATAATAGAACGTCGGCATAAGCAGACAGCTTAGATTCGGTGTAACGCATTGCCGCGAAGGACTTTGGGTCATCCGACGAACCCCAATTACCCTGTCCATCAACTAACGGATAGCGGTATGAAAAGGGCTGCGCCATTAATACCATCGCTTCATAGGCTGCACTGTCGCCATGCGGGTGGAACTTACCAATAACATCGCCCACGGTACGCGCTGATTTTTTGTACTTAGCACTGGCTTTCAGACCAAGTTCACTCATGGCATAGACAATTCTCCGTTGCACAGGCTTTAAGCCATCGCCAATATGCGGCAGTGCGCGATCCAGAATCACGTACATTGAATAGTCTAAATATGCCTGCTCGGCATAAACGCTCACGGGCCTGCTTTCAAGGCCCTGATCATTGAAGGTTACGATATCGCTCATCGGTTTTCCTGTGTTGTAAATACTCTAAAGTTTGTTGGCATCGGTCAAATCACCTTTACTTTCCAACCAGTTGCGTCGATCTGGGGCACGCTTCTTGGACAGCAACATATCCATCATACTATCCGTATTATCGCCAGGCTCTAACGTGAGTTGTACTAAACGTCGAGTGTCTGGATCCATGGTTGTTTCTCGTAATTGCAGTGGATTCATCTCGCCTAGACCTTTAAAGCGCTGCACATTGACTTTACCGCGCTTCTTTTCAGCTTGAATGCGATCGAGAATACCCTGCTTTTCAGCCTCATCCAATGCATAGTAAACATCTTTACCAACATCGATTCTAAACAGCGGTGGCATCGCCACATAAACGTGTCCCTGGCTCACTAAGGGTCTAAAATGCCGAACGAAGAGGGCGCACAGTAGGGTAGCAATGTGTAA
>CAJIZU010000024.1 GCA_905181925.1 gamma proteobacterium HTCC2207
TGAAATCCCTATTGCTGTGGTCATTTTGTCTTGGATGGGTGCTGTAGATCCCAATAAATTGGCTAAAAAGAGACCTTATGTTTTTGTGCTGTGCTTTGTATTCGGTATGCTGCTGACACCACCCGATATTATCTCTCAAACTCTACTGGCGATTCCCATGTGGATGTTATTCGAAATCGGTATCATGTTTGGCCGTATGGTTGCGCCAAAAACTGATCCCGACGCACCATTGACAGACTAACTAATTATTCGAACAAAGCTCGTTTAATCGCACTATAGTGAGTGTCTCTTGCTAGCCTAGATACCTTGGCATTGGGGGCCATAAACTCAAATGCATGGTATCCGCCGTCAAAAATTTCTAGTTGGGTAACCACTCCTGAGCCGGCAAGGCGCGTTGCATAATCGCGATTCTCATCGAGAAATAAGTCAACTGATCCAATCCCAATGTAGGCAGGTGGTAGGCCATGTAAGTCGCCCGCATGACTTGGGGCTGCGTACTTGGAGGCTACATAGGGTTCCTCCTCTGAGGTCTTTTGTCTGCCCAAATAGTGCATCCAACCTACGAGGTTTGATTGACGATTCCAAATACGCTTATCCGTAATGCTAAAGCTAGATTCTGATGTGCTGGTATTATCAATCATCGGACACAGTAATGCCTGAAAGACAACTGACACTTCAGCTCTGTCTCTAGCTAACAGTGCCAACCCTGCAGCTAAGCCACCCCCGGCACTAATGCCGCCTATGGCTATGTGAGAAGGATCGACCTTTAGGGCGTTACTATTATCAAAGACCCATGTTAGAGCGGCGTAACAGTCGTTTAAAGGCGCAGGAAATGGAAATTCAGGGGCAAGCCGATAATCTACTGAAACCACAACACAACCTATATTCTCTACCATGCGCTTAACTGAATAGTCATCGCCCTCTACGCTACCAAAGCAATAGCCACCGCCATGAATCCACAGTAATGCTGGAAGAGGTGCTGGGTGCCCTTCTGGTCGATAAACCCTAACAGATATATCTTGGCTATTATCCTGCGCGACGACATGATCAGAGCTTGTTACCCTCGGAACCACAGGCAGGGTAGCTGCTATGGAAGCACTTCGCTGCAAGGATATGTACCTAGTCGTTACTAAGTCAGCCCAAATATCAAAATCTGGTATCGCCTCCAGCGCTGGAATAAGCTCTGGGTCCACTAATTTTAAATCCATATTATTATCTTTCTCCTGATGCAGATAAGAGCTTTAAACTTACAATTAACAGCTACTTAATCTCGCCACCGATATAAAACCATTGTTGACCTATGCGGGTGAAAACCGATCTCTCATGCAGTATGCTATTACCATTATCATTTTGGTAGGAGGCTCTAAATTCTACCCACCCTTCTGTGTCTTTATGGCCGGATCCCAAAACCTCAAGATCATTCCATTGCTGGCTCTTTTCTGACAGTTCGCTAACACTCAAGTTTTTCGCCATAGGCGGAAACCATGTTTTTAGTAAGTACTCTCCATAGCCACCCAATGCATAGGCGGTGTAGCGGGAGCGCATTAACTGTTCAGGTGTCTCAGCAGAGACTTTTTTATCTAAATAAGGTTTGCAGCATTGAGAAAATGCCAGCGGGTTGCCACAAATACAGGAATCGTTCATTATCTTTAATTGACCTAGCCAGATTAAGTTAAAATAATACCCCAAATTGATTAAAAAGAGTCCCCCTATGCCCAGTTTAGATATTGTTTCGGAAGTTGAAAGTGCTGAAATTCTCAATGCCACTAACAACGCAGCCCGTGAATTAACCACACGTTTCGATTTTCGAGGTGTTGACGCAACAATTACCTTTGCTAATGATGTGGTGACACTAAAGGCCGAGGCTGATTTTCAATGTCAGCAATTACTGGATATTTTCGCGGCTCAGCTAGTTAACCGTAAGATTGACCCAACCGTAATGGAATATGACAAGGAAGCATTTCATAGCGGCAAAACATTTTCCCTAAACGTCAGTTTTAAGCAAGGAATAGCAGCTGATGTGTCTAAAAAAATGATCAAAATGATCAAAGAAAAGAAAATAAAAATGAAAGTCCAGGCGCAGGTCCAAGGTGACGAAGTCAGGGTAACAGGGAAGAAGCGGGATGATCTACAGGCAGTGATGGCGTTGGTCCGCGAAGCAGACCTTGGGCAACCATTCCAGTTTAAAAACTTTCGAGACTAACCATCACAGATCAATCACTCTGAGCCGGCAAACGTCATTGAGATACTATTTAAACCTTTCCAGGTAACAGGCGACACCATTATAATATCTATACTATGACGTTGTTGACATTGAATACGGGTGTAGGCGGATATATAAATTTGTCACCAATAAGGTGTTAGATGTTAATAGGCGGATATAAGGTCCAAGCACAAGTCCAGGGTGATGAAGTGCGGGTAACGGGTAAGAAACGTGATGAACTTCAGACAGTCATGGCATTGGTCCGCGAGGCGGACCTTGGACAACCCTTCCAGTTTAAAAACTTTCGAGACTAGATCTCAACCTTTAATTACTCTGAGCCGATAAATGTCATAGAGACGCTGTTAACACAGTGTCTTAAGTTTTTGTCGGTATAGCCCTCACCCGAAAATACGTGGCCCAGATGGCCATCACATTGGGCACAAAGGATTTCCGTACGCCGACCATCCGCGTCGGTTACTTTAGTGACTGCCCCGTCAATTTCATCGTCAAAACTAGGCCATCCACAATGAGATTGGAACTTGTGCTCAGAGCGATATAGTGGAGCATCACATTGTCTACACAGATACAAACCACCCTCGAAAAGGTCAGTATATTTTCCGGTAAAAGGGCGTTCAGTGCCCTTCTCTTGAATCACGTATTGTTCTTCTGCATTTAACTCATTGAGTTGATTGCTCATTAATTATTCCCGTTTGGTGTCGACTCTTTTAAGGGATCATCCTGCACCGCATACCAAAGTTTTACAATACCATTTTGTAACGTCTCTAAGGTATCTATGCTTGAACATGGATAGTTGTCTTCGCAATAGTTACGGCCAAATAGCTTGATTCGATCAATCATCGGATGTCCCAAGTCGGCGTACTCCCAATCAAGAAAATAGACCCCCTGATCATTGATAATAATATTTTCTAGAATCAGGTCATGGTGAGTAATGACGGGCGTCCAGTCGAGCTCATCGATAATAGTCGCTGCACACTGAATCTCAGCTAGCCCCTCAAAATGAGCTAATTGATCACTGTATAGGCCGATATAAGCTGAATAGTTTCTGACTGGCATATCCACTGTGATTGCTTGGATCCTCTGCACACAGGTCTCTAAGCTATCCTGTATATCCGTATTAGCCAAGTCTGCCAGCGACAAGTGACGTCCTTTGATAAGTTGTGTTACCTGGACATCTGAATCACTGTAAATGAGCCTTGGAACGCAGTCAGTCGACTGAAGATGACCTAATAATGCGAATTCTCTATCTCGATCTATTCCCAGCGAGTGGGTATTTAATGCATTGACTCTAATAACCGCTCTGAAATCCCCGCTGCCAATCAAAAAAGACTCGTTTGTCATACCGCCTAGCAACTGCTCTAGAATCGCGGGTGATTCGCTAAGACGATAATCACCCATTGACCAATCACGCCAACGATGCAGAACTCTATGTAGTAATTTGTCTGTCCTGGAGGACATAATTTTTCTTCCACACAACATAACCAAGGACAGATAACACGAGATAAAGCGTAAACATTGCCGCGGTCTGATCCAAATCCCGGTCAATATACAGATAAATGGATACGCTATTTATGACTATCCAATATAACCAATTTTCCAGTACCTTGCGTGCCACCATAACAGTAGTAAGGACACTTGCCCAAGTGGTAAATGAATCTAAGTATGGAAGTCTTGCATCGGTGTTAACAGAGAGTAAATAGCCAGAGATAACCGATGCTATCAGTATGACTAAGACACAGATAATATGGTGTTTCGCCGTCCATCTAACGATCTCTACGCCGCTGTGATTAGCACCGCCCTTTTGCCACTGAAGCCAGCCATATACGGCCATCCCCATGTAGTAAACGTTAAGGGCAGATTCCATATATAGACTTACATCACCGAATATATAGACATAAATGGCGGTACTGAAAAACGCACAATACCAGCAGAGACTATTCTCACGCATCGCAAGTAGTAAGTAGCTCATACCCAATGCTACTGCCAATGTTTCGAGATTCACCCAGTCAAAGCTCATCTAAAGGGCCTCGTAACCAGGAATAATTTTAGCCACATAGACAGCCATATTGTATTCTCGGTAACAGGCAGCAATAGTCTGCTGAACGGCTCCCATAGCATGCTCATATTCGCCCTGAACCACGGTACTTGTTGGAAAAGTCGTAACTTTTAGATTTTCAAAAACATTTATTTTCTCAATGAAACCATCAATGGGAGGAATAAATTCCTCCCGGTTGGGGTACATGCTGATATCAATTGTCACCTGCATCACAACGACCTCTTTTGCTTATTATTAACGTCACATAAATCCTTAAAAAGTATACTGCCCACTCACACCAAAGCTTCGGGGCTCACCGAATTGATAGTAAGGCTCAGTGGCGTAGTACTTGCGTGGATCATTTCCAAAACCGCCAAAGCCGCGAACTATAACGTCTTCGTCACTAAGGTTACGACCCCAAACTGAAGCACTCCAATCATCAGTACTGTAACTGAGGCTTGTATTTAGTAGTTCATAAGAGCGACTTTTCTCATCGTGACTGGAGGACAGGTAGAATTTGTCCTTTCCTTCCACATCCACTGTCCATACAAGATTTTCACTTACCTGTAGGCTAGTGCCTAACGCGAATTGATACGCTGGCGCGTGTGCTTGGTCGCGGCTATTCAATGACATTGATAGCGGCGTGTCATAGCTGGTATTTAACAATCCTACAGATCCATAAATAGAGAATATGTCTGTCGCAAGCCAGTTGAATTCAACTTCCATTCCGTAATTGCTACCTTCGGCCGAATTACCAAAGTAATCGGTGAAATCACTGGCATTACTATCATCCCTAGATTGAACAAGAGACTGTTTGATCTGAATATCTTTTCGTTGTTGATAAAAGGCCGAAATTTGTGTGGTTAGAGTCTCATCTAACCAGCTCCCTTTGATACCTGTCTCGATATTCCACATCAGTTCCGTATCAAACTCTCGGTCTTGCGCAGATAGCGATGAGTCACTATTCACACCCCCCGCTTTATAACCTCTAGAGACTAGACCGTAAACCATAGTCCTTTTATCCAGTTGATATTGCAGAGCAATACGACCACCCCACAGATCCTCATCAACGCTGTGGGCTACCCCATCGCTGTCACTGTATGTTGCATCACGATTCTCGATTCTCAAACCTGCGGTCAGAATCCATTCATCGGCAATATCAATATCAAATTGTCCATAAAGCGCTCGGTTATCAGTCTCAAAACTGCTGGTGAAGTCGCCGGTATTGTAAGTGTACTGACGAAGAAGTTGCTCGTCCTGTTGGCGCGCATAAACACCCAACACCCAACCGGTAGTTTTGCCCAATAACCTGAGTGGCTGCTTGGAGACTAACTTGATATCCACGGTACTGTTGTCGCGGTCACGCAGGTAGTTATCTTCGGAATTGTATTCCCATCCATCACACTCCTGGCCAGCGCATATGGAAGGGAATGCCCAGTCTTCGTCATAGCCATACTCAAGATCACTATCGGCGTAACTCATTAGACTAACCACATCAAAATCATCATTGGCCTGCCAGTGACCGTGTATCGCAAACGCACTAGACTCTTGCCGATCGTGTCCCGGCTTGTCAGACAGCATCCTCCGAGTATTATCCAAAGAAAATGCATCATAGCCGTTGTCGGCATCAACCTTAAAAAGGGTTAACTTGAAGCTGAGATCTTCACTGGCTTGCCAATCTACAATCGCCCGCAGACTAAGCTCATCGATGTTGTCAGTGTCATCCCTTTGTAGAAAGTCATTAGTGATATATCCGTCACTGGTATGGCTTTGCGCAGCCACACGATAATTCATCGTGTTATTTAAGGATCCACCCAGCGCACCAGACACAGTTTTAGTATTGTGATTTCCTATTCCTAGCGAGAGGTTACCTTGAGTAATTTCAGTGGGCTGGTTAGCAGTAAGATTAATTAAACCTGCTAATGCATTGGCACCATAGAGCGTTCCCTGTGGTCCACGCAGTATTTCAATTTGGTTAATATCCATAGTGGTAGCTGCACCAGCAATGCCTGTGAAATCAATACCGTCTACCAAAATGCCCACTGAAGGGTTGAGGGGTTCGATGAACTGACTGCGCTCACCAATGCCACGAATTTGTATAAATCGCCCTCTTGATGCGCCACTAGAAAAGTTAACATTGGGAGCCAAATTTAACAGCTGTTCTAGATGCTTGGCCTGGCGATTTTTAATTATGGAACTATCAAGAACAGTTATGCTAGCGGCAGTATTTAACAACGTTGTATCACGGAAATCTGAGGTGACTATGACCTCTTCAATTGAGGTTGCAGTGAAACCGATCGTCGGTAAAAATAAAATGGGGATGACTAAAAGTTTTTTCATCAAGTTAACGCTGCAGTATCGAGAAAAAACCACAGGATTTTTTGGAAGTAACATATAGAGCCTCAGTAACAGTTGTTAAGGAGACCCGGAATGAAAAGACGGAGTACAGGCAAAAGATGTCCTATTCCTACGCCGGTATAATCCGGATCAGGTTCAAAGGGTGCTTCTCAGGTCAAGTGCAGCTGACCGCCCCTTAGGAATCTATATGATAACATGTCGTTAGAGAAAATAGATCAATCAAGATGACTGATATCATTATTTTTTGAATGAGCAACCAAATTTTTTAGTCGCCTTTACCGAGTAGTTAAATTGAGGAAATATCAAGTATGAAAAAAATAAATTTGTATCTTATGACTCTTGTTGTGCTGCTGTTTTCGACGGGCTGTCAGAAGGACACTCCGGCATCAGCAACAACGACACCGGTAATAATGACATCGCCAGAAATTGTTGCATTCCTCGACGATCTATTCTTAGAAGAATTACGAGAGAGTCCTCAATCAATGACCTATTTAGGCATGCGCGAACGCTACGATGAATGGAATGATATTTCAGATACAGCTCGCAACAAAAACCTCGACATGACTAAGCAGCATTTAGCAAAAGTGATGGCTATTGACCTTTCTAATGCAAATGCCTCAGTCAAACTCAGCGTGGAAATGTTTATACAGCAGGCCAATCAGCAAATAGAAGGCGATCAATGGCGTTATCACAGCTACCCTGTTAGTCAAATGCGTGGCGTACACAGCATGATTCCATCCTTTCTCATTAATCAGCACCTAATTGCTGATAAAGAAGAGGCTCAAGCCTATATAGAAAGAATCACTAACAGTGCGACTCTATTGGAACAAGTTGTTGAGCAACTAAAAATTCGTCAGCAAAAAGGTATTGTGGCACCGAAATTTGTCTTCCCATTAGTGATGGCATCTATTGATAATATTCTTAAAGGGGCGCCATTTAGTCAAGGCCCAGACAGTACTATTTTTGCTGACTTTAAAGCCAAAGTCGCAAAGCTAGAACTATCAGAAGCCGATAAAAATAATCTTACTTTGGCAGCATCCGTCGCACTGCAAGATAGCCTTTCACCGGGCTATCAAAACCTATTATCTGTATTGAGAAAGTTAGAGGCAGAAGCAACTAACGATCATGGTGTATGGAAGTTCCCCAATGGAGAGGCCTTTTATAATTTCGCGCTTCAGCGAACTACCACAACTGATTTAACCGCAGAGCAAATCCATACTAAAGGACTTTATGAAGTAGCTAGAATTCAGGGTGAGATGTTAGAGATCATGCAAGCCGTTGGTTTTGAGGGCGATTTACAGGCATTTTTTGACTTTATGCGTAATGATCCTCGCTTTTATTTTCCAGATACTCCCGAGGGGAAACAGGCCTACCTTGATCAAGCTACCCAGTTGATTAATGATATGAACACAAGACTTGATGAGTTATTTATTACCAAACCTAAAGCCGACTTAGTGGTTAAAGCGGTAGAGCCGTTCAGAGAGGCTTCAGCGGGCCAGGCGTTTTACCAGCGTCCTGCGCCAGATGGTAGCCGCCCTGGAACTTATTTTGCCAACCTTTACAAAATGGGTGACATGTCTAAATATAATATGGAAGCGCTGGCCTATCATGAGGGTATCCCCGGGCATCACATGCAAATTTCAATTGCTCAAGAGCTTAAAAACATACCCAAATTTCGCCTCTTTGGAGGTTACACTGTCTTCAGCGAAGGCTGGGGACTGTACTCTGAATCGGTGCCAAAGGAAATTGGTATGTATGCAGACCCCTATTCCGATTTTGGACGTCTGTCTGGTGAGCTATATCGTGCTTGTCGCCTAGTTGTCGACACGGGGATTCATGCAAAAAAATGGTCTCGGGAAAAGGCCTTAGATTATATGAATTCTAATGTGCCTCACTCTACTAACTATAATGTAAGACAGATAGAGCGCTACATCGTTATGCCTTCCCAAGCCACAGCCTATAAAATCGGTATGCTTAAAATCCAAGAGCTAAGGGCACATGCAGAAGCCTCCCTGGGGCAAAGATTTGATATTAGACAATTTCATGACGTCGTCCTAAAGGATGGTTCCGTGTCACTTCCCATCCTAGAAGACAATGTAAATACTTGGATATCTGAGTCAAAAATTTAAAGGAATCTACAATGCAAAAAGTAATCGCAATCGTTTTCGCGGTGCTACTTTCCTCAATTACTCATACCACTGAGCTTGAGCAAAAAGCACTCAATAGTCTTTATGATGAAATTTGGCATCACACGATGATTTCATCACCCACCTATGCGACCTATGTGGGTTATCCTGGGCAAAACGGCCGGTGGTCTGATATTTCTCTTGAGACAGTAAAAACAAACAAAGAGAAGCGAAAAGAGTTCCTGGAACGACTTCGTGCGCTTAGCCCTGAGAACCTGGATGAAGATAGCCTACTCGGATGGCAACTTGTAGAGAAAAATTTGTCTGATGAAATTGACGGCTATGCTTTTCCTGAGGAATTTATACTCATTCATCAAAGAAGCGGTGTGCAACAAGATATCGCAGATACCTTGTCAATGATGCCAAAAGCTAGCCGCCAAGATTTCACCGATCGAATTGCTCGGTTGCAGGGTGCAGCTGACTATATTGATCAAAATATTTTAATGCTAAAAGAAGGTCTGAGAAGAAATATTACTCCTCCGCAAATAACGCTTCGCGATGTGCCCGATCAAATTCGCAATACAACACCAGAGGATCTATTAAAAAGTCCGCTCCTTAAAAGCTTTAGTAACTTTCCTAAGAGTATGAGTAAAGACGAACAAAATAAAATTATTAATGAGGCAATCGCTATTGTCAAAGACAGCACTTATCCTGCTTTCGCACGGCTATTAACGTTCTTAGAAAACGACTACATACCCAACGCTAACAGCTCAATAGCCCTTTCTGATATGCCTAACGGCGCTAATTGGTATCGTCACCGTGCTAAGCGTTTCACAACCTCTGACCTAACGCCACAGCAGATTCATTCACTCGGCCTGCGAGAGGTCAAACGTATACGCAAACAAATGGACAACGTCATTGCTGAATCTGGATTCAATGGTACTTTTGAGCAATTTACTACCTTCCTAAGAACAGACCCGCAATTTTATATGACGTCAGCAGAGAGCTTATTAGCAGGTTATCGTGACATCGCCAAACGTGCTGATCCAGAGCTTGCAAAGATGTTTGGCAAGCTTCCGAGAATGCCCTATGGCGTAATCCCCATTCCGGACTATGCGGCAAAATCTCAGACTACAGCATACTACTGGGGCGGTTCTAGCAAAGATGGGCGTCCAGGTTATTTTTATGCCAATACCTATGCATTGGAAACACGGCCTACCTGGGAGATGGAGGCGCTGACTCTGCATGAAGCTATGCCCGGGCATCACTTACAAATATCACTGGCCCAAGAGCTGCCAGAGACTCATGCCCTATTACAGAACCTGAGCTACACCGGATTTGTGGAGGGATGGGGTCTATATGCAGAAAGTTTAGGTGATGAAATGGGGTTTTATCAGGATCCATACAGTAAATTTGGGCAACTCACCTATGAAATGTGGAGAGCAGTTCGGCTGGTTGTTGACACCGGCATGCACCTTTTCGGATGGGATCGTCAAAAATCGATTGATTTCTTCGCCAGTAATACAGCGAAAAGCATGCACGACATAGAAGTCGAAATTGATCGCTATATTTCATGGCCCGCTCAGGCGCTTGCTTACAAAATCGGTGAGCTTAAATTTAAAGAGCTGCGTGCCAGGGCCACCGAGAAACTCGATGAAAAATTCGATCTACGCAGCTTCCATGACCAGTTGCATGAAAAAGGGGCCTTACCCTTGGATGTTCTCGACCACCGCACAGATATTTGGATTAACAGTCAATTGTAGCAACTGCCCTCAAACCGTGCATGCGAGTATGCGGCTAACCTCACTCAGAGAACGGCCTGACTGCTCGCAAAGGCTATTAAAAATTTCCTGCACACGCCTCAAATCTCGCTGAGAATTGACACTAAACTTTTCGATGAAACCATGGTGTACTAGAGCATCACAGACATCTTTAGTCATTAAAAAAGTATCTTTACCCATACTCCTGAGCATCATTGGACCACTGTTCCCTCCTAATCTAGAACCTTGTTTTTTTAACTCCAACCACAGACCTACGATGTCCTCTGTGGGCCAATCAGCTATAAAAGCGCCAAAGCTACCATGACGCCTTTGTTGATCAAGTACATAAACCGCGTTGTGACGGACTGCAACTATTTTAGTAAAATGTCTCACGATAGTCGTATCCTGAGCGAGCTCCTCCAATCGTTCATCACTAAAATGTGCCACAGCTAACGGATTGAACTTAGCAAATGCACTTTCAAATCCAGGCCATTTATAATCGATGATACGCCACACAAAACCCGCCCTAAAAATACAACGGGTCATCATCGACAAATACCGATCATCAGTTATTTTTGACAGTTCTTCTGGCGTTGCAATCGAAGGGAGGACTCCCTCTAATATCGCAGAAGACCCCTTATTCATAGCGGCTAGCTCGTAAAGCGTTTGAAAAGATGTCACTGTTTGAGAACTCCTGAAAAAAAACTTACCAAACCTGCGTGATATCAATAATGAAACCCACAGCTATAAACGCTAAGATCAAACCAAACAATTTGTTAATCCAAACACTAACCTTTTGAAAACGCTGGATAGACCCATAACGAGTAATGATTACGACCACCAACAAATACCAAAGCATATCGACGCCACCTGCGATTAGCGCAAGAGCCATTTTTTCACCCACACTACTATCTAGTCGAACAAACTGACTGAACAAGGCGGTAAAAAAGATCAGTATTTTAGGGTTAAACAATGCTATTGCTAAGCCGTCTCTGATCGCTAATACGTTGGATGATAGAGCTTTCGAAGGCACTATCACTTCGTCGGCGTGAGTCTCTGAAGAAAGCAACCGAAACGCCAAGAACAGTAAGAATAGACATCCTATTACTTGGATTATGTCAAATATCTGCTGATAATTACTAATAACCGCAGACAAACCAAAGGTTGTTATTGCGGCATAGAGCATAATCGCAAAGCCATGGCTTATTGCCGCCCAAGAACCCGCCATCGGCCCTCTTGCCAGAGTATGATTTACCACTACCACCAAACTTGGCCCTGGAGACATTGCCCCCAATAAGCACGCAACGAACACGGTTACCCAAAAACTCAAATCAGCATTGCCTAATAAAATTTCATTCATAGGTTTTTTATACAGTTATCAGTGAATAAAACAAGTTTATTTTAGCGCAAAGGCCTTATTTAGATTCATGGTCGCACCATAAATTCGTGCACTGCATCACAGCTTAGCGCAATTAATGCTTTTGGATTATATCAATTATTATGCCAAGCATTAGAATTGTATGCAGAAGTGGAATTCGCCCAAGTAATGTTATTTAGGGCGAGTAGATGAATAGTAGAATAACTTAGGATGATCAAATGGATTTTGATAACTTGGCAGCCCAAACTACACACTCGGCATGCACTGATGCCGGTATCACTTTAGAGAGCGCGTTTAATCAAGGAATCGACACGTTTGTCGAATATGTTGCCGGACTCGATGAAGACGACAGGGCTCACCTGAAAGCAGTAGTGTACGAGTATGCTATCTAAGGTTTTGAGATACTCGTTCAAATAGCTCACTACGCTCAGAGACATTCAACATAGCAATTCGCTTATAAATTTCTTCTACCGATTCTGCTGCGGGAGTTCTAACGGATTTACTACCGCCAGTTTCATAGAGAGATTCTGGAGTAATTCCAAAAAAATTAGCAATTCTAACCACTGAATCGCGCCTCGGTTCCCGAGTCACTTCGCTAAGAATACGGTTAATTGTGGGCTGCGGAACTCCTGTAGCCCTCGAAAGCGCACTCTGCGATAGATTATTGTCACGCATTAGCTTCGAAAGTTGCTTACTTATATCTAATTTCATTTTAATCCCCGCTCATT
>CAJIZU010000025.1 GCA_905181925.1 gamma proteobacterium HTCC2207
CACGAACCGATTCTCCAAATGTACCGCCGCCGCCCACTTCAATAACGTGGTCAACGCCTAATCCACCGGTCTTAGCAAGCACTGCTTTGCCCCACTGTGGCTCATCTTTGTAGTTAATGACTTCATCCGCACCCAACGCCAGCAATTTTTTAAGTTTCTCATCAGACGAGGAGGTGGCAATAACTTTTGCACCCATAGACTTTGCTAGCTGCAGCGCGAAGATCGAAACGCCACCAGTACCTTGTACTAGGACCGTTTCGCCGGCTTGCAGTCTGCCATCGTTAACTAATGCACGCCATGCGGTTAATCCCGCACAGGGTAATGTCGCGGCCTCAGCCATAGTCCAGTCTTTTGGGGTGCGGGTTATAGACTTTTCAGATATGGCAATATATTCAGTTGAGTAGCCGTCTTCGTTATCACCAATGAAACTCAGTAATTGATACTGTGGTGGTCCCTCAATCCAGTTTGGATAACAGCAACTCATGACCGAATCACCGACTTTCCATCGCGTTACACCATCACCGACGGCGACGATTTCTCCAGCACAGTCGGATAGAACTACGCGCCCGTCATCGGTTGGAATTTGGCCAAGAGCAACTAATAGATCATGATAATTAAGGCTACTGGCAGCCACTTTGATAACCACTTGATCTGGCTTAGCAATAGGCTTATTGGCCTCAACCAAGGTTAGGTTTTTTAGTCCGCCAGGGCTGGCTAATTGAATTTGTCTCATGGGCGTAATCCTTTAAGTACGTGATTATTTGGCTCGGACCAAATTCTCACATTTTATGACTAAGGATACAAAGTAATAATCCATGTATTTAGGATATTTTAGATGTGATGGCGGTTTTATATGGCCACAGAGGGTCAAACCAAAAGAGAATAGGTAAAGACTACTTCACTGAACAGTGATTCTTCAAGGGTATGGGTCTAAAAGCAGTGCGACTAGCATATCAGCGTGAGTTTCTATGACGGATTCTTGGCGGCAGTCAAAGCCAAACAAGAGTGAGCACTCGTGTTCAAATGAAAATATGGTGGCGCTACTACTTAGCATTACGTAGTACCAGTGTGCAAACTCTCGAGGCGTTAAGGTGAGCGCTTTTGTTACATACTTTTCTAGATAGACGCTTCCGGGCTTAATATGTTCGTTCACCAGATACTCAATGCGCCAAGATTTTTGGCGGGCCTCTTGGGCCATCAGTCGGTTTATTTCAGGATATCGAGCGGCCATACGCACATGGAAGCGGATTATCATCGCCACACCTTCTCGCCTGGACATGTCTGGAAGCAAGGTGGCATGCATTTTTCGTTGCTCTTTTATCTGGTTGAAAACATTGTCAGCAACGGCTTTCCAAAAAAGTTCTTTGTTACCAAAATGATAAACGAGCATCCCGCGTTTTACATTGGATGCGAGCTCAATGTTACGGACGGGAGTGGCGGCATAGCCATCTTCAGCAAACATAGGTGTTGCAGCACTAATCATCCGAGCCCTTGCCAATTCTGTTCTTGCTTGCGGTCGACGAATGCTCGGCTCGGAGGCTACTCTGGCACTTGGTACCATAATTTAATCCATATTCGATGGGCTTACTATTACTATAGTTAAGCATAACGATATTTGCATAGCTAATTTGAGTTGATCTAAGCTTATGCAAAAAGTAACAGGTAACCCAGCCTGCAGAGTGCGACTGTCGAGTCTTATGATTCGAATTAAATAGGTTTTAAGAGAACGGTTTGCCAACCACTGTTCAACGTAAAGCGGAGTGACTGAATCGGTCCCAGACCTTCGATGTTGACAAGATTGGTTTGCCTTTTCCATACAGATTGCAGTGCATCTGCAAATACCTCGATTGCAGAGGCTGAGGGGGCTAGGGTGGCTTCCTGATATACCCAGAAGAACTTACCTTCTACTTCATGGCCGATATTATGAGTGGCGATAGGCACCTGCTCACTGGTTCGTAGTGCGAAATGTTCTTGAATGTACTGACTAAAACGAGCCTGAGTACTGACGTCGTTTATGATGTCAGCGCTGGTGCCAAAAAGCTCGGTGAGAGCGTGTTCAGAATCATGTATGTTGAATCTATGACTAATCTCAAGAAAACCAGTGTTTTTGTTAGCGAGTATTACCGTAATACTAGTTTTTTGTTCATGTGAATCTGCATTGCCGCTAGTTAGAGTTGCAACGAAAATACAGATCACAGCAAAAAATTTAGGTATAAAAATCACTTTTTATTAAGCTTTATTTTCGGATCTTTTAGTTCAGTTGTCACGTCATGCATGATGTCGCGGCGCACTAGATCTTTACTCTTCTTAGCCTTATAGGCATCAATTCTAGAAGGAATAATTTTCCGTGGGTAGTGATTATTGTGCACGTTGACGTCAGCGGTCTCCCAGCCGGGATCAACCGTTACAGCGTTCAGCTTATTATCGGTTACAATTAACTTTTTCACTTTATGTGGAGCTCGACGCCATATCTCAGCGGGAATATACCGATCTTCTATCTCGCCATTTTCATAGGTAAGTTGCAGAAGGATAGGCATGACCAGACCACCCAAATTTGAAAACTCTAAAACATAATAGTGCTTATCTTCTCTGACGGCTCTTTCTAATGCCGCACGTTCCCATGGCTCAAGATCAACGAGCATTTGCTGATATTTATTGCGTTCTTTGTTGGTCACTGTAAAACGATCATTCTGATCATAAAAATCACTGACATCGGCGTTTTTATCAACCCATAACTCAGTCCCTCGAGCCTTATTGCGATCTACAAATAAAGAGCCTGGCTTGTCGTTTTCTTCATCACGTCGCCGGGCATAATCGATATCAGGATCTTTGGTGTCCAGCCGCAGTTCAGACACCTTATCGAGTGAAATATCCACATGATCGGTTGTGTAAAACCAACCGTGCCAAAACCAGTCAAGATCTACTCCAGAGGCTTCTTCCATAGTGCGGAAAAAATCTGAAGGCGTAGGGCGTTTGTATTTCCAGCGCTGTGCATATTCCTTAAACGCAAAGTCAAACAACTCACGACCCATGACTACCTCGCGCAGAATATTTAATGCTGCGGCTGGTTTGGTGTAGGCATTAGGACCCAAGCGCAGCACACTGTCTGACTGGGTCATGATAGGTACTTGGACGGTTGATTTCATATAATCAGTAATGTCTCGCGGCTCAACACCCCATGGCATCGTTGGATCCCACTCACGACCGGCGATACCATCAAGAAAGCTATTGAGTCCTTCGTCCATCCATGTCCACTGACGCTCGTCAGAGTTAACGATCATCGGGAAATAGATATGGCCAATTTCGTGTATGACTACACCAATTAGAAAGCGTTTTTCGGCTTGAGTGTAGGTACGTGTCCCATCTTCGTGCCAGGTAGTTCGCGGACCATTAAAGGTGATCATTGGATATTCCATACCACCGACAGGCCCATTAACACTCTGCGCTAAGGGGTAGGGGTAGTCAAAAGAATATCGTGAGTAAACATCCATAGTATGGATAACTGACTCAGTTGAATATTTTGCCCATAAGTCACCGCCTTCTTTTGGAAAAAAGGACATAGCCATGACGAGTGGCTGCTCGTCGCCACCCTGTTGATGACCTTTGGCATCCCACATGAATTTTCGTGATGAAGACCAGGCGAAATCTCTGACATTATTGGCTTTGAAGCGCCACGTTTGACTTGCTGTACTTGCGGTCTTCTCTTTCTCCAGGGCTTCTTCAGCAGTCACTATGTAAACCGGCCTAGGGGCTTTTTCGGCCGCGACCAAACGCTCTCTTTGTTGTTTAGTGAGGACTTTTTTAGGATTTTGTAAAACGCCCGTCGCGGCGACAATATGATCATCAGGTACAGTTAGACTAACATCGTAATTACCAAATTCCAGTGTAAATTCACCGCGTCCTAAAAATTCTTTATTGTGCCAAGCTTCGTAGTCGGAGTAGGCCGATACACGCGGGAACCACTGTGCTAACAGGAATATATCATTGCCACCTTCTCGAGCGTCGTCGGGAAAGTGTTCATATCCCGCTCTTGCTGAAACTGCGTCCTCTTCTAAAATATTGAATTGGAAGTTCATGTTGATCTGCGTTGATTGCCCAGGTTTTAGTGGCTTTGGAAGATCAATGCGCATCTGTGCGCCCACAATAATATGGGGCAATGGCGCATTGTTACTATCCGTTACATCACTGATTAGGTAGCCTGGCTGGTTATCTGCATAGTACTGTTGCCGTCTTAACTCTCCAAAGCTAATGCCGGCGGGAGCATCTCCGTCATTTGACTTAGTGCCCGGTCCGCGGCGTCCAATTCCAGCAAAATCACCAGACATTTCTGCCATTGAGTCAGACTTGAAGCGATTTTGCTCCAGCTGAAGCCAAAGATACTTCAGCGTTTCCGGAGAATTATTGCTATAACTGATTTCCTGGCTTGCGCTTAACCGTCGGTTGGCCTCGTCGAGTACCGCGGTTATTTTGTAGTCGACTTCTTGTTGCCAATAGTCATGCCCCGGTTCACCCGAGGCAGTTCGGTAGCTATTAGGTGTCGGCAATATCTCCTCTAACTGCCGGAACTTATCGACAAAGTCACCCTTTGTCTGAAGCACCGCGTCGGCCTGCGCTATCGTGGAGAGAAGTGCAAATGTTAGTGTGAATACTTTAGAACTCAAGTTTATTTCCTCACAAGAATCAACAACGTTATTTTATCCAAACCTAGTTATTGCGGAATAATCAATTAGAGTTAATTTGTCGCGTGTAATGTGCTGTTAAGCTCGACAGCTGTTTTGTTAGTTAAGCACTCAACCGCTCCAGTTACCGAGTTGCGCCGGAACAGGAGATCACTCTGCCCTGATAGATCTCTCGCTTTACTTTTCCCGCTGACCTGTTTGTGGTCATCCAGGAGGGTGACAATGGTGCCGCCAGTCACATAGAGGCCGGCTTCAATGGTGCACCGATCTCCGAGTGAGATACCGGCACCGGCATTAGCACCTAATAGACATTTCTCGCCCAACGAAATGACTTCGGTACCTCCGCCAGAAAGGGTCCCCATTATTGATGCACCACCGCCGATGTCTGAGCCAGCACCGCAAAATACACCAGCAGAAATTCGCCCTTCAACCATGTTAGGCCCCTGAGTACCGGCATTAAAGTTAATGAATCCCTCATGCATTACCGTGGTTCCTTCACCCACATAGGCACCCAATCGGACTCGACTAGTGTCGGCTATACGCACGCCAGTTGGCACAATGTAGTCGACCATTTTGGGGAATTTGTCCACACAGTCTACGTGTAGAGGAGTCCCCTGGATACGCGCAGCTAAGACACGATCAGGAAGCTCTTTAATGTCAATGGCACCGACGTTGGTCCATGCTATATTTTTTAATACGCCAAAGATGCCCGATATATTCGTTTGGTGCGGCTTGACTAACCTGTGTGACAGTAAGTGCAACTTGAGATAACCCTGAGGGACAGACAAAGGAGCCGCGTCAGTTGACAGCATTATGGCGACCACCGGCTTGCTTGAGGCTTTTAATGCGGTAACAGTTTCGGCTAGCTGGTTATAGCCATTTTGAAGAAGAGCGCTAATAAGTGCAGCAAGAGCCTCCTGCGATGGTTCTATGTCACCATTGTGTGATCCTAGGCACGCTACAACAATAGCTGCTAATTCGTCAGAGGGTGCGAGCATGGGTTCGGGATAAAAAACCTCTAGCCATTCTCCTGTGTTGTTTTTAGTACCGATGCCAATGCCAAACGCGTAAAGATTATTCATAAGATCGTTATTTTCCTGTTGGTTTTACTTAAAGATGGACTGGTAGTGATCGGGCTTAAAGCCGATAGTAATAATGCCGTCGTTATCAAGAATAGGGCGTTTAATCATGGCAGGATTAGCCAGTAACAGTGCGGCTACATTATCACAGGTGGTGCTTTGCTGAATACTAAGATCGAGCTTGCGCCAGGTGGTGCCTCGACGATTCAACACCGTTTCCCAGCCTGCGCTGTCAATCCATTGGTTTATTTGGTCAATGGTTAAGCCGTTAGCCCTGACATCATGAAAACTATGCTCAATTTCTTGTTCATTTAACCAAAGACGGGCTTTTTTTACGGTATCACAGTTTTTGATGCCAAATAGGATAGTCATGGGTAAGGAGTTGCTCTAATTTTGGCCTGCAATAGTAGCAAAAGTTATGCGTTATATCCGCAAATAAGAGTAGCCTTTGAGCCGTTCTGAAATTGAGCACAAAAAAAAGCCCCTCACGGAGAGGGGCTTTTGGCGTATTACAATCTTTAAATTTAGAATGCAAACTTCAATCTAACATAAGCCATACGACCTCGTGCATCGTGCTGACGCGAGTCATAACTAAAGTTAGCTGAATCCCATACCAACGGTGGCTCTTCATCAGTTAAGTTCAAAACACCCATAGTGATTTGTGTATCCACAGAAGACATTGTTAACTGATAGTTATATTGAGCATCCCAGGTAAGATGGCTGTCGATGTTACTAGAGTAGCCTGCTGGAGGAGCTGCTCGTGTAGTCTCATAAGCACTAATATAACGTGCGGTTACAGACGCTTGGTGAGCTCCAGTTTCCCAACGTAATGACGCATTAGCTTTTGTATCCGGCAACGATCGTGCAAAGTTGTCATGGTTAAAGAGACCAACTACATCCGTTGTTTGGCCATTGACCGGAATTTCATAGCTCAAGTAATGACTTAGGTCGATAGTCAAGCCGAGGTCACCTAGGCTGCTCTCAGGGAAGTCATAGGCCACTTCAATATCAATTCCATCGGCATTTACGGAGGCGGCATTAAAGTAATTAGTGGTGATACCGAATAGTGTGCCGCCCTCAGTACGTTTTATATCAGATTGACTTGGATCAGCAACAACTTTGCCTTGCGCGCTTTCAATCGTAATTAAGTCCGTGTAATCAACGGCCCAGTAGTCTAGCGTCACCTGCAAGTTATCAGTTGCCGTCCAAACCGCACCAAGGTTGATGTTGTCTGCTTCTTCGGCCTTGAGATTAGCATTAGCATTTTGCGCAACACGAATGAACGCGGTGCCACCTTTAGCGGTTCCGTCAGCATTGAAGTCTTGAATACCCTGAAGACTCACTTGACTGGCGTAAAGCTGTGCAAGCGAGGCTTCGCGATAAGAGGTAGACGCAGATGCACGCAATATTAAGTTATCTGTGGCTTCAAAGCGCATAGAAATCTTAGGGTCAAAGGTAGAGCCTGAGTCAAGATTTTCATATCGCCCGGCGAATCCAATATCCAAAGAATCAGTAATGCTGCGCTGAAATTCTGCGAACACAGCCCATGCTGTTCTGGCTTCATCAACGTTAACACCACCACCTAAGAATAGGAGATCCGCTGGTTTTGTTAAGTTGCCTTCAGCATCGAATTCAACGCGGCTGATATCATTGCGATTGACCTCTAACGACTCGTCTCGTACCTGAATACCCGATGCGAAATCAAATCCACCAATTTCACCATCTACAACGAAGTCGAAAACGGTTAGTGCTGTATCAGTAGCGGTTTCCTGCTGAACAGATATGTGGTCGATTAGCGCCTGACTATTCGCCAGGGGGTCAAATAGATTAAAGCTCTCATTGCCATTCGGCCCACCAGTTCCTGCTATGGCAGCTGTAAATCTGGAGGTGCTGGTGTCCGGTTGAACGCCATAGCCATCATAGTTACTATGAGTCAAAGCAGTGTTGAAGTGATAGTCACCAAAATCACCATCGAGTTCGAATGCTGCTCTGAAGTGCGTGTTGTCGCGGGTTGCCAATGGTGAGTCAAAGGCTGAGCCAAGAGGGCGGCCTAACCACAATACTGGTACGCCAAATGGATTTCCAGCTTGACCAGGCATTATGGCGCGAGACGGGCTCAAGTAGGATAATGCAGGATAGCTGGGAGACTGGGGGTTATCCAGAACCTCAACATTAGCCCACATGGCTTCAGCATTGAGCTCCATACCGTTGTCGAGATCATGCTGCACGCTGCCGAAAAGGTGTGTGCGCTTCTCTTCATTGACGATATTGAATCTTGGCCCGTATTTAAAGCCACATCGTTGGCCACTTGCTTGCGGTATAAGGATCCCACCATTTTCGACACAGCCAGCATCGGCAACATTTTCAAACGGAGTATAGGTACCGGCATAAGGACCAGATTCAACGGTAGATGGACCGAATAGGAGAAAGGAATTGCCCAACCCAGAATTCGCATTTTCAATTAGTGTGGGGCGATCCGCACCGCTCAAATTTGAGCGATCCATGTATTGAGCTGCAACGACAACGTTAGTTCTTTCGTCAGCCCAACCTTGTAAGAAGCTGATTTGGGTGTCTGTTTGACTGTCTGAGGTGGTTGACTGTTGAAATACGCCAATCTCAGTTCCCTCAAAATCGCTTCTAGTAATATAGTTTACTACTCCCGCAATGGCATCAGATCCATAGACTGCAGCAGCACCTTCTTTAAGAACTTCTACACGCTCTATTGCAATAGCAGGAATCATACTAGTGTCGACAAAGCTAGATCCATCATTAGCTACGGCTGCGGCCAATGTGTTACGGCGACCATTTACGAGTACGAGAGTTGAACCCAGTCCAAGTCCCCTTAAATTAACATTACTCGTACCCTGAGTAGAGCCAGAGGTAAATGAGTCAGGTACGTTCTCTGCACCAGAGTTGGCAGTCATGTTTCTAGTAATATCGGAGATAGACATAGCACCCATTTGGTCAATATTATCTCTGTCAACAACGACTATTGGTGATGCTCCGTCTTTTGCGCTCGACTTTAAATAGGAACCAGTGACTAGCACTTCCTCTATCTTGGTGTCTGCGGCTTCTTGAGATACTGCGAATGAACTTGCTGTGATTAACGGAATTAATGCTAATGATGGTAGCTTTTTAAACTTCATAGACTGCCCCTGGTTGTTTAAATCGATTTATTTTTATAAACATTCCTACTATGCACATGTAAAAGTAGAAGTACAGGTAGACCATAATATAATGACTATTCACTGCGCAAGTACTTATTGCTTTTTGAAAGGAAATACGACAGATGTTGTCGTAAGTGTCAATATAGTTTGCATCCAGTATTATTCTGAAAACCCATATCGTCATCCACTCCATCATTAAAATCTAAACGTTATGCCTAGTTTATTTATCAATCTGTTGAAATATCCGTTTTGAAGAATAGGGAAAGGGCGGTGAAATTATTCACCTCGGTCTAGGGTTTTTTAGCAGTAAAGGGGTTTTTTCTTTTGGGATAGCAGGTTGTGCAGATATCGCAGACACGGCCATCACAGCCGCGCGCCGAGCAGAATTCACGACCGTAAAATATAATTTGTAAGTGAAGGCTATTCCAATGGTCTCGATGGAAAAGTTGCTTTAGATCATGCTCTGTCTGGGTGACATTTTTACCTTTGGTAAGCCCCCAACGCTGCGCAAGACGATGAATGTGCGTATCCACTGGAAAGGCAGGGTGCCCAAACCCTTGGGACATAACTACTCCGGCGGTTTTATGACCTACGCCCGGGAGACTCTCTAAATCCTCAAAATTAGAGGGCACTATGCCATCAAACTGGTCGACAAGAATTTTTGATAATCTTGAAATTGCTGAAGATTTTTGCGGGGCTAGCCCGCAGGGCCGCACTACCTTGTAGATACTTTCGACTGGCACATGTTGCATATCAAATGGATTGTCTGCTAGGTCAAAGAGGGCTGGCGTGACTTTATTGACGCGCTCATCTGTGCATTGAGCGCTTAAAAGCACAGCGACCAACAGCGAGAAGTTATCTTTGTGGTCAAGCGGCACGGGGGTCTCTGGGTACAATGCAGTTAATCGTTCTAAAATAAACGCGGCACGTTCTTTTTTGAGCATCAGTTATTGACCTTGGAATTCGGCAGAGAGCTGATAAACTGCTTAATACGCAACGCCGCTTCTACGCATTCTTGTGTATTAGCCACGAGGGCCATGCGCACACGATTTTGACCTGGATTACCCATGGCAGAAGGTCTTGATAAAAATTGACCGGGTAAAAGTGTGACATTTTGTTGTGCAAAAAGCTGTTGTGCAAAATCTACATCATCGATAGGGGTTTTAGGCCACAGATAAAAGCTCGCGTGGGGTTCTGGAAAATCCATGCAGGTTCCTAATATCTCGGTAACAGCGCCAAACTTATGTCGGTATAACGCTCTATTTTCAATCGTATGGTTTTCATCTTTCCATGCCGCTATAGATGCTTTTTGCACCGGTATCGACATACTGCAGCCATGATAGGTTCTGTAGCTAAAAAAATGTTCGATTAGCGATTGATCTCCGGCCACAAAGCCTGAGCGCAATCCAGGTAAATTTGATCGCTTAGAGAGGCTGTGAAAAACGACACAGCGCGCATAGTCATGACGACCTAATTGCTGGCAGGCCTGTAAAAGTCCAGGTGGTGGTATTGATTCGTTAAGATAAACTTCGGAGTAACATTCGTCGCTGGCGACGACAAAATCATAACGATCGGCTAGCTTAAGAGCATATTGCATTTGCTCTAGGCTCATTACTGCGCCGGTCGGGTTACCCGGAGAGCAGAGCTGCAGTAATTGGCAGCGTTGCCATATTTCTTCGGGTACTGCTGACAGATCTGGGATAAACCCTTGGCTGGGGTCGCAATCAAGATAGTGAGGTTGAGCGCCCGCTAATAAGGCAGCGCCTTCATAAATTTGATAAAAAGGGTTGGGTGCAACCACCAGCGGTTGAGTGTCCGAGTCCTCGTTGGAGATTGTTGCCTGGGTAAAAGCGAAAATAGCTTCTCGGGTGCCGCAGACAGGTAGTACTTGATGCTCGTAATTGATGCTACCGGGCTCCAAATTAAAGCGATCCTCCAGCCAGTCACTAATCGTTTCTCGAAGCTCGCTAGTCCCTCTTGTCGTAGGGTATTGATCGATACTCTGAATGTTATTGATCAAGGCTTGCTTAACAAACTCTGGGGCAGGATGCTTAGGCTCGCCAATAGATAGTGAGATATGGCTCAAATGAGCGGGAGGGGTAATGCCCGACTTTAAATGAGCTAGCCGCTCAAATGGGTAGGGGTGTAATTTACTTAAATAACTATTCATTCGCTCAGTGCCGTATTTTCATTTGCTGGAGTTCATTTCCTTGGGCATCTTGGCGATTGCGTGCATCTAATTCGTTACAAATGGTTTGCTGTAACTCGTGGTTAAATACAGTATCAGTCAGCGGTTGATGATTAGAATCGGTGAGATGAAAAACGTCTTCGACTCTTTCACCCAGGGTGGCGATTTTAGCGTTATAAACATTAATTTCATAGCGTAAAAATATGCTGGCAATATGTGCTAGAAGACCGGGTCGGTCTGGCGTTATAACCTCAAGAATAGTTGCGTTAGAATCATTGTCATTGCGCAATGATACTACCGTTTTTAGGGCGAAGTGTTTCAATTGCCTAGACGTTCGACGCTGTACATCCATAGTTATTTTTTTAGGCTGTGCGATCGCCTGCTTTAAACTGGTAATGATTTTTTTACACAGGTTCAGATTCTTTCCTAAGGGTTCACCCTCGTCGTCTAAAACGTAAAAGACATCGAACGCACGCCCATCACTGGTGGTCTGCAGTCGAGCGTCTTGAATGTTGAGCTGCAATTTATCGAGTACCGCTGCAATAATGGAGAATATGCTTTGTTTGTCTTTGGTATGCACAAATATCTGAGTGGCAATGGGTACTTCTACCCCCAAATCTCTTATCAGAATCACAGGTTCATTAGCATCAGGGTTGTTGAAGATAGCCTCTGTGAATCCAGCGATATCATCCGCGCGCTCACGCAAGAAAAGCTCATCATCTACGTCATGCCATATTTGTAGGGCTTCGCTTTGAGATATACCCTTGGTCTCGAGTCGTTGCAAAACGGCCATTTTTGCCGAGGCTACCCAGGTGGCTTTTTTGGATGGAGCGCTAAGTCCTTCTTGTAGTACACGTTTTGTCTCAAAATATAAGTTGTGCATCAAAGAACCTTTCCAGTCCGTCCATAGCTTCGGGTTAGTAGCATTAATGTCAGCAACTGTTAGTAGGTAAAGGTGTTCTAAATGCATGACATCGCCGACATTGTTAGCAAATTTGTAAATAACGTCGGGGTCAGAGGTGTCTTGTCGCTGGGAAACGGTAGACATTAGTAAGTGGTTCTCAACTAACCAATGTAAGAGTTCTATTTCTTCAGGTTGCATACCGTGACGTTCGGCAAAAGCAACGATATCAATCGCACCAAGTTTGGAGTGATCACCGCCTCGTCCCTTAGCTACATCATGATAGAGCGCGGCTATAATAATCAGTTCGGGTTTGGCTAAATTTTTATAAATGTGTGAGGCAATAGGGAATAGCTTACTCATCTCCGGACGAACGAACCGTCGAAGGTTTTTTACTACTTGCAGAGTGTGCACATCCACAGGATATATATGGAACAGGTCATGCTGTGTCTGCCCAACAATGCGCCCGAACTCAGGGAGATATTTGCCAAGAATGCCATAACGATTCATCCGCTGTAGCTGAAAAGAAAGCTTAAATGGCACACGAAGCAGGCGCATAAATAGTTGTTTATTGGCAGGGTCCGAACGAAAATCGTCATTGATTAAATTTCTATGCAGCCGAATTTGACGAATGGTGGCTGCCCGAATGCCTAAAATATTATCATTCTCGCCAAGAATCACGAATAGCTCGAGCAATGCTGAGGGCTGCTTGATGAACACTGATTCGTCTACTGTATCTAAATAGTTGTCTCGGACAAGAAATCGATCGTTAATGACAGCAACCTTCTTTGTTTTTCCCTTTCGATAAATGGCTTCGTCAAGATATTGCAGCAGTACATCGTTGAGTTCCCGGATGGACAGAACGACTTGGTAGTAGCGCTGCATAAATTTTTCAACGCCTAATTTACCTTCACTGTCGGAGTAACCGAGCATCGTCGCAAGCTGTCGCTGGTAGTCAAACAGCAGTCGCTCCTCTGGCCGCCCCGCAATAAGGTGCAGACCATATCGGACACGCCATAAGAATTCTTCATCCCGGCGAAGCGTCAGGTATTCTTCTTCACTGAGAAATCCTTTTTGAACCAGTTTGGAGCGACGATGCACGTCAAAGTGACGCTTGGCAGTCCAGTTGGCAAGCTGTATATCTCGTAATCCACCGGGTGCCTCTTTGACGTTCGGCTCGAGGTTGTACTCTGTATCATCATGTTTATGGTGGCGGGCGATCTGTTCATCGATTTTCCCACGGTAAAAATCTGCCGAAGCCCATATTTTATTGGGGCCGGTTTTTTTAAGCATCGCAAGCCTAATATTCATGTCGCCGCAGATAAGCCGAGTTTCCATCAGGTTTGTTGCAATAGTAATGTCGCGCTTTGCTTCACTAACGCACTGGGCCAGCGATCTAACGCTATGACCAATTTTTAACTGAATATCCCAAAGAAAGGTTAAAAATTGTTCAATGCTCTTTTTATGCCGAGCGGCATGGTCTGCCCTCATTAATATTAAAAGATCAATATCTGAGTGAGGGTGCAATTCCCCACGCCCATAACCACCGACCGCTAGGAGGCATATGCCGTCATCCCAATCGAACTGTAGCCAGGCTAAGGAAATCAATAGGGCAGCGAAGCGGGCCGATTCATTGACCAGCGTATGGATGTCTTCGCCTTCGTGAAAACGATTG
>CAJIZU010000026.1 GCA_905181925.1 gamma proteobacterium HTCC2207
ACCTCATCAGAGCGATCGCCCGTTTTGTAAATAGCCATCAATTGACGCGGCATTGATTCGGGGTAAAACCCACGATCTCTCATTGCTTGGCTAAGTTGTTCTGCAGCCTCGCCAGATGCAAAATTAGTCAACCGTTCCCTTGCCTCTTTTGTTGGAGGAGGCAGATGTTTGGCAAAAGTAGTAGACATCACTGAGGTTAAACTACGCACTCTCTGTGGATATTGAGCGGCTACCTGCTGAGCAATCATGCCTCCCATAGAGAAACCAATAATATGAGCGTCCTCATAACCAACGGCGTCAAGAAGACCCACAGCATCTGCAGACATATCCTCTAGGGCGTACGGTGCATTCACGGCAAATCCCAATTGGTCTTTTAGCAGTTGCCACCATATTACCGGTTGCCCCCAATCATCGAATCGCGTGGAGCCTCCGGTATCACGATTATCAAAAATCAATACTTGGTAACCCGCTTGCTCAATGCCACGGACCATATTATCTCCATGAACTCTATTTGACGCCCCGAGACCCATAATCATGACCACTTTTGGATTGCCTGGGTTACCAATTTCGCGGTAGGCTATTTCGACATCGTTAACTAATGCTGTTTTTAACGGATGTTCAACAATATAGTCAGATGAAAAATCAGCATGGGCAAAAGATGCAGTTATGACCAGTGTTAGAGAAATGAGAGTCTTGAGCATTAGTTTTCCTTTTGTTCGCCATTGGCGGCACCTCGATTTTTTCGACGTACTTTCTATCCCTAGTGTAAGAACCATAGTAGGCCTAAACTAATAAATCTATATCTACTTACATTCAATTGCAGACTCAGTAGTCATAAACCCGTAAAGCACTGACAAACGACCTTAATCAATTTATCAACCTTTATCTAGCCAAACTTGAGACAGAGTATTTTCGTAGTATCTGAATCGAAAAAATCAGCATTGCCGTATACTTTGCAACTCCAAGTCATCAGATATAAATCTAAACTCAGGCTGAAAATATTTCATGCAACTTAGTTGGTTCGACAATGATGCTACACAATTATCTGAGGGCTTCCCTGAAAAGATGGTGCTGCTTGATTGTGAAACAACAGGAGGTAATGCCACTCGTAACCGCATCATCGAAATCGGGCTACTTGTCATTGAAGAGGGTAAGCTGATTAAACGTTGGCAAAGCTTTATCGACCCTCAAACAGCGCTACCCCCTTTTATTCAAAAAATTACCGGCATTAACCCAGGAATGTTGATTGGCGCTCCCATTTTTAGTGATATTGCGGAGGAGCTTCTCCAGTATCTCGATGGTCGTACGCTAGTCGCCCATAATGCGCGGTTTGACTATGGGTTCATCAAAAATGAATTTGCCAGAATGGATGTTAAGTTTTCAACTAAGCCATTATGTTCAGTCAAGTTTAGCCGTGCCCTATTTCCACAGTTTAATCGTCATGGGCTATCTCACATTATTAAACGTTTTGACTTAACCATCGAAAATCGTCATCGCGCCATGGATGATGCCGAAATGATTTATCAGTTCTTTTTAAAATCTTCTGCATTATTTTCTAGTGAAGAAATAGCTGCGACCTGCAAGCAGCAACTAAAAAGATCCTCATTACCGATGAATCTACCCAGTAGTGAAATTGATAAATTACCACCCTCTGCTGGCGTTTATTATTTCTATGACCTTAAAGGTGTTCTTCTATATGTGGGCAAAAGTGTTCATATTCGTAATCGAGTAATGAGCCACTTCACTCAAGACCATAAGAATGCCAAAGATTTACAAATGAGCGCGAAAATTGCTCATGTTGATTTCCATAAAACACCCTCTGATTTTGGCGCGCAGATACTAGAGAGCAACCAAATCAAAGCACTAAACCCGCTCTACAACCGTCGACTTCGCCGGGTGAAAAAGATGCACCAATTTCATAGCTATGAAGACAGTCTGGGGTATAAACGATTAACGGTTGAAGCTGTTGATATCGACAGTGAAATCGATGAGACAAATGTTGGTCTGTTTCGCTCTCCTCGTCAGGCCATTAAGAAACTCGAATCCCTTGCAGACCAATTCTCGCTATGTCACAAATTACTCGGGCTAGAAGCCGCTCCAACCAGCAATAACAAACCGTGTTTTCGCGCTCAGCTCAATAAATGCTTAGGAGCTTGTCATGGTGGTGAAACACCGGAGCTCTATAATCAGCGGATTAACAGGGCACTAGAGGGCTACCAGCTTCAGGTTTGGCCCTACATCGGACCCATTCTTATCGAAGAAAGAAACTCTGAGGACCCAGAGCAGTCGGCGCTCCATTTGATTGACAACTGGCGCTACATGGCTCAATTAAACTCGCCAGATGAATTATTTGATCTTGGGCTTCAAACAACAAATACACCCTCATCAACCGAAGTTTTAGGCCAATCGGCGCGGAGTGACGATTCACTGGCAACCATAAATTTTGACCTTGATATTTATTTTATTCTGGTCCGCTTTTTGATTGATGACAAACGAATGAAGATGAACAACATTAGAATATGGCCTCTCATGGAAATAGCGTCTGACCATTTTGACGACTTAATCTAGTCATGGTGCCCCACACATTTTAGAGCCTTTCTTCTATTCTACTAAGGCTACGCTTTTTTGGTAAAGATCCACGACTATTCCTGCCAGTTTTGTTTAATGGATAAGATTTAGTTTTCTGAATACCGGCACGTGAGTTTGCGTCTTGTTTTATGGTCGATTTCGCAACATTGCATCATCCTCCGATTTAGCAATACTCAATAATTTTGGTTGTTACCCATGGACATTCCTATGACGAACCGTATGTCTCAAAAAGCTGGCAAGTAACGTTAGCGCACCTATCTAGATTGGCCAGTAATTCTAGACTCTTATGCGAATAATAATTGCGAGAATGATAATGATAATGATAATGAGAGCTGCTTGCATTAAGGTTGCAATTATGTAAAATACCGGACTAAGCACGCAACAATTCCAGTCATATTGTTGCTTATAGCTTTTTATTACTCACAAACTTTTATTCCAAAGGGCTAGTATGCTCAAATTTAGCGATATTTCATTTATTAATTTGACCTTAATATTCTCATTCAGCATCTCGCTTGCCTACGCGGATCACGCTGAGAAATCACAGTTTTTTGAAGAGATAACTATTGTTGGCAACAAAGATCGAGCGAACACAGTGGCTGGTTCTGCTCATTTTATTTCTGATGCAGACCTAGAAGTATTCAACTATGCCGACATACAACAAATCTTGCGCCAGGTACCTGGTGTCAATTTACAGCTTGAAGACGGCTATGGCTTGCGCCCTAACATTGGAATTCGCGGAGTACAAACCGAGCGCAGTGGCCGCATCATGTTACTGGAAGATGGCGTACCTATAGCCCCAGCACCTTATGCCGCATCAAGCGCTTACTATTTCCCTACTGCCGGTCGTATGTATAGCG
>CAJIZU010000027.1 GCA_905181925.1 gamma proteobacterium HTCC2207
TTTAATGCGCGGTTTGCGAAAAATATTTCCGGATGCGATTTTTGAAGGTATTGGTGGACCAAAAATGCAGGCCGAGGGCTTCCATTCCCTCTTTGAAATGGAGCGGTTATCGGTTATGGGTTTGATCGAACCCTTGAAGCGCCTTCCAGAGTTACTTCATATCCGAAGGGCGATCGTAAGTCGTTATAGATCGGCGCCGCCTACAGTGTTTATCGGCATTGATTCTCCGGATTTCAATACCCCTATAGAGTTAAAATTACGTCGCACTGGTATTAAAACGGTACATTACGTAAGTCCCTCTGTTTGGGCCTGGCGTCAGGGGCGGATTAAAACCATTAAAAAAGCGGTTGATCTGATGTTGACACTATTACCGTTTGAGGCAGAATTTTATAAACAGCATGATGTTCCTGTTTGTTTCGTCGGCCATCCGTTAGCCAGTCAGATTCCGTTACAGCCGGATACTGACTCAGCAAAAAGACAGCTAGAACTTGATAGTCATAAACCTGTGTTATGCGTTATGCCTGGCAGCAGGGCCGCGGAAGTCCAGTTGTTAGCCGATCTGTTTTTAGAGGTAGCAGAGCGCATAGAGCAATCAGTGAATGGTCTGCAGATAGTTATTCCTGCGGCGAATGACTCTAGATACGAGCAGCTAAAACATATTTTATTGCGTCATGAGCATCTCAATGTAACCTTACTACTTCAGCAGTCCCATCTTGCTATGGAGAGTGCTGATGCCATTCTATTGGCTTCTGGCACGACTGCGCTAGAAGGCATGTTGTTTAAAAAACCAATGGTAGTGAGTTATCGGCTAGGCGCACTGACTTATGCCTTGGTATCACCGTTTATTAAAACACCTTTTGTGTCTATTCCTAATCTCTTAGCGGGTGAAATGTTAGTTCCTGAGTTAATACAGAGTGCTGCGACCTTGGAGGCGCTGGCAGCAGCAGTAATTAACGCGCTTGATACCGATAAGAATCAGGCTTTGATCGCTAGATTCGATAGCATGCATGAAGTACTCGCCGTTGACTCTGCGGCTCTTGGGGCTGAGGCTATTCGTAAGTTGCTAGTCTTATGACTCCTTGGGTTAGACCAAGCGGGATTCTATGCCTAGCTGGCGTTGATGAGGTGGGCAGAGGTCCACTGGCGGGTGATGTGGTGACCGCCGCGGTTATATTGCCTGAAAATCATCAAATTGAGGGCCTTGCCGATTCTAAAGTGTTGAGCGCGAGGCAGCGCGAGAATGTCTACGAAGATATTGTTGGCCAAGCACAGTGTTGGGCGGTGGGTAGGGCATCTGTGGAGGAGATCGATCGCTTCAATATTTTACAAGCGACCTTGATGGCTATGCGTCGTGCCGTACTCAGTTTGGATCTGAAGCCTGACTATGTCGTTGTTGATGGTAACCGATTACCGCAATGGGAATATGCTAGTGAAGCTATTGTTAAAGGTGATGGGCGCGTTGAGGTCATAAGCGCCGCCTCTATTATTGCCAAAGTCGTGCGAGATGCAGAAATGTTAGCCCTAGATAGTCAGTACCCAGGTTATGGGTTTGCTGCAAACAAGGGCTATGGAACACCACAGCATCTTGAAGCGTTACAAAGATTGGGGCCAACGCCTATTCATCGTCGTTCATTCGCGCCGGTCAGTAATGGTCTCAACAGTGAGCAAGCGCCCTTGTTTTGAGTTAAGTTTTATGATTTTACTAGAGCCACGCTTAATGCCTATCTATTTGTAAATAGATAGGCATTGTAATGACAAAAAATGCCACTAAGAACTTGAGTTACACACCGACAACCATTACATTCATTTAATAGCATGATAATTTTTTACTGGGAGAATATCGTTTGAAATACGCTGAAATTACTGGATGGGGCAGCTACGTTCCTCCTGTCCTCATGACTAACGATGATATGGGCCAAGTAATAGACACAAGCGATGAGTGGATATTTTCCCGTTCAGGTATAAAACAGCGCCACTATTCCCACGTTTCAACGGGCAAGATGGCATGGTTGGCTTGTGAGCGCGCCCTAGATGCGGCTGGAGTAAATGCTGAGGACGTCGACTTAATTATTTTAGGGTCCACTAGCCCCGAAGAAATTTGTCCCAATACCGCGAGCTACATTAAAAACGAGCTTGGCGCCACAAAGGCGGCTGCTTTTGACTTAAATTCTGCCTGTACCAGCTGGTTTTATGGCGTAAACGTTGCTACTGATATGATCCGAGCTGGATCGATTAAAAAAGCACTTGTAGTGGGTTCGGAGCGAATTTCCTTGGCCATGGATTGGCAGAAACGAGAATCATGTTTTCTGTTTGGCGATGGCGCCGGCGCTGTTTTGCTAGAAGCCTCAGAAGAGAAGACCGGTCTAGTCTCTTCACACATGAGTTGTATTCCGGACAGCCGCGAATGCCTTCACTTGCCGAGTTGGGGCATGTCCCCCCTACATTTCACCGATGATATTTTTATATCGCTAAACTTTGAGGGTCAGGAGATCTTCAAGAGTGCAGTCAAAGGCATGAGTGACTCTATTGCTAATGTCCTTGAGCGTGAGGGGCTTACGCCGGACGATATTGATCTATTCATTCCGCATCAAGCGAATATTAGAATTATTCAAGCACTGGCAAAGCGGCTCAATTTCTCAATGGATAAGATTGTTGTTCGGATAGACGAATACGCGAATACCTCTGCGGCCTCAATCCCATTAGCGCTCTGCGATGCCATAGCCGATGGAACGGTGAAGCCCGGAATGACAATCCTAACGGCGACATTTGGTGCTGGCCTGACCTGCGGTGCTGGTATCATTAAGTGGGGCGACAGAGTTAGTCCGGCGAAGATCAGTGATAAAGAGATCCCTGATTTCGAAGGAACGGTTTTCGACCTAATGGCCGATAGTTTTGCCCATTACGGCGTTGATGCTAAACATCTTTTAACCAAGGCATAAACATGCCTTCAAAATTTGTTCATTTAAGACTTCATTCGGAGTACTCACTAGTTGATGGTCTGGTGAGAATAAAACCGCTTGCGTCAAAGGTTGCCGAGTTAGGCATGCCTGCCGTGGCATTAACAGACTTTAATAACTTTTTTGGTCTCGTGAAATTCTACAAAGCGGCCCAGGGTGCGGGTGTCAAACCTATACTGGGTGCTGAAGTGCTAGTGCTCGATGAGTCTGGCGAGGGAGCTTTAACGCAACTGGTACTGTTAGTGATGGACCAGGTTGGCTATAAAAACCTGACCCGCCTTATTTCAAAAGCTTATCAAGAGGGCCAGCGACAGGCTGTTCCGACAGTTAGGCTGTCTTGGCTAGAAACACTAGGAGATGGTCTGATTGCTCTCTCGGGAGGTCGACTTGGTGATGTTGGCGTGGCGTTAGTATCTGGACGCAATGTTGATGCACAGACGTCTCTAACCCGTCTTATGCAGTTGTTCCCAGAAAGGTTCTATCTGGAGTTGCAGCGCACAGGTCGTCATGATGAAGAGGACTATATTCATTCTGCCGTCGCGCTTGCGGCTAGTAATAATTGCCCAGTTGTAGCCACCAATGATGTGCGTTTTATTGATAGGAGCGAATTTGAGGCGCATGAGGCGCGTGTCTGTATTTATGAAGGTAGAAGTCTTGATGATCCGCGTCGTGAGCGTCGTTATTCAGAGCAGCAATTTCTCCGAACTAGTGATGAGATGTCTGAGTTATTTACCGATATTCCGGAGGCTCTAGAAAATACGCTAGAGGTTGCTAAACGGTGCAATCTTGATCTTAGGTTGGGCGAATACTTTCTTCCGGACTATCCTATTCCTGATGGCAAGAGTATTGACGAATTTTTTATAGATGTGTCTACCGCCGGCTTAGCCGAACGTTTGAACGCCTTATTTGACCCCTTGTCATCTGACTTTAAAGATAAGCATACTCTTTACACCGCGCGTTTAAAGTTTGAGCTGGGCATTATTATTGAGATGGGTTTTCCAGGTTATTTTTTAATCGTTATGGATTTTATTCGTTGGGCTAAGTCAAATGATATTCCAGTGGGCCCAGGAAGGGGTTCTGGCGCCGGTTCACTGGTTGCCTATGCCTTAAAAATTACAGATTTAGACCCTATTGAGTATGATCTTCTTTTTGAGCGATTTCTTAATCCGGAGCGTGTTTCAATGCCCGATTTCGATATCGATTTTTGTATGGAAGGGCGTGATCGAGTCATTGCCTATGTTGCTGAGCAGTATGGTCGTGATGCAGTCTCTCAAATCGTGACTTTCGGCACCATGGCTGCGAAGGCTGTGGTTCGAGATGTCGCTCGTGTGCAGGGTAAGTCCTATGGTTTGGCCGATAAGCTATCTAAACTGATACCGTTTGAAGTGGGTATGACGCTTGAGAAAGCGGTTGAACAAGAAGAGGACCTCAGTCTATTTCTTAAGGCGGATGACGAAGCGGCTGAGATATGGTCAATGGCGCTACAGCTTGAGGGTGTGGCAAGAAATTGCGGAAAACACGCCGGTGGTGTAGTTATCGCACCAACTCAGATAACCGATTTTGCCCCCATCTATTGCGACGAGCATGGCGCAGGGGTGGTGACGCAGTTCGATAAGAATGATGTAGAAGATGCCGGATTGGTCAAGTTTGATTTCCTAGGGTTACGCACCTTGACGATCATCGATTGGGCCGTAAAGATGATCAACAAAAAGCGCTCAGAGGGAGATGAAGAGCCTCTGATTCTAGAAAAAATACCCCTCGATGACGCGGCTACCTATGGGCTGATGCAGCGAGCAGAGACAACCGCTGTATTTCAACTTGAATCGCGTGGGATGAAGGAATTAATTCGCAAGTTGGGGCCAGATCGATTTGAAGATATCATCGCACTAGTTGCGTTATTCCGCCCCGGGCCATTGCAATCAGGAATGGTCGATGATTTTATTAATCGTAAAAAGGGCCGTGCAGAAGTTAGTTATCCGCACCCACAATATCAGCACGAATGTCTGAAGCCCGCACTTGAACCTACTTATGGGGTCATCCTTTACCAAGAACAGGTTATGCAAATTGCTCAAGAAATGGGCGGTTATACCTTAGGTGGAGCTGACCTTTTACGCCGTGCGATGGGTAAAAAGAACGCTGCCGAGATGGCAAAGCAGCGTGATTTATTCGTTGAGGGCGCCATAGCAAAAGGATTTGCCAACAACCTGGCCTCCAATATTTTTGATTTAATGGAAAAGTTTGCTGGCTATGGATTTAACAAATCTCACTCAGCAGCTTACGCCTTAGTAGCTTACCAAACTGGTTGGCTAAAGACGCACTATCCTGCCGAATTTATGGCCGCGACTATTTCCTCCGATATGGATAAGACGGATAAAGTGGTTACCTTCATTGATGAATGTCGGGCGATGAATCTAGATTTGTTACCGCCGGATGTCAATTATGGGCAGTTTCAGTTTAGTGTTGATCCGCAGGGTAGTGTAATTTATGGCTTAGGTGCCATTAAAGGACTTGGGGAGGGTCCTGTCGGCGCTATTATATCGGCTCGCGATGAAGGTGGTGCATTTAATGATTTATTTGATTTCTGCGCGCGCGTTGATGGGCGAAAGGTTAACAAACGTGGCCTGGAGGCAATGATTCGTGCGGGGGCGTTTGATGAAATAGGGCCGAAGGGTGAAATAGGATATCGACGGGCTGTCATGCTCGCCTGCATGGATGAGGCGGTTAAGTTAGCCGAGCAGCATGCGCGTAACAAAGTGAGTGGTATGGGTGACTTATTTGGCGAGTCGGTCGTTGATAGTGCGCCAGAGATTAATTACAACGCCTATTCAGCTTCTCGCACTCTGTCTGTTAGAGAGCGTCTTAACGGCGAGAAGGAGACGTTAGGTCTTTACTTGACGGGTCATCCCATTGATGAATATGAGGACGAATTAAAAGTAATGTTACCGCAGAGGATCGTTAATTTAAGGCCTGGTAAAGATGCTGAAACGATATCTGGGATGGTAGTCGGGATGCGTATTATGAAGAATAAACGCGGAGATAGTTTTGCGTTCCTAACACTCGATGATAAGAGTGGACGTATCGAATTATCAGTCTGGGCTGATAAGTATAACGCGTATCGCGAGATCCTTGCCAAAGATGCACTTCTGGTCGTTAAAGGCGCCGTATCAGAGGATAGCTTTACGGGTGGTTTGAAAATGGTTGCTGAGTCGATACAGTCAATTTATGAGGCACGTTGCAGTAAGTTACGCCGTCTTGAGCTGAATATTACTGCCGGTAGTGACGATTGGGTGGAACAAGTGTATACAACGCTAAGTGGATTCAAAGACGGTAACTGTGCTGTAACCGTAGATTATCATCAGCCTCATGCTAGCGGCACACTTAAGCTAGGAAGTCATTGGAAGGTCCAACCTAGAGATGAATTAATTAGCCGCTTGAGAGAACAATTTGGAAAGACGAATGTCTCTATGGGCTATGATTAAACCAATTAGTAGCCAAGCAATTTTTTGCTGTTAAAATGCTACTCTGAATCGTATTACAGGCTTAACAGAGAAAAACATTACAATGAATCTAGATTATTTGTCCTTTGAACAGCCCATTGCCGAGTTAGAGGCGAAGATTGAAGAGCTTCAGTTGGTTGGCAATGATAATGAGCTGAATATTGCAGAGGAAGTCACAAAGCTTCGTGAAAAATCACGTAAGCTAACTCAAAATATATACGCGAAGCTTACGCCATGGCAGGTTGTTCAGGTGGCTCGTCACCCACATAGACCTTATGCACTTGATTATATTCATCGTATCTTTTCCGACTGGGAGGAAATGCATGGCGACCGCCATTTTGGAGATGATAGTGCTATTGTCGGCGGTGTTGCCAGATTAGGTAATAGTCCCGTCATGATAATTGGCCAAGAAAAAGGTAGAGGTGTTACTGAGAAAGTAATGCGCAATTTTGGTATGCCAAAAGCGGAGGGCTACCGTAAGGCACTCCGATTAATGGAAACCGCTGAGCGTTTCAAAATGCCTATTTTGACACTGATTGATACGCCGGGTGCTTATCCTGGAATTGATTCGGAAGAGCGAAATATTTCTGAGTCGATAGCACGTAATTTAGCGGTAATGTCTAGGTTGAGAACGCCAATAATTTGTACTGTGATTGGCGAAGGGAGTTCTGGTGGTGCGCTAGGGATCGGTGTCGGTGATAGAGTGAACATGTTGCAGTACAGTACTTATACGGTTATATCCCCTGAGGGTTGTGCAAACATTCTGTGGAAGAGCAGTGATAAAGCCTCCGCAGCTGCAGAAGCTATGGGCGTTACGTCGGCGGGTTTAGAGGCACTCAATATTGTAGATAAAACTATTCCTGAGCCAATGGGAGGAGCCCACCGAGATATTGAGGCGATGAGTTCAACGCTTAAGGACCAGCTGTCTTCTCAGCTCGAAGAGCTTCATTCAATCCCTCTTGACGAGCTGCTTGCCCAGCGATATGAACGTTTGATGAGTTATGGCAACCCAAGTTAGACAGTCTTAAATCGCCAACGTTTCGGTCAATTAATGATTAGTTACTGTCTTTTAGCAATGAGATTGCGGCCATCGCGTCAGGATCTTTGTTTTTGATTTTGTTGGCAATGTTGTGTTGGAAAAAGTACCGAAATTCACAACTGGTGCTGGCTGCATACAGGCAATCATCACCCGGCAGGACTGGCGTGGTGACCTTTTTCTCCTCATTAACCAACATTGCTTCAATATGACCGCTGTTAGAGAGTTGCCAGCTAATGACTTCTTTCAAAATAATACTATGAGATCCCTCGGCGGATAGGGCAGCATGGGTTCCGATGGCGTCTGGTATTTCTTGAATTATTTCATCCGCAGAGTCACATTCGTAGTCATAATATTCCGCCGCAGTTTCTAACTCTACGATTTTATGCACCGGTGCGCTGAAAAATAATTCGTCAACGCCTTCATCATAGTAACCCTGCCATTGACCGTTCAATGGATCATTAATTTTATTACAGGGGACAAGTTTGTCCAGCCAGGGAACTAAGCCAACAACCTCTCCGTTTCGTCTGAGGCCCCAAGCTAGAAGTCTCACTGAGAATAATTTGTCTTGATCATCAGCATTGCTATAAAGTATTTCAAGGCCGTCAAGCTCCGCAGCAATGCGAATAATAGGGTTGTCATCAAGTTCAGATAGGGGTTTGCGAGTAAAGATATCGATTACGTTTTTATTGGAGTGCTGCGGCGCCGAACTAGGCATTGAGATATCTCCTTATGGCAGTAGTCAGATCAATCACTAACACTACATAAGGTACTCTAGATCAATAAAAAGCACAACAGTTTGTGTTTCAGATGATCGATATTTACATGGTTACTTTTCGTGTAGAGCGATAGTTGAGTTGTTTTGGATCCTCAAAAACTCATGTAAACTAGACTTTGTTGGCATTAATTGTCAGTTCTTAGGAAGCGAAAAGTCATCAGAAATAATGAAGCCAATAAATTAGCCGTCATCAATGCATTATTTGCGGCGGAGTTCGCGGACGCTTGTGCTACTGAGTTGATTGGTGGTGCTGATGAGCCGTTATATTTGCCGGCGGGGGATGCCGATCGAACCGCACAAATTTTTTATCGCCAAGATTTTTTAGCTAGCGCGCTTCATGAAGTTGCGCATTGGTGTATTGCGGGTAAAGACAGACGAGCAATGAAAGATTTTGGTTATTGGTACAATCCTGAGGGGAGATCAGCTGCGGAGCAAATTCAGTTTGAGTCTGTGGAGGTGAAACCCCAGGCCTTAGAATGGATGTTTAGCGTGGCGTGTAAGAAATCATTTCATGTTAGTGCAGATAACATAACTAGTCATGGCGAGAACACCAATGATGAATCCTTTAAGTGGGCAGTTGTCCTCCAGGCTCAGCATTGGTGCTCACCGGGAAGCCTACCAGCTCGAGGGCAACAGTTTGTGAAGGCTCTGATGGCGCATTACAATACCGACGCCACATGTAGTGAATATTATCAATTAAAGCACCTTAGATAGAGGCAACTGATGCAATCTTTACTCGTCGATTCTTCCATCTATATATTTCGTAGCTACTTTACGTTGCCGGAGAACTGGCATGCGCCTGAGAGTCAATTACCCACTCATGCAGTGTATGGATTTACTAGTTTCATACTTGATTTATTGAAGAAAAAGCAACCCGACTATATATTTTGTGCCTTTGATGAGAGCCTTAGAACCGGTTTTCGACATCAATTGTGCGCTGATTATAAAGCGAACCGTGAGTTACCTGATGATGCCTTGGCTTTTCAATTAAATGCCTGCCGCCAACTTTGTCGCGTGCTAGGTGTGGCTGAAATGGCCTCTGATATCTATGAGGCTGACGATTTGATCGGCTCTATGGCCAGTACTATGCGCGGGGCAGGGGTCCAGCCGATTATCGTTAGTAGAGACAAAGATCTAATGCAGTTGGTTAGAGATCAAGATTTATATTGGGACTTTGGTAAGGCCTACCCAAAGTCTCAGAAACAATTAGAGCAAACGCTAGAGATAGGCTGTAGTCAAATGGTTGATTATCTGGCGCTGGTGGGCGATAAAAGCGATAACATTGCTGGTGTACCTGGTGTTGGGGAAAAGACCGCTAAGCAGCTGCTTTCACATTTTCCAGATACTGAGGCGATTCTGGAACACCTTGATCAACTACAGGATTTGCCCATTAGAGGCGCAAAAAAACTGGCGGATAAATTGCTGGCGAGTCAGACTCAAATTAGCCGGTCGCGCCAGTTAGCAACAATAGTCACAGATATAGATTCTATGCCGGCTGCCAAGGATATTACTTGGCAGGGGGTTCATATCCAGGCGTTTGAGTTGTTTGCAGAAGAGATGGGATTTGGAAACGTATTTACTGCACGACTAGCTGATCTTAAACATCGGCCAATGGCCTCTAATTTTCGAGTGTAAATAAGCGATGAATGATCGACCACTAAAAATTGTAGCAGACGAAAATATGCCGTTGGTTAAGGAATTATTTAGTCCCTATGGTGATGTTAGGCTCATCCCTGGGCGATCTATCCGATCAGAGGATGTGCTCGATGCTGACGTTTTATTAGTCAGATCTGTTACCTCTGTGAACAGTAAATTACTCCAAGGCTCAAGTGTAAAGTTTGTGGGTTCGGCGACCATCGGTATTGATCATGTCGATACAACTTTTCTTAGTAGCTCGGGTATTCGGTTTGCATTTGCTCCGGGGTGCAATGCCAAAGCCGTAGTTCAATATGATTTGTCCGTTATGAGTCGACTGATGCCAGACTGGCAAGACAAAACCGTGGGTATTATTGGTTGTGGCAATGTCGGAGGGCAGCTCTGTAATACCCTGTCGGCAATAGGTGTGAACTGTCGTGTGTATGATCCCTTTTTGCCAGCAGATGGCCGATTTCCTGTGGGCAATCTCAACGAAGTACTAGGTAGCGACATTGTCTGCGTACATACACCGTTAACGTATGAAGGTTTATTTCCTACGGACCATATGATCGACAGAGCGGCTATCAATAGATTGGGTGCGGGTGCTCTACTAATTAATGCAGGACGGGGTGAGGTGATTGATACGGAGGCTCTTTTAGACATATTACGTTCAGGTAAGGAGCTCTCTGTGGCGCTGGATGTATGGGAATCGGAGCCTGACATTTGTTCTGATCTTTTGCGCCATGTGTCGCTTGGAACACCCCATATTGCGGGTTATAGCCTTGAGGGAAAGGTTAATGGAACGACCATGGTTTTCGATCGCTTTTTAGAGTGGCTAAATGTTCAAGAGGATTACACTACGCGCTTGAGTATTGATCCCGTGAGTATTATTGATCAGACCATCAATTCGTTCACCCAGGCTCTACTAGCAAGTTATGATGTTCTTGATGATGATAAAAGAATGCGTGAGAGGCTGTTCGGATTGGCAAAGGGGTCCACCGAGCAACGAGACATGTTTGATGCGCTTCGTCGTGAATATCCAGTGCGCAGAGAATTTGGATCAACCGTTATAGATGTAGGCGGCCAGACAGAAGAGGCTGAGTTGAAGAGTGCCTTGGCTGCAGTAGGGTTTTTACTGACTGAAGAATAAGACTGTCTTAAGTCCATTGAGTGGCTTCTTTATTAAAGACTATTGTCGGTATTCCAGTAAAAAATTCGACAGCCTGCCAATGGCATCCACTAACAGGTCCCTGTCAGGTAAAAAAACGATCCTAAAATGTTGTCTATCCATACAGTTGAATGCCGATCCCTGAACGATAAGTAAATGGTGTTGTTTTAGCAGAGCCAGCACAAAATTTTCATCGTTTTCAATGGGGTAAACGGACGAATCTAATTTAAAAAATAGATAAAGCGCAGATTTTGGTTTCATGCAGGTCAGCCCTGGGATGGCTGTCAGTAGCTTAAAACATAAATCTCTTTGGCGAGTAAGCCGGCCGCCGGGCATCGTCAAATCGTTGATACTTTGTCGCCCTCCCAGAGCTGTTTGAACCGCTAACATAGCAGGTACATTTGCGCAGAGTCTCATGGATGCAAGCATCTCAAGACCTTCTAGGTAGCTTTTGGCACTATCTTTGGCGCCGCTGACAAGCATCCATCCAGACCTAAATCCCGCTAGTCGATAGGTTTTTGAGAGACCATTGAACGTTAGGCAGAGAGTATTCTTTGTGAGAACGGATAGGGGATAATGAACGCTACCGTCATACAAAATACGATCATATATCTCATCAGCAAATATAATAAGGCCATGTTTTTCTGCCAGACTTACTAATTTACAGAGTACTTCCTCGGAATACACTGCGCCAGTCGGATTGTTTGGATTGATGATCACTATGCCGCGAGTGCGCGCGGTTATTTTACGCTCGATGTCCGCTAAACAGGGCTGCCAGTCAAGATTTTCATCGCAGCGATAATGTATGGGGTTTCCCCCAGATATTGCGACGGCTGCTGTCCATAATGGATAATCTGGGGCAGGGATTAAGATTTCGTCCGATGGATTGAGTAAGCCCTGCATCGCCATGACGATTAACTCACTGACCCCGTTTCCCATTATTACATCGTCAACACCGATGTCTGTTACGCCTTGAATTTGATAGCGCTGCACTACGGCCTTTCTTGCGGAGAACAGTCCCTTACTGTGTGAATAGCCCTGAGCGCTTCGAAGATTATGTATAACATCTCCCATGATCTCGTCAGGTGCATCAAACCCAAATGCTCCTGGATTCCCTATATTTAATTTTAAGACCTGCTGGCCATCAGCCTCCAGTCGTTCGGCGTACTCTAGTACCGGCCCACGAATCTCATAATTCACATTGTGGAGCTTATTGGACTGCAGGACTTTTTTCATATTATACTACGTAGCTATTCAGGTTTGATTGGCCTGTATTGTACTCAAAAAATGGATTATTTGGGGAGAAGAATGCGCATATTGGGTATCATCGGGCAAGTGTCGCT
>CAJIZU010000028.1 GCA_905181925.1 gamma proteobacterium HTCC2207
TAAAATCCAACGTTGATTTGGAAGTAGAGGGTCGTTCGATACCTGTTATTAAGCTTTCTGAAGATATTGTTTGGTTTGCTTTCAGCTCTATTTGCGAAGGGCCGCGAAGTCAAAACGACTATATTGATATTGCTCGTGAATTCCACGCCGTCATTATTTCTGATGTACCTGTAATGGGGGTTGATAACGATGATGCTGCAAGGCGTTTTGTAAATCTGGTTGATGAGTTCTATGACCGTAACGTAAAGTTGGCGATATCTGCTGCAGAGCCCCTGCATATGTTATACTCTGATGGTCGATTGAGTTTTGAATTTGAGCGGACGCAAAGCCGCTTATTGGAGATGCAGAGCCATGAATATCTCGCGAAACCACATCGACCTTAATCGACTTTAGAAAAAAGTTAAACTTTGGTGCAAACAGCCCTTGTATTAGGTCTCTCTGATCATTACAATTCGCACCCTTTTTGGGGATGTCCCAAATCCAGGTAGGAAATAATGAAAACATTTAGTGCAAAAGCAGAAACAGTAGAACGCGATTGGTTTGTGGTTGACGCAGACGGAAAAACTTTAGGCCGCTTGGCGACCGAAGTGGCTTCACGTCTTCGTGGTAAGCACAAGCCAGAATTTACTCCCCATGTTGATACCGGCGATTACATTGTCATTGTTAACGCTGAGAAGATTACCGTCACTGGTAACAAGGCAAAGGGAAAAATTTATTATTCTCACACTGGTTATCCAGGTGGAATTAAAGATATTACTTTCGAAAAGTTGATCGAGAAAGCGCCTGAGCGCGTTCTTCAATCAGCTGTAAAGGGCATGTTGCCCCGCGGCCCATTGGGTCGGGAAATGTTTAGAAAGTTGAAGGTCTATGTAGGCGCGGATCATCCGCATACCGCACAGCAACCTCAAACACTCGAACTGTAACGGAAAGCGATTATGGCAGATACTCAATTTTATGGCACTGGACGTCGCAAGACATCCGCCGCACGTGTTTTCATGACTTCTGGAAACGGCAACATTAGAATCAATGACCGTAGCATCGAAGTTTACTTCGGTCGTGAAGTGGCTCGGATGATTATTAGACAGCCTTTTGAGGTTGTCGACATGGTAGAGAAGTTCGATTTAAATATCACTGTAGCCGGTGGTGGAAACTTTGGTCAGGCCGGTGCTATTCGGCACGGTATTGCTAGAGCACTCGTTAGTTATGACGAAAATCTACGATCACCTCTGCGAAAAGCTGGGTTTCTGACTCGTGACGCGCGTCAGGTTGAGCGTAAAAAGGTTGGTCTGCACAAGGCTCGTAAACGTCCGCAGTTCTCCAAGCGTTAAATTTAAGGTCATTAAGAAGCCCGACCCATTGGTCGGGCTTTTTTTTGTCTAATAAAATCAAGTAGTTAACCTATATTTACTGCAATGCTATGTTGCGTAAAAAATTGATATCCGGTAAAATCCCCGAAAGTGAAAACCTGTGCTTTTTTTTCATAAAAAACTTAAATTTTTTAAATTTTTTCTATCCTATAACCCAATTTCTATGTTGAGGAACCGCCATGAATGGTGATGTTGTCAATGAGAGCCGCCGAAAGTTTCTGTTAGGTGCAACCTCCGTTGTTGGAGGAGCCGGTGTCGTGGGCGCCGCGGTCCCTTTCGTCGCTTCTTGGCAGCCTAGCGCAAAAGCGAAGGCTGCAGGAGCACCTGTAAAAGTTAATATATCCAAGCTTGAAGTAGGCGCGCGGATGGTCGTGGAATGGCGAGGAAAACCTGTTTACATCGTACGAAGAACTGCAGAAGCGCTTGCAGCCATTAGTGAGATTGGCGATGATATTTTAAGAGATGTTGATTCGCAGGAAGCGTCTCAACCAGCTTATGTTAATGGCAGTGCCCGTACTTTGGCCGGAAAAGAGGAGTACCTGATTTTAGTTGGGCTGTGTACTCACCTAGGATGTGCCCCTTTATATAGGCCTGATGTCGGTGCGGCAGATCTCGGCGGCGATTCTTGGCTCGGCGGATTCTTCTGTCCTTGTCATGGTTCTAAGTTTGATCTTTCTGGCCGAGTTTATGCGGGTGTTCCAGCACCAAAGAATCTAGAGGTCCCACCCCATATGTATGAATCAGACAATATCGTAATTATTGGCGTCGACGCGGAGGTTGCATAATCATGAGTGAAGAAAAAGGATTTGCCGTCTGGTTAGATTCTCGAATGCCTACGCTGAAGATCTTGTGGAACGACCACATGGCGAAGTATTACGCGCCGAAGAACTTTAATTTCTGGTACTACTTTGGTGTGCTTGCCATGGTCGTATTGGTTATTCAGCTGGTGACTGGTGTTTGGCTTTTGATGAGTTACCAAGGATCTGCAGAGCAGGCATTTGCCTCTGTGGAATATATTATGCGTGACGTTGAGCTGGGTTGGGTGATTCGCTATGCCCACTCTACCGGCGCATCCATGTTTTTTCTTGTCGTCTACATGCATATGTTCCGCGGATTGATGTATGGCTCTTACAAGCCACCTCGTGAATTAGTGTGGATTTTTGGAATGACAATCTATGTCGCGCTTATGGCCGAGGCCTTCATGGGGTACGTACTACCTTGGGGACAGATGTCCTATTGGGGTGCACAGGTTATTATCTCTTTGGTAGGGGCAATTCCTGTAGTGGGAGAAGACCTCACGACTTGGGTGCGTGGAGATTATTTGATCTCTGGGATTACACTAAATCGCTTTATGTCTCTGCATGTTGTCGCGATACCGATCATATTAATAGCGCTGGTTTTAATGCATATTATTGCCTTGCATGACGTAGGTTCGAACAACCCTGATGGCGTTAGCATCAAAAAATATAAGGATGAAGAGGGGAATCCGATTGATGGGCTTCCATTCTTTCCTTACTTTGTGATCCACGATCTCGTGCCGATTGTGGTCTTTTTGTTAGTGTTCTGTACGATCTTATTCTTTATGCCGGAGATGGGTGGTTATTTCTTAGAGTATGCTAACTTTGAGATAGCCAATGGGCTCAAGACGCCAGAGCATATAGCGCCAGTCTGGTACTTTACACCGTTCTATTCGATGCTTCGAGCTGTGCCAGACAAGCTAGGTGGCTTTATCGTTATGGCTGCCGCCATTGCCATTTTATATGTTCTTCCTTGGTTAGATCGTAGTCCGGTGCGCTCCATTCGATATAAGGGAACGTTCAGTCGAGTGGCTTTGCTGGCCCTAGCAGCGGTGTTTATTATCCTTGGTTACTTAGGGGTTAAAGCGCCGACAGAAGGGCGTACGATCCTTACACAAATTTGTACCGCTTTATACTTTAGCTACTTTATTGGTATCTACTTTTGGACAAAAATCGAGAAGACTAAACCAGAGCCAGACCGCATAACGATGGATGGCGGTATGGGGTTTGCTAAAACGTTTGGTGCAGTTTTGATCGTTGCACTTATGGTCATCATACCGATTAAGGTCGTTGGGGCAGAGAGTAACTATTCTTGTGGAACTATTAATTGTGATCCCTTTGAAGCCGAGCTTAGTAACGACGCCTCATTGCAAAATGGCGCTAAGTTGGCGGTGAATTACTGTATGGGATGCCACTCATTTAAATATTCTCGCTGGCAGAGAGTGGCCGATGATATAGGCATCCCCCATGGAATTATGATGGATAATATGGTGTTCACCGGACAGAAAATTGGTGAGTTGATGGATATTGCAATGCCGCCCGAAGAGTCTAAGTCGTGGTTTGGTGCTGTTCCTCCAGATCTAACGCTCGTTGCTCGAGCTAGGTCACCAGAATGGGTCTACACCTACCTTAGAAATTTTTATAAAGATGATTCTCGACCCTTAGGTGTCAATAATAAGGTCTATAAAGACGTTGGTATGCCTCATGCGCTTTTGGATCTACAAGGTCTTCCAGAGTGCGGTTTTGGTCAAGCTGTGTCAGTTTATGGCGGTCTCAAAAGAGATCTTATAACGGGCGAAGATATACTCGACGATCCTTGTGGTCGATATAACATAGAGCAAACAGGAACTTTAACACCTGAAGAGTTTGATGTAGCTGTGTTCGATTTGGTGAATTTTTTAACCTATGTCGCAGAGCCAATGGCAGAAGAGCGGAAACATATAGGTAAACTGGTCATCTTATTTCTGCTACTATTGTTAGTGTTCGTTGTATTGCTGAATAGAGAATACTGGAAAGGTATTCACTAGGTCCCGGAGCATTATTGCAATTTAGCTCATTTTTACGATTTTCTTATTTGGGGGACAAGTAGTCTCTCAGTTTTGTACTACTAATTAAATATTCCTTGAGAGGTATGTGTGCGCCGTTCTTCAATGACATTATTTTCAGATCCGACTTGCCAATATAGCCATCGCGTTCGTATTGTACTCGCAGAGAAAGGCGTCACTGTCGAGATCGAAGATACAGACCCTAAGTCCGTTACCGAAGAAATACTCGAAGCCAACCCATACGGCACGCTCCCAACATTAGTTGATCGTGATCTTGCGCTTTATGAGTCGAAGGTGATCATGGAATACCTTGATGAGCGCTTTCCTCACCCACCACTGCTCCCTGTTTATCCTGTAGCTAGGGCAGAAAGTCGGTTATGGATCTATCGAATTGAGCGAGATTGGTGTGGCTTACTAGATGAGATTAGGTTGAATCCTGAAGGTAAAAAAGCGGACGATGCCCGAAAAGAGTTTCGTGACTCCTTAATCACTGTGGCCAGTATTTTTGATGAAATGCCCTACTTTATGAGTGAAGAGTTCACCCTTGTAGACTGCTGTTTGGCACCTATGCTTTGGCGACTGCCTGAGCTTGGCATATCCTTGCCGAGCAATCGTCAGGTGAAGCCGCTGTTAGATTACATGGATCGCCTATTTGAGCGGCCTTCTTTCCAAGAAAGTCTGACTGATCTAGAGAGAGAGATTCGCGAGTAAGAATGCGACTTTAATATGCACTCTAACCGTCCCTATTTGCTGAAAGCATTTTTTGACTGGATCGTCGACAATCAATGTACGCCCTACATTATTGTTGACGCCTATCATGAGGGTGTGGAAGTTCCGCAAGAATTCGTCAAGGATGGGCAAATTGTACTCAATATAGCACCTCGTGCCGTTTCTGATTTTGTTATTAATGACGTTGCTGTTGAATTTTCCACTCGCTTTAATGGCATGCCGATCAACTTATATCTCCCTACTTTATCCATCATAGGTATTTATGCCCAAGAGAATGGTAAAGGTATGATGTTTGAACATGAAGAAGGTGTCGAACCACCGCCAAGGCCACCTAAAATTGTTAAGGGCAATAGTAGTTCTACGCCTGACAAAACTGCCTCGCCAACCAAATTAAAGCCATCTCTAAGAGTCGTTAAGTAGATCGTTTTTATATCTGTTAAAAAGGAGCTCTCAATGTCTAACCCAATTGCTATATTATCCGCTGTTCGGACCCCTATCGGAGGAATGATGGGCGGTCTCTCGACGCTTTCTGCGCCAGATCTTGGTGCTATCGCAATCGCTGCGGCGATCGAAAAAAGTGGAATACAGTCTTCTCAGATTGAGGAGGTCCTAATGGGTTGCGTCTTGACTGCGGGTCAGGGCCAGGCGCCTGCTAGGCAAGCGGCGCTTAAAGCAGGGCTTTCTAATACCACCTCCTGCACGACGGTTAACAAGGTTTGTGGGTCCGCAATGAAGTCCATTATGTTGGCTGGAAACTCACTCCGCTCTGGTCAGATAGAGTTAGCGGTTGCTGGTGGAATGGAAAGCATGAGTAAGGCACCTTATCTGTTACCTCAGGCTCGCCAGGGTTATCGGTTTGGCCATGCGCAAATGTTGGATCATATGCAATACGACGGTTTGCAAGATGCTTATCAAGATGTGGCGATGGGAGTTTTTGCAGAAACGTGCGCTAATAAATATCAATTCAGCCGGGAGATGCAAGACACTTACGCCCTAGAATCATTACGTCGTGCCAAACAGGCGATCGATCAAAATCACTTTGTGAATGAAATAACTTCAGTGACGATAGAGTCTCGCCGTGGCAGTGTAGTTGTGAATGTTGATGAGCAGCCAGGCAAAGGTCGACCTGAAAAAATTCCGCAGTTAAAACCTGCCTTCCAAAAAGATGGAACTGTCACTGCCGCTAATGCAAGTTCAATTTCCGATGGGGCGGCGGTACTGACATTAATGATGGCGGACAAGGCAGCTGTTCAAGGCCTTAAACCCATCGCCCTAATTCATGGCTACGACGAGTCAGCTCATGAACCGGAGTGGTTTACTACGGCACCAGTGACAGCGATTCAGAATACTCTAGAGCGAGTTGGATGGACGCTTGATGAGGTCGATTTGTGGGAGATCAACGAGGCTTTTGCGGTAGTGCCTATGGCCGCGATGTATGAGCTTGGTATCCCTCATGAGAAACTTAATGTGAATGGCGGTGCTTGTGCCTTGGGGCACCCAATAGGTGCTAGCGGTGCGCGCATAGTGGTCAGTCTAATCCACGCAATGATCCGGCGCGGTGACAAGAAAGGTATGGCTAGCCTCTGCATTGGTGGTGGAGAAGCTACTGCTATGGCGATTGAGATAGTTTAAAGCGCTATGAAATAAGACTAGTTTTTATTTCACATATTCGAGGCATTTAACGACTTGACGGACCCCGCTAGTGTTCCGTGCTGTCTCCGCAGCCAGATCGCCTGCAGCCTCAGAAACAGTTCCCAGTAGATAGACAACGCTATCCTCAGTGACTACCGTAAGGTCAGAGTAATTAACCGCGCTGTTGAATGCTAATTTAGTTTTTATCTTTCCGCTAATAATACTGTCGTTAGTTCGCGAAATGATGGATGTTTTTCCACGCACTTGTAATTCGTTATAGACTTGACGAACGCGAGTATATTCTCGCGCCACATCACCGGCCAGGATCTTCAACGTAGCACTAGGCACCTCGCCTGTCAGCAAAACCAAACCGTTGAACACTGAAATATTGATGTGTGCTATCTTCAATTCTGGATCGGCTTTTTTAAGATTCACACCAATCAAGGTTGCCATCTTGGTGTCGTCAATGTCGGTACCGAGCGTGCGGCCAGTTGGATCCGGTTTGAATGGCTCAGTTGTTAGTTTGTTAACGACTGAGGTACAACCCGTGAGTAAGGTAATCAAGCTAAATATCATAACGAACTGACGCATCTACGATCCTCCAAAAATTTTATCATCAACCAAAGAGCACAAGCATTGCACTATCTGGAACTGAGCGAGTAAGGACAAATGACCCGAAAAATTAGCGACACTGATATGCACATCAGCGTACCCAATTGAATCTATCAACTGATCATCATTTCCACTGGACAATAGCACTATCGACATACCTTTTTCAATGGCAGACTCTACGACTTTTAAGAGTTTTGGGTCATTATCGCCGGCACTGGCTATTACTAATAAATCATTGCTACGGGCATGGATATTTAAAACATCAGAATACATATCTTGATTAGTACTTTGATGACACAAATCATGGATATTCAACGCAGGGAAACCTGGTCTTTCGATTTCAAAGCCTGCAGTAAGATAATCGCATAAAAGCTTAGCGATCAAACTCCCGGATTTTTCGCCACAAGCAAAAATAGTGCCGCCTGTGAGTAAAGTCTTACTTACTGTTTCCGCTGCATTCGTCATTGAATCTGAAAAAAGATCGCCCACTACCATTGTAGTTTCGATCATATTTTGAAATTGGCTAAATATTTTTTCTTTCATTATTTAAAACGAAATTTCCGGTAAGGTTGGTATTGTTATTACAAACAAATCACTAAAGAACCGACGTTGTTAGTCAACTATCACGTTCTCGATCCAGTTTACACTATAAAGCTCCCGCCTACTTAAATCCCCCGATAACGCGACCACATTGAATCGGGCGGCAGTATTGTTGGTTAATCTATGAGTTTGCATATATGCCGCGGCCGCTGCTTTTAGTCTCTGACACTTTATTGCAGTAATCGATGCCTCTGAGCCACCGAAGAGTGCCGACTTTCGAAAACGTACCTCCACGAAAACGAGTTGCTTGCCATCTCGCATTATTATATCAATCTCCCCACGTCGAGTACTAAAGTTTCGCTCGACCGAAGTGAGGCCTTTTAAGAGCAAATAACCATAGGCAATTTTCTCGGCGGTTATACCTGAGGCGGATATCTCTTTCTATTGGTTGCGCTTGCCAGTGAAATGCATTTCACAGTTCCTTTTAAACGTTGTGTAATTAGGGGTTCAATGGGCGCGCATTGCCTTGTTGAAATTCGCCCCATTGTGCTTTCCGTTTAACAATTCCGTCTTCAAGAGTGAGGATTCCTGTTGATCCAAATAACGGCATTTTTGGCTCTAGCTGCAGGTTATTTATATTACGGTGAACCAAAAAGGTGTCATAGCCCATCGCATAAAGTTGCCGATATGCTGTGTGCATAGATGTGTCAGAGCTGAGTTCGGCGCTCAGATGTCCTGAGAAGGTCCACGGCATAGCAGTAAATTTTATGCCACTAAGGTCTCTGTCTAGATCTGACCGTTGAATGCCATTATAAATTTTCGAGCTCGAATAGACGGGTAAACCCGATGCATACAGAAATTCCAATGCGGGCTTGATTTGCCGAGCCCTGTCCGGGTATCCCAACAACACAACGAAATCTATATCCTGACGACGACGAGGGGTATAGATAACCTGACTGTTTACAAAACGTCTCAGTTCAATACCACGCTTTTCACTCAAATCTATTTGAAGAGGAGGTTTAAGAAACTTAGTAAAGTCCTTTACTGAATCAGAGTATAAAGACGAGCTAACAACACGCCCACCTCTGGCTTTCCATTTTTTTGTAAAATAATCGCTAGCCTGTTGTCCCCAGTTCTGCTCAGGAGCAATTAAAAATACTGATCTGTGACCTTGATTCCATGCTTTATCCGAGATCTGATCCATTTCATCTCGCGCTGAATTGCCAAACTGAAATAGATTTAATGATTGATAGGACTGCTCATTCTCAATGCGATTCAAACTAATTGTAGGTACTTTAAGGATTGGCATATTCATCAATGCTTTTACTTCAGCTTCGCGAATGCCACCTATAACCATCTCCGCACCCTCTTCTAATGCATTGCTATAGGCCTGCTCGATGGTTAGCGAAGAAGTGTCATGGATTCTTACCGTTGGTGGTGAGCTATTCTTCTGCTGGTAAAGTTGATAATAGGCTTCCATAAAACCATCTAAGAATGTTGAGCTGGGTCCTTTATACTGACCTTGAAGAGGTAGTAAAATGGCAATCTGACTAGGTGATGAGTGGTTGAGGCTTTGCTTGAACCAAGAGGGATTAACTATAGCTGCGGGATGATTAAAATGGATTGCTTTCCATTCAGCGAACTGTGATTTTTGCATTTGATGATTATTTTGATAACGACGATTAGCATCTGCTAGTTGGCACCAGCCAGCCAGCGCCTTATCGGCGTTGTCCTGACAAGTCTGCAAATTGCTAGATGTTTGTGTCGCTAATTGACGCCAAATTTTATTGTGAACATTGGTAATATCAGCGTTATTTTCTAGTAATGCGCTGAGCGCTATAGAGTCGCTGATACTGGCTATACCGTCACCCAGTTGAGCATTTATATCGCTGCGTAAACTAAGCACTCGACGACGATATTGCTGCCCGAAATATAATTGTAGATCTAGAAAGCGCTGATTATCAATATTGAAAAGTGCTGCAGTTGGGTCGTTAAACTGTAAATTCAATTCGACGCTAATAAGAGAGAACTCGACAAATAACTGATCGTCAATATTATCTGTATTTACCAGTAACAGTGACTCAGCGCTTCTTTTAAGATTACCGTTTTGAGCGAACATAATTGCAACATCAAGCAGAGCTTTGTCGGGGGCTTCCAGCTGTTGCGCTTCACTAAATAAAAGCTCTATTTTCTGGTCTACGGTTATATCTACAGGTTTAGAGATATAGGCAACGGGAACTCTGCCACTTTCGTTAGTTGCTGTTGGCGCACAACCGCTAATAAAGGCTAAGATACACCCTAAATAAATAATCTGTGAAAGAAATTGGTTGCCCATGAGTTCAAATCAATCCGGTACGTTATATGTTGTTGCCACGCCAATCGGCAATCTAGGCGATATGGTACCTCGCGCGGTCCAGACTCTCCAGTCTGTTAGTGTAATTGCCTGCGAGGATACCCGCCACAGTAAAAAGCTGTTGGAGCATTTTAGTATCGATACGCCTTGCATTGCGTACCATGACCACACTGATCAAAGGAGTGCTAATAAAATTCTCACCCGTCTGGGCGGTGGTGAAGATGTTGCGTTAATTTCGGATGCGGGTACACCACTTATTTCGGACCCTGGCTACCGGCTGGTTGCACAAGCGCGCAGCCAAGGCGTTTCGGTTATTCCTATCCCTGGAGCGTGTGCGGCTATTTCCGCCTTAAGTGTTTCTGGCCTACCCACCGACAAATTTCGTTTTGTTGGGTTTTTAGCCGCAAAGACAGCGCAACGTAAAAATATTTTAGAAACACTTAAGTCTGTACCTGACACTCTGGTCTTCTACGAGGCACCACACAGAATCTGCGCCACTCTTAAGGATCTAATTGATGTTTTTGGCTCCGACCGTATTGCTTTTATGGCAAGAGAAATCACTAAAACCTTTGAAACCTATATCTATGGAACTATCGGTGAGCTGTTCGAAAAAGTTAGCGCTGATAGCAACCAGCAGAGAGGCGAAATCGTTTTAGTACTAGCAGGAAACGTTGTTAGCAACGATAGCTTATCTGCAGATGCTGAAAAAATTCTGAAATTGTTAATTAGAGAACTGCCGCTCGCAAAAGCGGCGTCTCTTGCCGCCAAAATTACTGGCGGCGATAAAAAGCAACTTTATCAGCTGGCCTTAACACTACAGAATAAGTAGCTCTTAAACAGAGTTACTTGGCCGCATGAATATCTGCGACGGTCAATGCCGTCATGTTAAAGATACCGCGCGATGAAACTGACGGAATAACAATGTGAGCAGGTTTGCGGAAGCCATTAATGAATGGGCCTATCAGTAGGGCATCAGTTAACGAGCGGATTAGACCCATTGCGATGTTGGCCGAGTCCAAACTTGGCATAACTAATACATTGGCACGACCTTCTAGGTTTGCCTGGGAATAAATGGTATCCCTTAGTGCTGGATTCAATGCGCTTAATACATGCATTTCACCATCAATCTGCAACTCGGGATATTTTTTGCGTAATAATTCTGATGCTGTACGCATCTTCTTTGCCGAGCCGGCATTGGAAGTGCCGAAATTTGAGTGCGACAACAATGCAACCTTTGGTTCGATGCCAAAGCGCGCCACTAAATCAACACTGGCTTCGGTTATCTTTACTAAATCTTCGGCAGAAGGGTCAACATTCATGGCAGTATCTGCCAAGAATAGTGGGCCATCGGGCATTAATAACACCGCAGCGGAGGAGACTAACTGGTTCGGATCTTCAGGGCCGAGCAAATGCATAATTTCTCTCAGATGGAAATCGAAACGACCCACCTTGCCGCAGATAAGGCCGTCTGCATCATCATTAGCCACCATAACAGCAGCAATTGCAGTGTTGTCATCACGCATAATCTTTCGTGCAGCGGCGACTGAAACGCCATCTCTCCCAACCATCTGATGGTATAGAGCGGCATACTCTTCATACTTTTCGTTGTCATCTGGATTAAAAATCTCTACCTGCTGATCAAGATCAATGCGCAAGCCAAGTCGATCAATTTTCTCTGCCATCCGATCTCGGGCGCCGATCAAAACTGGAGTAGCGATACCTTCATCAATAACAGCCTGGACTGCTAAAAGCACATCTTCATTTTCACCCTCTGCATAAACGATTCGTGCTGGGGATTTTTTTGCAACCTCAATAATAGGCTGCATAAAAAGACCCGCTTGATTGACGAATTCATGCAACGTTTGTTTGTATGATTCTAAGTCCTCGATTGGTCTAGTGGCGACACCACTGGCCATGGCAGCCTTTACTACAGCCATCGGGACCACCTCTATTAAGCGCGGATCAAAGGCTTTTGGAATCAGATACTCTGGGCCAAACGTGAGTTTTTCATCAGCATAGGCCGCAGCAACAACGTCCGATGTTTCCATCGTAGCAAGATCAGCAATAGCACGAACCGCAGCCATTTTCATCTCTTCGTTGATGGTTGAGGCGCCACAATCTAGAGCGCCACGAAAGATAAATGGGAAGCACAAAACGTTATTGACCTGGTTGGGGTAATCTGAGCGACCTGTGGCTAAAATTGCATCCGGACGGGCAGCTATAGCGTCTTCGGGCATAATTTCTGGAATTGGATTAGACATGGCCAAAATAATAGGTTTTTCACCCATTTTTTTCAGTAGATCACCATTAAGAACACCCGGGCCTGAGAGGCCCATAAATAGATCTGCGCCCACAATGGCGTCTTCGATAGTACGATCACTGGTTTCTATTGCATAGTCTTCTTTCCAGGGGTTCATGCCTTTCGTACGACCTTTATAGATAACACCGGTACGATCAATCATTCGAACATTTTTCTTCTGAAGTCCCATACTAACCAGTAAGTCGACACAGGCAATACTGGCAGCACCCGCACCAGAGACTACCAGTTTCACGTCTTCAAATTTCTTTTCTACAATACGAAGACCATTGTAAATAGCCGCGGCAGCGACAATGGCAGTCCCATGTTGATCGTCATGAAACACCGGAATCTTCATCCGTTGTCGAAGTTTTTCTTCAACCATAAAACATTCGGGCGCTTTAATATCTTCTAGATTAATACCCCCAAAGGTTGGTTCGAGTGATGCGATAATATCGACGAGTTTGTCTACATCTGTCTCGTCAATTTCGATATCAAAAACATCAATGTTGGCGAATTTTTTGAACAGTACCGCCTTGCCTTCCATAACCGGTTTAGACGCTAGAGCACCGATATTACCCAAGCCAAGAACGGCACTACCATTGGTGATTACGCCGACTAAATTACCTCTCGCGGTAACCGATGCAACAGCAGTAGGATTTTCTTGAATGAGTTCGCAGGCATAAGCTACGCCAGGAGAATAGGCCAGAGAAAGGTCTCTTTTGTTGGCTAATGGTTTAGTTGGCCTAATCTCTAATTTTCCAGGAACTGGATGAGTATGGTATTTAAGTGCACTCTCTTTAAAGGAGTCGGTCATGGGAATATCCTGTGACGGCGTGGAAATACGCCATTTTTTATAGGTAAGCTAAAATTTGTGGCGCATTTTAACGTTGAAGCCCCTCAAATAGCCAACTAGAATACGGTTAGGCTTGTAATTAAGACTAATTCATAAAAGAATACGCCTGCTTGAACTATTCGGTTTGCGTTTATGAAGGGCCGCTGTAGTTTTTTGCGAATACTATTTTTATTTGATTCAATAAATCAATGGATTTTGACTATTTATGACTATGCACTTTATTTTTCCTTACGCTTCAAAACCTGTATCGATCACCCAAAACATGTGTGACCACAACGGCCATATGAATGTTTTGTTTTATTCGCAAATATTTGGCGAATCTATGGATGACTTTTACGCCGGGACCTTAGGTTTCTCTGGAGAGTATTTTGACTCTGGATTCTCGTCGTTCTCGCTGGAAGACAATATCAAATATGTAAAGGAGTGTTTGTTAGATGAGATTATAGTGACGCGATACAGGCTGCACCGAGTCAATAAAAAACTGATCCATCTCACGGCGGTGATGCTTAATGAAGAAGACCAGCTGTGTGCGATTTATGAAACCATACTGGGTCATATTGATATGAAATCACGAAAAACAGCGCCAATGGCCGGGCCGTTTTTCGATAATTTGTACCAAATCATGGAAGAGCATAATCAGCGGGAAATCAATATTCCTTTAAGGCTACAGATCAAAGAAATTTGATCTAAATATATTCAGTGCATTTATAGTTTTGCGCATTGCAACCTGCCCTGTACCATGAAACATTGCGCCCTATAATAAGAATGGAGAAAAATTTTGGAAGCCTTTGTAAATTATCTGAATAGTATTATCTGGAGTTCAGCACTTATCTATCTGTGCTTGGGCACAGGCTTATATTTTTCGATCCGCACCCGCTTTTTACAGATAAGGCACTTTCGCCACATGATAGCGTTGATGTTTCAAGGCAAAAGCTCTGAATCGGGAGTGTCCTCGTTTCAGGCCTTGGCGATCTCTCTGTCTGGTCGTGTTGGCACCGGTAACATTGCAGGTGTAGCCACCGCGATTGCCATGGGCGGCCCGGGAGCGGTGTTCTGGATGTGGTTAGTAGCCTTTCTCGGCGCATCCACTGCCTATGTGGAAGCGACATTGGCGCAAATATACAAAGAAAAAGATGAAAAAGGCATGTACCGCGGTGGCCCAGCTTACTTTATCGAGAAGGCGATGGGCCAAAAATGGTATGCCTGGCTGTTTGCTGTATCCACGATTATTGCGGTTGGCTTTTGTCTACCCGGTATTCAAGCTAACAGCATTGTCGCTGCTGCTGAAAATGCCTGGGGTGTTTCGCCCGTGGTGGCGGCTTCAGTCATTGCCGTCGGTGTGGCTGCAATTGTTTTTGGTGGTGTTAGACGTATTGCGCGCTTTACCCAAGTCGTAGTGCCGGTCATGGCGCTCGGTTATATTGTCATTGCACTGCTCGTGATGTCGGCTAACTATGAAAAAATTCCAGCTATGTTTGGTTTGATTATCGACAGTGCCTTTGGCTTTGATGCTGGTTATGGTGCGATTATTGGTATGGCCATTCAGTGGGGCGTTAAACGTGGTATATATTCTAATGAGGCCGGTCAAGGAACAGCACCTCATGCCGCAGCAGCAGCAGAGGTATCTCATCCGGCTAAGCAGGGTTTAGTCCAAGCCTTCTCGGTATACATTGATACGTTCTTCGTATGCACCGCTACTGCTTTTATGATCTTACTCACTGGTCTTTACAACGTCCAAGGCCCTGACGGTGTCATGCTCTATACCGGTCTAGCCGGAGTAGAGGCAGGCCCCATTTATGTGCAAAGTGCCTTTGAGACCATATTACCGGGGTTGGGTGCTAGTCTGTTGGCAATTTCACTGTTCTTTTTCGCATTCACCACGATTTTGGCTTATTACTACATCGCCGAGACCAACGTTCCTTACATTAACCGTTCAGTTCACCGTCCTTGGTTGATGATCTTTTTAAAATGGTTAGTACTTACTTCCGTCATGTACGGTGGCATCAAGTCTGCCGACCTAGCATGGGCCTTGGGTGATGTTGGCGTAGGCGTTATGGCCTGGTTAAATATAGTGGCGATCTTAATTCTGCAGCGGCCGGCATTATTGGCGCTAAAAGACTACGAGACGCAACTTAAAGACGGCATTGATCCGACGTTTGATGCAGCGGCTGTGGGTATCAAAAATGCTGATTTTTGGGTAAAAGAGAAGTAGGATAATGAAGATTTAATAAAAAGGCCGCTTACAGAGCGGCCTTTTTTATGTCACCGGTCTGAAGCCTGATTATTAATTAGTTATTTGGTGGCCAGCCACCTAATTCTTTCCAACGATTCACAATGCCACAAAAAAGCTCTGCGGTTTTGATGGTGTCATACAAGGCACTGTGCGCATCATTATTATTAAAATCGATTCCTGCGGCTTTGCAGGCTTTGGCTAATACGGTTTGCCCATAGGCAAGTCCCGCTAGGCTAGCGGTGTCAAAACAAGAAAATGGGTGAAAGGGGCTGCGCTTTATATCGCAACGATTAATGGCCGCATTCACAAAACCAAGATCAAAGTGGGCGTTGTGAGCAACCATGACCGCACGAGTACATCCAGTGTTCGATACTTCTTGACGAATGGGTTGAAAAATCTCACGAAGTGCTTCACCTTCTTCCTCGGGATCCCGATCTGGGTCGTAAAGATCAATACCAGTAAATTCTAGTGCGGCATCTTCAACAATGGCACCCGGAAAAGGCTCAATATTTTTACTGTAACTTTCTTTTATTTGTAAGTTGCCTTGACCGTCCATTTCTAGAATAACCGCAGCAATTTCTAGCAGGGCATTTTTATGAGAATTAAAGCCCCCGGTCTCTACATCAACCACAACCGGTAAAAAGCCACGGAAGCGCTTGGCCATAAATGTATCGGTCGTTTCATTAATCATATCCATTATTCCATCAGCTTCCAGTTGAGTGTGGTACCCGCGCCCAGTGGAATGACCTGGGTATCTTCAAACGGCAGGCTGTCGGGCAATTGCCAAGACTGCTTTTTCAACTCAATAGTTGTCTTATTGTGTGGTAAGCCATAAAAATCAGGACCATTGGTGCTTGCAAAAGCTTCGAGTTTGCCAAGTGCATTGGCTTGATCAAAAACTTCTGCATATAACTCTATGGCGGCATGGTGACTGAAACAGCCGGCGCAGCCACAGGCACTCTCTTTAGCCCCTTGGGTATGGGGCGCTGAATCAGTGCCTAGAAAAACTTTGTGACTGCCACTGGTGGCGATGTTAATCAATGCTTGCTGGTGAATGTCGCGTTTTAAAATAGGCAGACAGAAAAGATGAGGTCGAATACCCCCGACCAACATGTCATTTCGGTTATATAGCAAGTGCTGTGGGGTAATAGATGCGGCGACATTATCACCGGCACTTAATACGAAATCGGCGCCTTGCTTTGTTGTAATGTGCTCCATGACGATTCTTAGTTTTGGAAACTTCGCCACGATAGACCGCAAATGACGCTCAATAAATACTGCTTCGCGATCAAAGATATCGATATCTGGAGTGGTAACTTCGCCATGCATTTGCAGCACCATGCCTACCTCTTGCATGGCTGCAAATACTGCGTGCATGTTATCAAGATTGGTAACACCTGAGTCAGAGTTGGTGGTAGCACCGGCTGGGTAATACTTGCAACCATAAATAAAGCCGCTTTTGGCAGCGGCAATGATGTCATCAGGACTGGTATTATCAGTCAGATACAGCACCATAAGTGGCTGCCAAGCAGAACCCTCAGGGCGCTGAGCAAGAATGCGTTCACGATAGTCGCGTGCTCTGTTGACGTTGATCACTGGTGGTGTAAGGTTGGGCATTATGATGCCCCGGCCAAAGCCTCTTGACGCTGCTGGAACCGTGGTGCTCAAGGCCTGATTATCTCGTAAGTGGAGATGCCAGTCGTCAGGTTGGATCAGTGTTATTGTATCCATTAAAAAGGGTCCGCTGTTATCACGTGAATGCTACCGTAAATGAAGGCTGCATAATAGGTTTTGTGAAAAAGTAAGCGTAATCAATTAGCCACTAGAGCCATCTCTATGAATATAACGCTATTAACTAACCGAGATTTAGCCAGCCATTTGGCGCTAAGTTATCTGAGTAAAAGGCTCAAAGGACATAATTTCTCGTTATTTATTTCAGAAAGAGTGGGTGCCGAGCAGAAATTGCCAGCTGAGTTAGTTGAATTAGCGCTTTTTGAACGAGAACTTTTAAATGATGGGCGCCCTAGTTTTACCCAGTTAGCAGAGCAACTAGGGTGTCAGCTCCAAGACTTTGCTGATTGTGATAATCAAATTAATACGCCCACGGGATTAGGCAAAATATTATTCTCCCAACCTGATCTAATTATTTGTGTGCGCTTCGGCTTAATTCTTCAGCAACCAGTGATTGATTTACCAAGGTATGGAGTCATAAATCTTCACTCTGGCTCATTGCCGCACTATCGTGGAGTCATGGCTACTTTTCGAGCGATGTTAAATGAAGACGTAGCGGTGAGTTCGACGCTTCACTATATTGATGATTCTAAGATCGACAATGGGCCAGTCATTGGTATTGTCTCGGTACCTTTAAAAACCGAGGTTTCATACACTTTAAATGTGCTCAATTTATATTATTCTGGTTGCGAAAATTTAATCTCTGCGGTGAACCAGATTAGCCGTGGTGATCAGCTTAAACAAACAGAACAGACAAAAGAAGGCTGTTATTACAGTTTTCCAAGCGAGGAGGAGCTATCTCAGTTCCATCTTAAGGGGAATAAGTTATTCAATCGGTCGGAGATTGATACAATTAATCACTTATATGATCAATTTGAGACAAACAGTGAATCCCCAGCAGGCTTGGGTTAACATTGCGCACTTATTAAAAATCTACGAGGTTATCTAGTGTCATCAGTTAAAAAAGTTGTTTTGGCCTATTCAGGCGGTTTAGATACTTCGGTCATTGTGAAATGGCTACAAGAAGAATATAACTGTGAAGTTGTTACTTTTACAGCTGATATTGGGCAGGGCGAAGAGGTTGAGCCAGCGCGTGCAAAAGCTGAGGCTCTAGGTGTTAAAGAAATTTATATTGATGATCTGCGTGAGGAATATGCTCGGGATTTTGTATTCCCAATGTTTCGTGCCAATACCATTTACGAAGGTGAGTACTTGTTGGGAACCTCTATTGCGCGTCCACTCATCGCCAAGCGGCTCATTGAAATTGCCAACGAGACGGGTGCCGAAGCTATATCACATGGTGCCACCGGTAAAGGTAATGATCAGGTGCGCTTTGAATTAGGCGCTTATGCACTAAAGCCTGGGATAACGGTCATTGCGCCCTGGCGAGAATGGGATCTTAATTCACGTGATAAATTGATGGAATATTGTGAGGTTCATAATATCCCGGTAGAAATGAAGCGTGGTAAAAAGTCGCCCTTTTCTATGGATGCCAACTTACTGCACATCTCATATGAGGGTGGTAATCTCGAGGATCCTTGGTCTGAGGCCGAAGATGATATGTGGCGTTGGACTGTCTCGCCAGAGCAAGCGCCCGATGAACCTACTTATATGACGATTAGTTACGAGAAGGGCGATATCGTTGCCATTGACGGTACTCCCATGTCCCCAGCAACAGTTATCGAGCATTTGAATACTGTTGCCGGCGCCAATGGCATAGGGCGTTTGGACATTGTCGAAAATCGCTATGTAGGCATGAAATCTCGTGGATGTTATGAAACCCCGGCGGGTACCGTCATGATGAAGGCCCACCGCGCTATTGAATCACTGACATTGGATCGTGAGGTGGCCCATCTCAAAGATGAGTTAATGCCACGTTACGCCAAGCTTATTTATAACGGTTATTGGTGGGCGCCAGAACGAGTAATGTTGCAAACGGCAATTGATCAAAGTCAGGACGTTGTTAATGGCGATGTCCGTATTAAACTCTATAAAGGCGGTGTTAGCGTCGTCGGTAGACAGTCTAATGACAGCCTGTTTGATGCCAATATAGCGACCTTTGATGACGATGGAGGGGCATACAATCAAGCGGATGCAGAAGGCTTCATTAAACTTAATGCTCTGCGTATGCGTATTGCTGCTAATGCGGGACGAAAATTTTAAGTTGGATGGCTACATTACCCGTAGCGTGTTAAATGATATGGAATAAATTCTGGCGCAAAAATAGGATTAAATTTAGTTAAGGATTGATCAATGCCCATTAGTATTGCTGACGTTATAGATGCCCACGAGCGTATCAAGCCGCATATCCATTGCACACCAATGCTACAGAGCTCGCAACTCAACAAATTACTGGGCTGTGAGCTAGTTTTTAAAGCCGACAATATGCAAAAAGTGGGGGCTTTTAAGGCTCGCGGAGCGTGCAATGCGGTTTTTTCCATGGATCAGGATAGCCTTAGTCGAGGCGTAGTGACACATTCCTCTGGTAACCATGGTGCTGCCCTGGCATGGGCTGCAGCTATGCGTAAAACACCCTGTACTGTAGTGATGCCTGACAATGCCCCACAAGCTAAAAAAGATGCTGTTATTAGTTATGGAGCCACTGTAGTTTTTTGTGAACCGACGATGACTGCTCGCGAAGCGACAGTCGCTACTCTTATGGAGAAGGACGGTGCTAGTCTTGTTCATCCCTATGACGATGATCTAATTATTGCAGGTCAAGGGACCGCAGCACTGGAAACTATTACACAACTTGAACAGCCTATCGACATTCTCATGGCGCCTGTTGGGGGCGGTGGTTTACTGGGTGGTTCTGCACTGGTTATCAAGCAATCACTTGGCTTTGAATCGACACAGGTCATCGGTGCTGAACCGGAGATGGCTAATGATGCTTGGCAGGGCTTTAACTCGGGTGTCAGGGTAGCTAAGTTTGTCCCTAATACCATTGCAGATGGATTGCGCGGTACCGTCGGTATCCGTAATTTTGAGATCATAACCGAGCATGTTGATAATATTTTATTAACCTCTGAAGCACGTATCGTAGAGGCGATGAAACTTATTTGGACCAGGCTAAAAATTATTGTTGAGCCATCAGCAGCAGTTCCAGTAGCTGCAATAATGGACCAACCTGATCAATTTCAAGGGCGGCGAATTGCGATCATACTCAGTGGCGGCAATTTAGATTTAGACCATCTGCCCTGGTGATTGCTGGCTGTAACTAGAGGTCTAGATGAATTACCGATACTTTATATGCGATGTTTTTACCGATCAACGTTTCAGTGGTAACCCACTAGCGGTTGTTCCCGAGGCCGAGGGACTTAGTGAGCGACTGATGCAACAGATCGCTCGGGAATTTAATTTTTCAGAGACGACCTTTGTTTTTCCTCCAGAACACGGTCAAACGAGAAAAGTCCGTATATTTACTCCAGTCCGCGAAATCCCCTTTGCGGGTCACCCTAATATTGGAACAGCTTTTGTACTGGCTCACGATGGTGCCCTAGGTAACATTGATAGTGGACTGGAGGTCGTCTTTGAAGAGGCGGCAGGGTTTGTTCCGATTAGTATTAATAAACGTGATGACGGACTGATTAGTTGCGAACTCAATGCACCAGAACCACTGTGGTTAGGTAAAACTGTGTCTAAGACGGTTATTGCTAACATTCTGAATCTAGATGCGGGTGATATTCTTTGTGACACTCATGAGCCTCAAGAGGCTTCTGTGGGCTTAGCCTTTTTGTTCGTCGAAATTGCCTCACACGAGGCGATGAAAAAAGCGAAGATTAATCTAGAGGCGCTGAGTGTTTTGTCAGATCAAGGCGTGGTTCCCCATATTCATCTGTACTTTCAAAGTCATGATGAATTTGACGTCAGAGTCAGAATGTTTGCGCCTCTTGATGGTGTTTTGGAAGATCCCGCAACGGGAAGTGCTAACTGCGCGTTGGTAGCCTTACTCAGTCACTTTAATCCGGCTACTGAGGGTGACTTCAATTGGCGTATATCACAGGGTGCTGAGATAGGGCGGCCAAGTGTGTTAAACGGTCGAACCGAAAAGCGCGAGGGTGGCATTACCGGCGTTTGGATCGCCGGAAACACCGTTTTGGTCAGCGAAGGTATTCTTCAACTTTAGGCATCACAGATCGGTTGAAGTTTGTGCGATTGAGCCTTAATATGATGTCCCGGTAACGACAGCTGTCCGAACAGCGTGAAGGACGATTACCCATCAATACAACATTATTCGCCAAAACAATAATAAGGAAAAATTATGTTTAGTCACGTTATGCTCGGTGCCAATGACATCGATGAAGCTAAAGTATTTTACGACGCCACCTTGGGTGCCATTGGCCACAAACCAGGAATGATTGATCCCAAAGGTCGTTGTTTATATATCGCTGATGGTAGCATTCTCCTTTTGAGCAAACCCATCGATGGCGAGTCTGCCAGCCACGGTAATGGTAGCACTATGGGATTTGCAGTAGATAGCCCAGAAGCGGCAGATGCGTGGCATGCAGCGGGGATCGCTAATGGCGGAACGGCTTGTGAAGATGCTCCTGGTGTCCGTGATGGGGGTCCAATGAGTATGTATCTAGCTTATCTGCGTGATCCTTCAGGGAATAAAATTTGCGCCATGTACCGAATGCCGTAACGTTATAAAAAAGTAATATGTAAGAATGTACTCTCGATCACTATAGGTAATCTATGGTGTCGAGGGTGCTACACTAACTCTTTTATTAACCTGCTTATTTACCATGTCAAAATCAGCACAACCTCTTTTCCATTTAGCGTTTCCGGTCACTGACTTAGAGCAAGCGCGCAGTTTTTATGGCGACTTGTTGGGTTGCTCAACGGGTCGCGAATCCGATCGCTGGATTGACTTTAACTTTTTTGGTCATCAGCTCGTGGCACATTTAGTATCACCCGAAGATCATCCAGCGGCGGCAACCAATGCCGTAGACGGCCACGCTGTGCCGGTCTCTCATTTTGGAGTGATCTTGGATTGGGATGTCTATGAAACATTTGTAGCACGATTACAGGCTACAAAAGTCGAGTTTGTTATAGAGCCTTATCTGCGCTTTGAAGGTCGCAGGGGGGAGCAGGCTACATTATTTCTGCATGACCCCAGCAATAACTATTTAGAGTTTAAAGCCTTCCGTGACATAGACATGTTGTTCGACAAGGATATCGATAGCTACTAGATAGTATTAGTTAACTAATGTGCCCCGTTGTACGCACTCTTTTTGCCCCTTTGATTACTTTTTCGCGCTCAGCATCTGCTCGGTTTTTAGCGATATTGTCGAACATGTTTTTTAACGCAATGAGTAAGCCTGTGACTAAAAATGCGCCGGGTGGCAAAACAAACACCAAAAAACTGTAGTTCTCACCAAATGGCTGGATAAGCCAGTTGGTTGCGATGGTACCGAACAACAGATTCATGTCGACGAATAAGGTGCCTTGCCCAAGTAACTCTCGGGTGGCCCCTAAAACAACCAGCACAAGCAAAAACCCAAAGCCCATCATCAAACCATCTAGGGCCGCTAAGCCGACTGGATTTTTACTAGCAAAAGCTTCGGCGCGGCCCAGAATGGCACAATTGGTGACGATCAAGGGAACGAAAATACCGAGTATCTGATACAGCTCATAGGTATAGGCTTTCATCAGCATTTCAGTACAGGTAACGAATGACGCAATAATCATAACGAATACTGGTAGCCGCACGGCATCACCAACATGGTTACGAATAAGAGAGACGATGGTATTGGAACCCACGAGCACTAGTAGTGTTGCCAGGCCTAATCCAAGGGCGTTGGCGACCGTAGAGGTGACTGCCAGCAGTGGGCAAAGTCCAAGTAGCTGCACCAGTGCGGGGTTGTTGCGCCATACACCGTTAGCGGTGATCTCTTTAACAGTTGATTGAGTCATTTTAAACTCTGTATTTCAGAAGATTGATCTAACGCTAACAGTCTCGACTTGTCTTGTTCAAAGTATTTAAGTGTGTTGACCAGCTGATTGATGACGGCTCTGGGTGTAATCGTTGCACCAGTGAACTGATCAAACGCGCCGCCATTTTTTTTAACCGCCCAAGCAGATGTCGGGGTATTTTTAAGAGAATGGCCATTAAAGTCCAGAATCCAATTACTCTTACGTAACTCAATTTTATCACCTAAACCTGGGGTTTCACGATGGTCAACGACCCTCACCCCAGCGATGCTTCCATCAACATTCACACCGACAATCATTGCAATATTACCGCTATATCCATCAGGGCTAACGGTAGGGATAATCGCCGCTATGGGGGTATTGTTGCTGCGAGCGATATAGATATCACCACCCTCATCGAGACCAAGTAGTGACCAGAATTGCTCGGGAATGGGTCTAGTGTCGAGTAAAAGATCATTGTCGTGCCGATTTGGAGGCACTATTTCAAGCAGAGCCTTTTGAGCGGCGACTCTTTCAGCATGGGCAATGCGGTCAGCGGTGAGGTTATTGATCGATGACAGTAATAATGCGGTTATTAAGGCAAATAATGCTAGTGCAACAGCATTTTGACGGACCGACTGTAAGATCATTCGCTCTTCTCCTTTGCTGTAGCGCGTCGGCTTTTATCATGGCCATAGGTTCTGGGTACGGTGTAATTATCAATAAAGGGTGCAGCAAAATTACCCAGTAGCACTGCAAATGCAACAGCATCGGGATAGCTTCCCCAGGCCCGAATAACATAAACAAGCAGGCCGATTAAAGCGCCATAGATCAGACGACCACGGTTGCTAACGGTGGAGGAAACTGGATCAGTGACGATAAAAAAGGCGCCTAGCATAGAGGCACCACTAAACAGATGCATAATGGGCGATCCTGGACTGTTTGAACTACCACCATCCCAGAATAGCATTGACATTAACGCCAACGTCCCGAGCATTGCCATGGGGCCATGCCAGGTAAAAACACGTGCTTTTAGCAAGGCTAGACCACCGATTAAAAACGCCACATTAGCCCATTCCCAGCCAACTCCAGCAAAGCTGGCGCGGCTAAATAGCGTATTATTCTGATAGATTTGCTCAACCAGTAACCCATCATTATGCTTGAATAGGTCCAGTGGTGTGGCTCCCGTTACGCCGTCCACTGGGCTATTGTCAGTGAACACAATAGCCAATGACTCCAATAGTCCTGGATGGCTAATGTCGGCGGCAAGTAAAGAGATGGGCGTAACCCAAGTTGTCATCTCTATGGGGAACGAAATTAAGGCGACAACATAGCCGACCATTGCCGGATTAAAAGGGTTAGACCCTAGTCCACCGTATAGCTGCTTTGCGATGACAATTGAAAAGACGGTCGCTACAACGACTAGCCACCATGGTGCTAGAGGTGGCAATGCAAGCGCTAAAAGCACTGCGGTGACCACTGCGCTGTAATCACGCAGATAAAAGTCGATCGGTCGGTTGCGCAGTTTAAGAACTAACGCCTCAGCAGAAATGGCTGAAAGAGTCGCTATTAATAGATTAATTAATAGACCCCACCCAAATTGATACGTTAGTACTAAGAAGCCCGGTAAGGTCGCTAAAACAACCAACTGCATAATCTCACCCGTTTTTTGACGAGCATGACCATGAGGTGAGCTTACTTGCTTAAAGACCATCAGTGACTTACCTCGGTCAGACGCTGTGTAGTTTGCTCAACTTTGCGCCGCGCAGCTTCAACGCTGGCCAATTGCTGCGCTTGTTGATGTGCACTCCCTTTGTTGGTAACTTGAACCAGCCGCTGTTGAGCTTCTTCCAAGCGCATTTGTGCCGCCAGCAATGTGCGTTGCAATTTAGCTTTTTGTTGCTCCGGTGATGCCTGTTTGGTAATTCCGCGTAGTTGCGCGGCTTTTATGATATCGGCAGCGGATGACCCAGTTGATTGTGTTGTAGATGGGGACATTTTTTTAGCTTGCTCAGTATTTAGTCGGCGGGCTTCGCGTTTAGATTCTCGAGCAATATCTGCTTTTTCGAGCCTGACTTGCCTAAATTCAAAGCGTTCACGAGAGATCGCGGCAGTTGCCTTGGTAGCAAGAGCATTAGTGATATCACCTTTACTGCTCCGGTAATACTGTACTAATGGGATGTTGCTAGGGCAGACATAGGAGCAGGCACCGCACTCGATACAATCAAAAAGGTTATGAGATTGTAGGCGCTCATGATCCTTCGCTCGGGAGTACCAATAGAGTTGTTGAGGCAGTAATGATGCTGGACAGGCCTCCGAGCAAAGGCCGCAGCGAATGCATGGTTGTGGAGGTTCGTCATCAGGTATTTCCGTATGACTTGGTGCCAGAATACACGTGCTAGTCTTGATCAGGGGTACTTCGCTAGAAGCTAGGCTGAAACCCATCATTGGGCCACCCATGATGAGCCTGCTACACAGAGCTTGGTCAAAATTGTTATGTTGAAGGAGGTGGCTTACCGGCGTACCGATTAAAATCTCATAATTGCGATTAACACCGCAAGCCTCACCGGCGAGGGTAGTGATTCGTGAGATAAGTGGCTCACCATCGATCACCGCACGCTTGATGGCAAACGCAGTGCCGCTGTTTAGGCAGACCATGCCAAGGTCAGCCGGTAATTGCCCACTGGGGACCTCTTTACCGGTGAGAATATAGATCAGTTGTTTTTCGCCGCCAGAGGGGTACTTGGTCGGAAAATACACCACCTCAATACCAGTGCCTTGGCAGTGCTGATTAAGCGCGGCAATAGCTTCGGGTTTATTATTTTCAATACCAATTAAAATCGTCTTTGGCTTACCCAGTAGATGACTAACGATGTCGATACCTTGAATAATCTGATCAGCACGCTCGCAGATGAGTATATCGTCAGCGGTAATATAAGGTTCACATTCAGTTGCGTTAATAATCAATGTATCTATGGGCTTTTTTGTTCCGCTATCGAGCTTGATTGCCGATGGAAAGCCAGCGCCGCCGAGGCCTGCAATGCCTGCATCGGCGATTAGGTCGCGGAGTTGCATAGCACTTGCCTGCTGATAGTTTGGATAGCTTACACGCTCTATCCAGCGATCTTCACCGTCACAGGTAATCTCTATGCAGGCCGCCGACATCCCCGATGGATGAGCTACGGACCGCTCTTCAATAGCCGTTATCCAGCCAGAGCTAGGCGCGTGAACGGCTGCACTAATGCCAGCGCTAGCAGAAGCCAGTTTTTGCCCTTTGAGAACTTTTTCACCCACTACAACACAAGTTTTTGCCGCGGTACCGGCATGTTGTGTAAGCGGTAATATAAGCTTTTCAGGTAGAGGCAAGTGACCTATATTTTTGGTGAGCGATTGCTCTTTATTGTCTGGCGGATGAACGCCGCCGGGCGTATTCCATATCTGTCTCATGCGGCGTCCTCATGCATTCCGGAGGCCGTTGTGGCGATTAAATCAGCAGAATGTTCAGGTGCAGACCATTGCCATTGATGAATGTTTTCTACAATCGGTAGCATGTCGATGCAATCTACAGGGCATGGTTCAACACAGAGGTCACAACCAGTGCACTCATCTGCAATGACTGTATGCATTAGCTTTGCGGCGCCTAATATGGCATCGACAGGACAGGCTTGAATGCACTTGGTACAGCCGATACATTCGTCTTCTCGAATGTAAGCAATGGTTCTGATTTCTTCTTCACCATGCTCCTCATCTAGACTCGGTGCTGAGATATCCAATAAATTGGCGATAGCATTAATCGTTGATTGGCCTCCGGGGGGACATTTGTTAATGGCATCTCCATCAGCGATAGATTGAGCATAGGGACGGCATCCTGGAAAGCCACATTGGCCACACTGTGTTTGAGGTAACAGCTCATCAAGTTGCTGAACAATAGGATCGCTGCCGACTTTGAATTTCTCTGCAGCGTAGCCTAGCAAACCGCCGAATAGAGTCCCCAGTCCAACTAGTGCTAGGAGGGCGGCGAGCATAGTATTGTCAGTCAGTAATGACATCATTTAAACAAGCCCACTAAAACCCATGAACGCCAATGACATTAAGCCAGCGGTAATCATGGCAATCGCAGCCCCCTCAAAGGGTTGCGGAATATCAGCAGCGGCTAATCGCTCACGCATCGCTGAAAAGAAAATTAGTACAAGAGAAAAACCAGCGCCGGCACCAAAGCCATAAAGGGATGACTGCAAAAAGTTGAGATCTTTATTAGCATTTTGTAGTGCTACGCCCAAGACCGCGCAGTTGGTTGTTATTAGAGGTAGGAATACGCCCAACACGCGGTACAGAAGAGGACTGGTTTTTTCAATAAACATCTTAGTGAATTGCACGACCGCAGCAATCACCAAAATAAAAGCGATGGTACGCAGATACATTAAGCCCAATGGCATCAATATCAACTCATTGACGATATAGCTGACCATTGCGGTAAGCGTCAGTACAAAGGTGGTTGCAGCCGACATACCAATGGCAGATTCAAGCTTTTTCGATACACCCATGAACGGGCACAGTCCAAGGAACTGCACTAGAACGTAGTTGTTGATCAGAATAGAGCTGACCAGAATGACGGCGAATTCTTGCATGCTCTTATTATAGTGCCTGTTGTCGATCTTTATTATTTTGGAATAGATCGATGCTATTCAACTTATATCACTCGATAGCGAGCCTTTCGTTATTCATAGGTCGGCCAAAAGTACAAGTCACTCCTAGTAAGTTCATGGACTCTTAGGTTACTCGCTGACCAGGCTGAGCGCCGCTATCAGGCTCTAATAGGTAGATACCTTTTTTATCTGCTGCGGCTAGCACCATGCCTTCAGACATTCCAAAGCGCATTTTGCGTGGCGCTAAGTTGGCAACCATAACGGTGAGTCGCCCTTCTAAAGACTGCGGATCATAGGATGATTTGATGCCGGAAAAAACTTGGCGTGTCTCACCACCAATATCCAAGGTCAATTGCAGTAATTTGTCTGCGCCCTCAACATGCTCGGCCTTAACAATTAGTGCAACGCGTAAGTCTACTTTAATAAAATCATCAAAACTAATCTCATCAGCCAAGGGTTCATCGGCCAAGGGACCACTAATTATGGGTTCAATAGCTTTGGGGAGATCCTGTTTACTAGCTTCAACCATAGCATCAACTCTCTCTTTTTCAATACGCTGCATGAGTGGCGTAAATGGATTTATTTGATGCTTAACCAGAGGCTGATTAACACTTTCCCAGGTCAAACTGTCATTCAAAAAAGTCTCTCCAGCCTCTGCCATAGAGGGCAACACTGGCTTAAGGTAAGTCAGTATCACTCTGAACATGTTGATGCCTAGAGAGCAGATGTCCTGAACTTTTTGTTGTTGGTCCGGATCTTTATTGAGTTTCCAAGGTTCTTTGGCAGCGATATATTCATTAGCTAAATCAGCCAATGCCATAATTTCACGAATAGCCTTACTGAAATCGCGATTCTCATAGTGGTTGGCAATGCTGTCTTTTGCGCCACTAACCTGATTCCATAGTGCTTGATTTTCAATAGTCGATGAAAGAATGCCATTATTACCATTAGTCAGAAACTTGGCGCAGCGGCTGGCGATGTTAACAACTTTACCCACCAAGTCACTGTTGACCTTCTGAATAAAGTCTTCCAAATTAAGATCAATGTCTTCTACCGACCCAGAAAGTTTAGAGGCGTAGTAATAGCGTAAATACTCTGGATTCAGATGATCCAAGTAACAGCGTGCATTAATAAACGTGCCTCTGGACTTGGACATCTTTTTACCATTTACGGTGACAAAACCATGCACACAAACCTTTGTGGGGGTGCGATAATTAGCACTCTTGAGCATTGCGGGCCAAAACAATGCATGGAAGTTAACAATATCTTTACCAATGAAGTGATAGAGCTCGGTGGAACTATCTTTTTCCCAAAAATGGTCAAAATCTATGGCTTCGCGCTCGCAAAGATTTTTAAAGCTCGCCATGTAGCCAATAGGAGCATCCAACCAAACATAAAAATACTTGCCCGGCGCATCAGGGATTTCAAACCCAAAATAAGGCGCATCACGGCTGATGTCCCACTCCTGCAGGCCACTGTCTAACCACTCACCCAGCTTATTCGCCACTTCTTTTTGGATCGCGCCACTATTGACCCATTGCTTTAGAAAGTCGGTAAATTCAGGTAATTTAAAGAAGTAATGGACAGATTCTTTTTCAATTGGGGTAGCACCAGATATAACCGACACAGGATTGATGAGATCAACGGGTGAGTAAGTTGCTCCACAGACTTCGCAATTATCACCATACTGATCATCAGTTTTACATTTTGGGCAGGTACCTTTTACGTAGCGATCGGCCAAAAATAGCTTCTTTTCTGGATCAAATGCCTGAGTAATAGAACGTTTTGCAATATGATCATTGGCTTTCAATCGATTGTAGATTAATTCTGAAAAAACTCTATTTTCTTCTGAGTGAGTAGAGTGGTAGTTATCAACGCCTATTAAAAAATCTTTAAAGTCGGCTTCGTGAATAGTGCGCATGTCGGCGATGTGCTGTTCTGCAGAGATACCTTTTTCATCTGCCTTGAGCATTATGGCTGTGCCATGAGCATCGTCCGCAGAAACGTAGTAACATTCGTGACCGCGCATTTTTTGAAAACGAACCCACACGTCAGTTTGGGTATACTCTAAGATATGGCCCAGGTGCAGCGCTGCATTGGCATAGGGTAGGGCGTTAGTAACCAGAATTTGACGTTTTGACGACATGGTAGGGATCTTTTAGTCTTTATTATAAAGACGCGAGTATAGCGATTTTATGGTAACTTTTCATCGGCTATTCAGTTCGCTAGCGTCAGTTTAGCGAGTTATTCAAAAACAGTAATAAGTTGGAGTATTTTTTGTGTTGACCCAAGTTAAAAATATTATTGCAGTTGCTTCTGGTAAGGGTGGTGTGGGTAAATCAACCACCGCGGTTAATTTAGCTCTGGCCTTACAGCAGGCTGGTCAGAAAGTAGGTCTTCTTGATGCCGATATTTATGGGCCCAGTATTGCCATGATGTTGGGTGTCGAGGAAAATACTCGGCCTCAGGCAGTCGATGAAAAATATTTCAAACCCATACAGGCGCATGGGTTGTCGACGATGTCGATGGCTTATTTAGTGACAGATAAAACACCTATGGCATGGCGCGGACCAATGGCTGCTGGCGCATTACAGCAGTTACTGCAACAAACTGCATGGGGTGAGCTAGATGTGTTGGTTGTGGATATGCCGCCGGGTACTGGCGATATTCAGCTTACACTCGCGCAAAAGGCCGAGGTGGCTGGAGCAATTATCGTCACAACACCTCAGGATATTGCTCTGCTTGATGCGCAAAAGGGCATCGAGATGTTTTTAAAGGTGAATATTCCGGTGTTGGGTATTGTTGAGAATATGGCAGTTCATATCTGTAGCCAGTGTGGACACGGCGAACATATTTTCGGCGACGGCGGTGGGGCTAGAGTTGCTGATGAGTATGGCACTAAATTATTAGGTAGTCTGCCGTTAGAATTAGTCATTAGGCAGCAGGGTGACCTTGGTATACCTGCAGTGGAGGCGCATAAAGATAGTGTGATTGCGCAGCAATATCGAGATATTGCCAACTCGGTCCTCGTTGAGTTAGCCGCTATGGATAGCGATGAAGGGCCAGAGATTGTCTTTGAATAATTGCACTTAAGTATTAAGACTGGTCTTGCTGAAAGACTGTAAATGCGTATCATACCGGCTATATTCTTAAGTCGGTGCGATCTGCACCTGATGGACCAACCGAGAGACATTAATTCATGAGCATCAAATCAGATAATTGGATACGACGTATGGCTGAAAGTCAGCAAATGATCTCACCCTTTGAGCGAGAGCAGGTACGATATTCTGGAGACGAGCGTGTGATCTCTTATGGGACATCTAGCTATGGTTATGACGTACGTTGTGCCAATGAATTTAAAATTTTCACGAACGTCCACTCCAAAACAGTTGACCCAAAGAACTTTGATGAAGATTCTTTTGTTGATGTTTCAGGAGACTATTGCATTATTCCACCAAATTCATTTGCGCTGGCAAGAACCATTGAATATTTCAAAATTCCACGTTCGGTGTTGACAATTTGCTTGGGTAAATCGACCTATGCCCGCTGTGGCATTATTGTCAATGTGACTCCTCTTGAGCCAGAGTGGGAAGGTCATGTCACTCTAGAATTTTCCAATACGACTAATCTTCCAGCAAAAATCTATGCTAATGAAGGTGTTGCCCAGATGCTATTTTTTGAATCTGACGAGGTTTGCGCCACGTCTTACGCAGATCGTGGCGGAAAATATCAAGGGCAGACTGGCGTGACGCTTCCAAAAACGTAATGGCGAACGTATTAGTATTTCTTTGACCTCAGCTGGTACCGCTGGGGTCGAGTAGGGCATTCTTGAGAAGTAGCGCTTGTTTCTGAATTCGTTTCGTGTTTTCAGGACCACTGCGAACTAACTGTTTTTGCAGTGGCGATAGAGACTCAATTTCTGGATCAGCAAATTTGTAAGCAACAGATTCGCGGGTCAACCGAATCGGTTCAACAATAATGGGTGCTGAGAGAATTTGTTCTAGGGCGGTTAAAATAATGCCATCCATTTGCCGAGGCTGATAACCAAGCTCAGAGAATGCGCGTTCTATAAGAGGTCGAGAGAAATGGAACATTTGCGCCATTAATTTCATATCAATGGAAGTCAGAACCAAAATGGATGAGTTGTAGCGTTCATAATTACCTGCGTTTAGCCAGATCCCATCTTCATCACGATGCGTGGTAAATTTCCCCTCTGGGGCACTCAATGGAAAAATCTTACTAAGGACAACGCCTCTGGAGAGACCGTCCAGATAACTGGCTGTTCGACGCAGTAAATCGTTTGTAGCAAGCCAGGACTGCAAATTATCTTTGTTGCTCATCAGTGCCACTCGTTTGCGAACGAATGAATCACTCTCATCCAGCGACGGCAGTGCTGGCGTCTCTTCTACTACCTGATTCGCTGTAACAATGGCACTTACTGTTTCCGGTATGGACGCCTCGGGCACGTCAGGCTCAGTGATCGCGGTGACTATATTTTGCTCAGGTATCGATAAAATTTCTTCATCGACTAAACCATCTTGCTGCGCTTGGTATAAAACTCCACCAACGATAATGATTGACGCTAATGTGCCGAGTACAAGGATAAATTTACTCGTGTTATTAGAAGTTCGAGGTGCAGTCATGACTCACTCGCTTGGATTATTTCCAATGGGACTATATCGCGACCCGCGATTTGTCCTTTAGTTATATTAAGTTCGTGGCTATCGCCATTTTCGAGATGAGATAATTTCACAATAAGAAATTCCCAATCATCAGCCAACCAAATGATAGTTTCGCGCTTTTTATCCTGATTGACAACTCTGCGTAGTTTTGTGGTGTTTAAAGGGCCAAGACTCGTTGTTAAAACTTCTGAAGCGATCACTTCATAGTTGTACTGTTTGCGCTTATCGCGAGACATTACTGAGTAGGAAAAAATACTTTCAGCCGCTTTTAAGTCTCGGCGTATTTGTAATTTATGAGTCATTAAATCAAGTGTGCCCTGCGTTACGGGAACCACGTTGCTAGTGTCATTTTTTGTATAAGTGAGTTGCCCAGCATTCCAATCAAATAATTGGCTTTCACGGCGAGAGACCCCCATTAATGATCTTTTGTAGTGGTAGCTCCGCGGAATTAGCTGGTCAAGGGTATTTAATTCAAATTGTGCTTTTTCGGTAATTTTACCAAAAATACTATTGGCTTCAGATGTTTCACTATAGGTGTCAGCGTCCAGTTGCTTTAACTGATATTTGGCTGTGATAGCTATACCGTTGTAATTCGCGCTGTAACTCGCGGCATAGCCGACTAGCTCCGAACTATGTGCCGGCACTAAAAAAGTGGTGGCGATGACACCCGAAAAGACACGGACATACCTTAATAATGTCAGTAAAAAAACTGGATTGGCGATGTCTGTAAAGCGGGACATTTTTCTCCTCAACGCACAAAAACTCAAATCATTAACCACTTAGAGTCTTATTAATAGCTAATGTTCACTCTCACTAGAAAATAGTAACCCACTTTCACCAACGGCTGCACCATCATGGAAAACCTTACCCTGATCCATCACCACTCGACCCTGACAATACCATTGTGCAACCACTGGGTAGATTTCATGCTCTACGATCAACACGCGTGCAGCGAGATCAACAGCAGTGTCCTTGGGTAAAATAGGTACCGCTGCTTGCAATATGGCGGGCCCGCCATCTAACTCAGAGGTAACAAAATGTACAGTGGCACCTGCGGTTGAATCGCCCGCCTCAATAGCTCTTTGGTGCGTGTTTAGCCCTGGATATGCCGGCAGTAAAGATGGATGGATATTGATGAGTTTGCCGATGAACTGATTAACAAAACCGTCAGTGAGTATGCGCATAAAACCTGCTAAAACAACTAAGTCCGGCGTAAAACTAGTGATTACTTCGGCCAGATGCTGATCAAACTCTTCTCTTGATTGAAAGGCGCGATGGTCGATCACTATGTTAGGAATATCCGCCGCGGAAGCTCGATCAAGACCTTTAACGCCTGGCCTGTTACTAATAACGGCCATAATTTTACCATCGACAATTCCGGTACTGCAGGCGTCAATAAATGACTGCAAATTTGAACCGCTACCCGAAATAAGTATTACGATTTTACTCAGTGGCTGATCGCCAACGGTCATTGGCGGAGTCCAAGTAATTCAACCTGCTCATCGCCCGGCAACATTGGCTGAATGTCACCTAAAACAAACGCTATCTCTCCATTATCAGCGAGCTTTACAAGAGCGGAATCTACTGAAGACGCAGGTACACAGATGACCATGCCAACGCCGCAATTTAGCGTACGGTGCATTTCATGTTCATCGATATTACCGCCTTTCTGTAACCAGTCGAAAATCGCAGGACGTTGCCATGCGTCGAGATTAATCATCGCCTTGGCATTGTCTGGTAAAACACGAGGAATATTCTCCAATAGACCACCGCCAGTAATGTGAGCTAGAGCATGCACTGGAGATTCTGAGATTAGTTTGAGTAAAGATTTGACATAAATTTTGGTCGGCGCCATGAGTAAATCAATTAGAGGCTGACCCTCCAATTCTGTGGTAGCAGGATTGGTGCCTGTGACTTCGAGAACTTTTCGGATAAGAGAATAACCGTTCGAGTGGGGTCCACTTGATGCTAGCCCAATCAAAACATCCCCAGTGGCGACTTTACTGCCATCAATGATTGCAGATTTCTCAGCAATTCCAACGCAAAAGCCAGCCAAATCATAGTCTTGATCTTCATACATTCCAGGCATTTCTGCGGTTTCCCCACCAATTAATGAGCAACCAGATAGTTCGCAACCGTCGGCAATACCATTTACAACTGCAGCAGCGGTATCTATATCAAGTTTTCCAGTCGCGTAATAATCAAGAAAGAATAATGGTTCGGCGCCGCATACGATAAGATCGTTGACACACATGGCAACTAGATCAATGCCAACAGTATCGTGTCTTCCATAATCCAGAGCCAATCTTAGCTTGGTACCGACCCCGTCGGTACCTGATACCAACACGGGTTGTTTGTAGCCAGCGGGTAGTTCAAATAATGCTCCAAACCCGCCTAGTCCGGCCATTACCTCAGAGCGGCGCGTGCGTTTTGCAGCACCTTTTATTTTTTCGATTAAAGCATTGCCAGCATCAATATCAACACCCGCATCTTTATAGCTCAATGATGGTTTATTTTCGGCCATGGGGAAACGTCCTATTTGAAAGTCGACATTTTAGCGCGGCTATCATAGAGGCGCTATTTTTTAATTGATGTTATTTTAAAATAACGATATTTTTATCAATAAGGCTAATCTTGATAAACCGCTGTTACAATACAAAAATCCAGTTGGAGTAGTGATGTTAAGAAAAGTATTAGTCATATTATTGTTCATGAGCAGTCCTTTCAGTAATGCTGAAGAGGTTGAGAATCTCTACGTTAGCTTAGTACCTGTTGCGGATCAAAGCGCGGAGTCGAAGGAGCGTGGTATCAGTGATGCGTTAAAGAATGTTTTAGTTAAATTGACCGGCAACGGTGACGTTTTGCAATTAAGTCGTTTGGCCACGATTTTTGATAATGCCAGTGCCTATATAGATGCCTTAAGTTTTCAAGATTTACCAATAACCAATAATCTGACCTCTCAAGACTCAGCCGCTCAAAAGGTCGGGTTGCGAGTATCATTCTCACGTTCGGCCATTGATGAGCTCATTCGTAACAACCAGCTGCCGGTACTGCCGTCGAATAGGCCAAAATTGTTAGTCTGGATTGTCTTAGATGATGTAACAACTGGCCGAGAGTTTTTGGGGCAGGATGCCTCCAGTTTGGACGCTGACAATAACCTAGGAGTAGAAGTTCTAGCCGAATTGTCAAATATTATGACAGAGCGAGGGATCCCTTACATGCTTCCCACCTTTGATTTGGAAGATCAGCTGGCTCTACCTATTGATTCGGCTTGGAATCTGAGGGCAGACGAAATCCAATCGGCATCGCAAAGATATAGTGCAGACGGCTGGGTTGCATTACGTTTTTATCGAACCTCAATCGGTGAGGTCCGTGGTGCTTGGGTTTATCAAGCTGCCGGCCAACGTCAGATAGGTGATTTCAATACCGAAAATGACGAGCTTTTCGTCACCTCTGTTGTCAATAATATTTTAAACAGTTTGACTCGCTCTTTTAGTTACATTCCTAGGGGAGATACTAATTCGCTACTTGTCGAAATTGCTGGAATAAACTCCTACAGTGACTATCAGCGTGTTAACGAGCAGTTTAAGAAACTCGAGATAGTGAGTTCATTTGACTTATTTTCAACCAAAGAAAGTCAAATTACTTTTTCAGTGGCTGCCGAGGGCGGGGCGGCACTGCTACATAAGGCTTTGGTGCGCAGCGGTTATTTTCGCAGCCGCGGGGATGATTTACCGAAAGATAGCCAATATCTTATTTTTGACTGGATGGCAAAATGAAACCTACTGAACAACTGAGCCTGGCCATCGCACTAGATGACCAAGCCACCTTTGACAACTACTATGCACCTAACGGCACTCCTCAGCATATGGCGACTTTCTTGCTTAAAGACGAGGGCCGTAAATTTGCGTATCTGTCCGGTGGGAGCGGTACCGGATTATCCCATCTTCTCCAAGCTATTTGTCAGACCACTGTACTGGGAAAAAATGTAGGTACTGTGTATTTACCACTAAAAGATTTACACAGCTACCCGCCAAATCAAGTGTTGGAGGGCCTAGAGAAAGCACCTCTAGTGTGTATTGATGATTTGCAATTGGTGGCTAGCATCCAAGACTGGCAAATACCGTTGTTCAATTTATTTAATAATTGTCGCGACTCGGGCACACGCTTGGTGATTGCAGGGCATCAACCAGTGGATCAACTAGATATTCCGCTTGCCGACTTATTGTCTCGACTGAAATCGGGTGTCTCGTTGCATTTGCCTCACTTTAGTGACGCTGACCAACGACGGCTGCTTCAGTATCGATCTAGTCGACGTGGTTTATATCTGTCTGATGATGTTGCTCTTTTTCTACTCCATCGATTGCCTAGAGATACCCATACATTGATGGAGGCATTGGAACAGCTAGACAAGGCTTCGCTCCGCGAACAGCGCCGGTTAACTATGCCGTTTGTGAAGGAAAAATTGGACCTTTAGCGACAAAGTGAGGGCGAGACTTTGTAATATAAAAGGTGCTGTTAAGTGGGATTTTTGACTCTCAAGCCTTACTCTCTAAAATGAGTTTTTCAATAACTCCTTGATCGTATAACTTTAGAAAAGCTTCTGTAATCTTTGGATCGAACTGTGTGCCACTCTTGTCTTTAATGTATGTAATAGCTTCATCGATCGTCCATGCTGATTTATAGCAACGGATATTAATCAAAGCATCAAATACATCAGAAATGCCCACAATTCGCGCAGGCAATGACGTCTGATCTGCAATTCTACCCTCAGGATAACCTGATCCATCCCAATGTTCATGGTGGCTCAGAGCAATATCTTGGGCCAATTCCATGGCGTGCATATTCCCTAAAATGGCTGCACCGATAACGGTATGCTGCCGCATTATACTGAACTCATCGTCAGTCAGTTTGCCGGGTTTGAGCAAAATTTTATCTGGAATCCCCATCTTGCCAACATCATGTAATCGAGCGGCTTGGCCCCATTGCAAAGCAAGCTCAGCGGGCTGCCCCATTTCAATGGCGATGTTTTCTGTATAACCGGCAATCCTATTAATGTGTTCCGCAGTATCTTTATCTTTGAATTCTGCTATTTCTGCAAGAGTGTTAATTGATTTTTGATAGGCTTTGTCAAGATTATTGTAAAGTCTGGTATTTTCAAGAATGCTACTGCATTGTTTCAAGAATACTTCCAGTAATGACTGCTCAGCATGCGTTACTGCGATCTTCTGCTCTATATAAACAAAGGCAGCTATCTTGCCATTAATAGTGAGAGGAATTAGGGTCTTTTGGTTATGCAAATCAGTCAGTAGTGCGTCTTGATATTTTTTATTTTGATATTTTCTGAGTAAGCTTATAACGTTGGCTGATTCTTGGTCTACGGTAAGAAAGCTACCTTTCGCATACTCGATCTTGGCATGATCGCCATTCACACTGGCAATCATCGCGTTAATGGATGAGACACTGGAATCCGGCGAACAAAAATAACAGACTTGCTCCAGTACGGCTTTGAAAAATAGCGATTCTGATTGACGGGCCACATGATCAATTTTGGGGACTTGCGAGAGTATTCTACGAAGACCATTACGATTTTTCTGAAGTAGCATTAAGTCACGATAGCCTTTAATGGCGAGACGCAATTTCGCGTAAAGATTTTGACTGGTTAATTCAGTTTTAGTTAGGTAGTTATCAATATCGTAGTTATCAATAACATAGCGTTCAGGTGCTAAACCCGGTTGTCCGGTACTAATTATTATTCTAGATATACGGTTGAACATTGAATCACGAATATATTCGACTAAGTGTAACCCGGCATTATCTGTCTCCATAACCACATCGACTATAAGCACAGCAATGTCATCGTGTTCGTGAATAATCAGTTTTGCTTCAGCTGCGCTATTGGCCTCTAAAATAGTAAGGCTCAATCCCGAAAAAACAAAATTCCGTAAGCTTAATTTAGTCACTTGAATAATATCTGGGTCGTCATCTACTAAAAGAATCTTCCAATTAGATAAATCTTGTCGATTTGATTCTAAACTCTTCTCACTCTTAGAATAATTTTTCTTTCTTGACGCCAATTTCATACGTATTTCCTTAACCTTCGACAGAATTTAGTTCCAAATGAGGGGTTGGTTCTACTTCAAGAGGGAACTTAATCAAAAATGTCACACCTTGATTTTTAATGCTGTGACACATGATTGTTCCACTTAGATCCTGAGTCACTATGGAATGGCAAATGTAGAGCCCTAACCCAGAACCCCCTGTGCGAGTGCTGGTGAAAAATGGTTCAAATATATTATCAATGATTGCTTTGTCTATGCCGCTGCCATCATCTTTATAAGCCATAGAAATGGTTTGATTTTCATGGTCGAGGATAAAGTCGATATTGATTAAGCCACCTTTTTCTTTATAACCATGAGCCAGACTATTACTAACGAGATTAGTAATTAACTGCTCAATTAAACCGGGTCTTCCGTCCAGAAACAGATGCTCGGCACAGTTGACTTTTACGACCACATTTTTATTTTTTAGCTGATGACTTAGGTTATAAACTGTATCTTCTGCGAGAGATTTTAAATTGAACTCGCGGGACAATTCACTGTGTCGGTCGATAGAGCTCTGCTTAAAGCTTTCTACCAAGCGACCAGCGCGAGCTAAATTATTTGCCGCTAACGTCGCGGTCTCATTCAAATCTTCTGTATTATGCTTTAATGCCTTTAAATCAATAGTCGGCGAATTTATTTCATAGCTGACTCTCTCTGCGGCATCTTGCATTTGACTAACGGCACTAACAGCGATTCCTACTGGAGTACTTAGTTCATGAGAAAATCCTGATACCATGCGTCCTAATGAGGCGATCTTTTGGCTCTTGATTAATTCATGCTGTGTTGTTTTCAATTCAACTATTTTTTCTTGTAACGTTTCGGTCTGATTTTTTAAAAGCAAGAATTGTTTCGTAATGGTGTCCATCATCGGTCGAAAAATAAATAGTACTTCCAATATCAGAACAATCATTGCTGATATCCACAGCAGTATCTCAAGCTGTCCCATTTGTTTGAGGGCATTTTCTGACTGAGTGACATGTGCGTTTACGACGGTTTGCATATCAGTTAATAATGTTTCTGTTAGATCACCAAAGCTGGAACTGAGTATGGGTTGTTCATCCAATTCTTGATCGGTCAACGACAGAAGCCTGCGGGCTAGTGCAACATAATCAGAAATTTGTTGGTTCAGCTGCACGGGCGAATCAAAATAAAGTGCGCGAACCGCAGGAATCATTTCACCGCCTAAATTTTCTGATTCTTCCCTATCTAAGAGGGCTTGATGATTTGTTTCTAGAGCGGTTGCGGCTTCAGACAGTTTTTTATGGATAACAGCCTGACGTGGATCGCCCCGATACGCTAAGTAGGCAACGTGGTAAACCTTGATTGTTTCTAGTAAGACACGCTCGCCACCAGCTCTACTAATAGTATTTGAGGCATATCGTTGATCTGAAATTATTTTTTGGAAACTAAATGTGGATAGGCTCACTAAAATAGCGATCAAGCTAAGAGCGAATAGATATCGCATGGTGAGACTTTTATGACTAAAACTAGCAGGTAAAGATTTTAACATTCCGTGTACTCATATCAACAAACATCCTAGTTTGTCTTAGCCTTCAGCAGACATTTGCTGACAATCCTATTAATCGACGATCCAACGATTAAAAATTAGACGAGCAAAGCTTCAAAGTCAAGCCAGAAGCAATTTTCTGACCTAACTTTTTATATAACAGGATGCTTGTACGGAAAATGATTGGGATGTAGTCGTACTCTAATGAGTCCGCGCAACGCCTTTAAAGAGGGCATTTCTCACAATATAAATAAATATCTTTGGGATCATTTAAAGCATTGATAAAAGTTAAAGGCTCCAAGACCTTTTTGGCGTAGCGTAAAAGACTACTGTCAGGTGTTGAATAGTTCGAAACCGATGCCAAACCCAGCCCTTGCAAGGACCCTACAACATTACCATTCAACTCAGTGATCAAGGTTTCAAAGGGGGACATTTCTTTGCGACGATAGTCAATCTGATAGTCATCTAAGTCAGCTATTTCGGCGGCCACCAATATAGCATCATTAAGATCACCTAATTGATCGACTAAACCATTCGCCAGCGCCTGATTTCCCGTCCAGACTCGACCTTGGGCAATTTCATGAATTGCTTCAGGCGTTGAGTTTCTACCATTAGCAACCAGGGTAATAAAACGAGTGTAAATATTATCTACACCGGCTTGAATAATGAGTTTAGTTTGCTGTGTGAGAGGGCGATCGAGTTCCATCATAGCGGCAATGTCTGTGGTGCCAACTCCGTCCGAATAAATACCCAACGTCGCTAAAGATTGATCAATGGTGGGGACAATCCCAAATACTCCAATTGAGCCGGTGATGGTAGTTGGCATTGCTAAGATTCTATCGACCTCCGCAGCGATCCAGTAACCCCCCGATGCAGCAACACTGCCCATGGAAACCACCACTGGGATACCTTTATCTTGAGTGGCGTTGATGGAGTCACGAATAATTTCAGATGCAAAGGCGCTGCCGCCGCCACTGTCAATTCTCAAAACTACCGCTTTTACATTATCATCTTCGCGCAATTCTTCGAAAATGGACGCCAAGGTATCACCACCGATACTACCTTCCGGCTGCTGCCCATCCATAATAGAACCGCTTGCCACCACAATGGCGATTTGATTTTGAGCGTTTGAAGTTTCTCTATTGGCAAGACGTGTGTTGGATAGATAACTGTTCATATCAATGCTATTAAAGTCACCATCTTCACCCGCTATGTTAGCGTTTAAGTAGCGCTGAATGCCTGAGCGGCTGGTTATAGTGTCAACTAATCCGACAGCTTTCGATAGAGCCGCGCTATCGCCTTTGTACTCTTCAAGAGAAGTATGTAATTGATTAGCATACTTATTGAGAGTACCGGCATCTAGGTCCCTTAGCGACTCTATTTCTGACGTATAGGACTGCCATAGATCATTTAGTAAAACACCTGTGTCATTTCGCACTTGAGAGGACATACTGTTGCCCATTAGTGGCTCTACTGCGCTTTTATAGTCGCCAACGCGAAAGATATTCATCGTAATTTTTAGCTTATCCAGAGCGTCCTTAAAATAGCTTCTGTATGAGCCAAATCCAGTGATCATAACTCCGCCTAACGGATTGAGTATTATTTCATCGGCGTGTGCAGCAAGAAAATATTGTGACTGTGTGAAATAATCGGCGACGGCAATAATCGGCTTATCAGTCGCTTTGAAACGTCGCAGAGCTGACCCTATTTCTTGTAATTTACTAAGACTAGCACCGGCCATATAGTCGGTATCTAGCAGTAAATGAGTGATTCTATTGTCGTCTTTAGCAGTATCAATGGCTTCGATAATGTCCCTCACTAAGGTTTCATTACCCTGCTGACTTCCTTGAGACAGAATCTGGGCGAGGGGATCAACATAACTTTTTTGATCAACCAATAACCCTTGGGGCGCAAGATACAAAGCGCCTTCGGTGGGAACTGGTTTGAGGTTTTCTGCGAACATGCCGCCAATGACTGAGATCACAACAACCAGAATCAAGAAGCTGAATGCATGACGTACAGCGGTTAATGCACTGCCGATAAATGTAAAGATCCGACGTATTAAACCCGGTTTTTTGTCAGTCACTTACAAATCCTTTTATGTATTAGTTTGGTTTCTAAAGAACGTTTTTTTGTCTCAGTCTTGCATTGCCCGTTGCTGCTACAAACAATACAACAATTAGCACTAACTCGGCAATGTCGAGTAGTAAAGGATCTGGAACACTCAGTTTATAAGTCGCAATAGCAAAGTACAGTAAGAGCACAAAACACAGCCAAATGAGAGTGCGTAGTCTGCCTTTGATAATGCCAGAAATAAATACTGCCAGTGGGGCAAGGGACATAAAGTAGATTATCAGAGGTGCGCTTTGCAGCCAAAGATTAGTTGTTAATACGATCAACAATAGGAAAAAACTGCCCTGTATTGCGAGTCTTGAAATAGTTATTTTACGTTCTATCTTCACCGATACCTTCCTGACGTTATTATTAAATGGTGGATTATGTTGAGGTACTTAATTTTTTGGCGAGCATAGCTAGGCGAGCCCCTTGAGATCGACAAATCTGCACTTCTTCTGTACTTAATGCATCAGACTCAACATGGCTTGAGCCATAGGGCGTCCCGCCAGTGGTGGTGGTTGTTAAGGCTGTTTCAGAGTAGGGCACGCCCGTAAAAAGCATACCTTGGTGCAGCAAAGGTAACATCATCGACAACAACGTGGACTCTTGTCCGCCATGCAGACTTGACGAGGATGTGAAAGCGCCTGCTGGTTTATCGACGAGGGCTCCTCTCAGCCAGAGGCTGGCGGTACCATCAATAAAATACTTCAGAGGTGCGGCCATGTTGCCAAATCGCGTAGGGCTGCCAATCAGTAAACCGGCGCAATTGGCTAAATCGTCTTCAGAGCAGTAGATATCGCCATTAACGGGGATATCGTCTTGGGTTGCTTCGCATACGGTTGATATAGCAGGTACCGTTCGTAACCTCGCCTCCAATCCGGCGCTTTCAATCCCCAGTGCGATTTGCTCGGCAAGCATTTTCACGTGTCCGTGGAGGCTGTAGTAGAGAACTAAAATATAAGTGTTTTCAGTATGAGTAGTCATTATAAGAGGCCAAGTACATTTTCAGGAGGTCGTCCAATGACGGCTTTGTCACCAACAACCACAATAGGACGCTCTATTAAAGCAGGATGCATTACCATGGCGTCAAGTAATTGTTGTTCAGTGACCATCGTTGCATCTAATTGTAAGCGTTTGAAGTCAGTTTCATTTCGACGAATGAGCTGGCTCGGGGTCAAGTTTAGCTTCTGCAACACTGATGTTAGGTCTGCAGCGCTCATTGGATCTTTGAGGTAAAGAACAATTTCAATATCGATATTTTTGGCACGCAAAATGTCCAGCGTCTGGCGTGATTTCGAACATCTAGGGTTGTGATAGATTATGGCCATATTTTTATAGATACATGCATTTTTGCTTAGTTACATTGTAAGACTAATTCGCTAAAACAGAAAGAATCTTAAGCGCTCTATTAGTGACCCTTTTCCAGTATCCACCGCGGTTATTTTTAGTCAATAATTTATATAAAGTACGGTATGCTATGGGGGAGTAGACCATTGTTATACTGGTTGCATAAATCGATTGGCACAAGGAATGGAAATGTTAAAAAAATTATTTTTCATCGGGTTGTTGTTAGTAGGATGCTCCTCCGATGTTGGCTACCCTACATTAGACGGAGAATCTATCGATGTAGCGTCACCTGGAAAATTATTAGTTATTAATTATTGGGCAGTATGGTGTGCGCCCTGTCGCAAAGAAATTCCTGAACTCAACGAACTTGCGGCGCATCATGTTGATCGTTTAACTGTGTTGGGCGTAAACTTCGATGGCTCGCAAAACGACACTTTGCGTAGCGAAATTAGTAAGCTTGGTATCCAATTTCCAAGTTTTACCAGTGACCCCAGAGTTACCTGGGGTTTAGAGCCAGTTTCGGTATTGCCTGAAACGTTAATCATTAGCCCAGAAGGTAAGCTTTTACACAGATTGATAGGTCCGCAAACGCTCGCATCATTAGAGGCGCTGCTTTAGTAGATTCCCCTCATAGGGTATAGCCAATTACTGGGTGGGCTAATACAGTCCTCCTTTCAAATAAAAAACTGTTGCAGAGGTAGTTATGAAAGATTTACGAAAATTTTATATTGATGGTCAGTGGGTCGATCCTATTCAGAGTAATGACCTGGCTGTTGAGAATCCGGCTAATGAAGAGCTTGTGGCAACCATATCATTGGGTGCGGCGGCTGACGTAAATCTTGCTGTAGCAGCCGCTAGACGTGCGTTTCAAGGTTTTTCTCAGACCCCAGTTGATGAGCGAATTGCTTTGATGGAAAAGCTCTTGCAAATTTATATGGATCGCTATGATGAGATGGCTGTGGCTATCTCTGTTGAAATGGGAGCGCCGATCTCTTTCGCCACTGCTGCCCAGGCAGACTGTGGACGCGGCCATATCAGTACGGCTCTTGAAGCATTAAAGCAATTTGAGTTTGAACGACAGGTTGGCAACACGCGAATTGTTAAAGAAGCTATCGGCGTCTGTGGGTTTATAACGCCGTGGAATTGGCCCATTAATCAAATCAGTTGCAAGGTAGCCCCTGCATTAGCAACGGGTTGCACAATGGTGCTTAAGCCCAGTGAGATCGCTCCAATCTCAGGTTATTTGTTCACTGAGATGATGGATCAGGCCGGCTTCCCCGCTGGCGTTTACAACATGGTAAACGGTGATGGCCCCAATGTGGGATCGGTCATTTCTAGCCACCCCGAAGTAGACATGGTGTCATTTACTGGATCAACGCGTGCCGGAATTTTGGTCGCCAAAGCGGCTGCTGATACTGTTAAGCGGGTAACTCAGGAGTTGGGAGGAAAGTCGCCAAATATTATTTTTGAAGACGCTGATCTTGAGAAAGCAGTAACCGCCGGAGTTACTCATATGATGGGCAACACTGGTCAATCCTGCAATGCGCCATCTCGCATGTTAGTTCAGTCATCTGTGTATGGTAAAGCACTGGCTATCGCAAAACAGGCTGCCGCGAATGTAGCAGTAGATCAGCCTACTAAAGAAGGCTGGCATTTGGGGCCGCTCTCTAGCCGGGCACAGTTTGATAAGGTGCAAGGATTGATTCACACGGGTATCGAAGAAGGTGCGACGCTAGTAGCAGGAGGCCTTGGTAAACCAGAGGGTTTAGAGACTGGTTATTTTGTAAAACCAACCATTTTTGGCGATGTGAACAATGAAATGACAATCGCTCGTGAAGAAATATTTGGACCTGTGTTAACCATGATTCCCTTTGACAGTGAAGAGCAGGCTATCGAAATAGCAAATGATACGCCCTATGGTTTGTCCGCATACTTCAGTACGGGAAGCGAAGAGAGAGCAAAGCGAGTCGCCGGAAAGTTGCGGGCAGGCATGGTTAGCGTTAATAGCGCCTCGCAAAACTACACTGCACCCTTTGGTGGCTACAAGCAATCGGGTAATGGCAGAGAGTGGGGTGAGTTTGGTTTTGATGATTTCTTAGAAATAAAAGGTATTACAGTCTAATTATGATCTGATGGTTAGGTGCTCAGTCTCATCGCTGAGCACCTAACAGCAAGACGATTTTAATTCTTTCGTTTATCGATTTTCACGGTCACGAAATACATGATAGCCCCGGCCACAATGATGGCAATTCCCATAGAGCCCTCTTGAGGCTTCGAAATAAGAACATAAATTAGAGTCCATAACGTAACCGCTAGATAAATTAGTGGTGCTATAGGGTAGCCAAAGGTTCGGTAAGCCCCTTTTATATTGAGCTTTTTCAAGCGCAATATAAAAACCCCAATCACCGAAAATAAGGTATTAATACCAAGCACAAAACTGGAGAACACTAGAATCGACTCAAAGGTTGCACTAACAATAAAAATAATGGCTAGCGTGCTTTGGAATATGATGGCGGTAGTGGGAATGCCGTTGCTATTAACCCGGCTTAATCCCTGAAACAGCCTAAAATCTTCACCGATTACTTGCAGAACTCTCGGACCGGCTATGGTCATTGCGCTCACAGTTGAGATAAGCAACATCGCCAAGACAGCCCCCATGGTTTTACCTGCGGTATTCCCCAGAGCATGATCGGCAACAATAACGCCAACCTCTAGTTTTCCTTCTAACAGCGATATGGGCGCGGCGCTTAAAAAAGTAAAATTAAGTAGTAGATAAATCAGCATTACCGATACCGTGCCGATTAAGAGAACGATCGGTAAGCTTCGTTGAGGATCATCCAGTTCGCTGGTGACGTAGGTTACCGCGTTCCAACCGGTATAGGCATAGTTGACATAAATCAATGACACGGCAAAAGCACCGCTAAATAATAATTTTTCATCACCTGCACTAGGCATAAGGCTTATCGGCTGGGGAGCGCTGCCCCAAATGAAAATAGTCAGACAAAATACCAAGATCAAAATGACCTTGAGAGCGGTGAAGATTTGTTGAAAACTACTGCTAGCCTGCCGAGACAAGCAATGAATACCCGTTAGTAAAATAACCAGAACAACGGCTGAACCAGTCCGCGGTAGTTCTGGAAATACTGCGGATAAATAGGCGCCAAAAGTCATAGCGGCCAGCGCGACGGGCGCGGCAAATCCTACAGTGGCAGATACCCAACCTGAAATAAAGCCGGCGCAAGGATGGTAAAGCCGACCAAGAAAATTATATTCGCCGCCGGAGCGAGGTAAATTCGCACCAAGTTCAGCATAGGTGAGCGCACCGCAGAGCGCTGTCAAACCGCCGATTAGCCACAGCATCATTAGCGCAAAGTATGACTGAATACCGAGTAGCTGAAATCCCAAGCTGGTAAAAACGCCAGTTCCTATCATGTTGGCAACAACCACAGAAATGCCGGTCATTTTAGAAAATTTTTGCATAGTAACCTTGCAGGCGAACGTTATTTTTTCAGCACTTTACCCTAGCCCTTGACTTTGTGCAGTAAATTCCCGAAATCATTGAAATGACATTTCGTATGCCATAAGCTAAACCTAGTATTATCCCGCACTTATTTTACGTCGCATAAATGTAAAATACCTCAATGCAAACTAGCTGAGAGTGGGCGTTGTGGCATGAGACTAAAAAACATCACGTTAGAGGGAACAAGAACAATGAAGAAAATGATCGTAGTGCTTTGTGCCATGGCGAGTGTAATGACTAGTGCAGAGACAAGCAAAAACGTCTATTTTGGTGACACCCACCTGCATAGCTCTTATTCCTTTGACGCATTTTTAAATAATAATCACAGTGCGGACCCAGATACAGCCTATCGTTGGGCTAAGGGCCAGCCGGTGATACACCCATACAATCGTGCTCGAGTACAGATTGATACGCCGCTGGATTTTTTAGTGGTTTCAGATCATGCGGAGATGTTAGGTGTTATGCGAGCCGTCCGCGAAGACACAATAATAAAAGAAGACCTTGGCTGGATTGGAAATATCAAAAGATGGTATGCGTTTAGGCTGATGAATGACGCTATTGATACTGATACAGGATTAAAGTTTTTTGGACAATTCTTACCCAAGATTGCCGCTGATAATGATCATAGCGATCCAGTTCAAAATGCCAGTAATAACATTTCAGATGTGAATATTTTTGGTGACACGACACAAACATCACAAATGGCTTGGGATGATATTATTGAGAGTGCAGAACGCCACAATGACCCGGGTACTTTTACCAGTTTACTGGGTTGGGAATGGAGTTCTATTCCTATGGGAGCCAATTTACATCGTATTGTTATAACCCCAGATGGTGCCGATAAAGCTAAGCAGTTTTTACCTTATGGGTCAGATAAAAGTCAGTATCCAGAGGATCTCTGGCGATGGTTAGAGGAAACTCAGCAACGCACGGGAACGCGATTTATGGCGATTCCGCATAACTCGAATATCTCTAAAGGCTATATGTTTGACGATACTAGCTTGCGAGGAGAGCCTATTAGTGCTGATTATGCTCGTCGCAGAATCAAGTGGGAGCCCATTGTCGAAGTCACTCAGATTAAAGGAGACAGTGAAACGCGAAGTGATTTTTCTCCGGAGGATGAATTCGCAGATTTTGAGAACTACGATCACTATATCCAGCAGGGAAAATCCAAATATAAGAGCTCTACCGCAGATTATATTCGACCGGCATTAAAAAAAGGGCTAACGATTGAGCAAGACATCGGCGTCAATCCCTACAAATTCGGACTAATTGGGTCCACGGATGCTCACTCTGGCCTGTCCTCTGCCGAAGAGGGCAACTTTTGGGGGAAAATGGCTAAAGACTCAACGCCTGAAACGAAAGAACGCTTTGGAAGTATCAGCTCTTCTAACGGTTGGAATATGTCTGCGTCTGGTTTGGCTGCCGTCTGGGCTAAAGAGGATACGCGTGAGGCAATCTATGCTGCCTTTAAGCGTAAAGAAGTATATGCCACCTCAGGTCCTCGATTACGCGTTCAAATGTTTGCCGGATGGGATTTTCCTGAAGGCGCCGAGACTAGCGACAGCTTCGCTCTTATGGGCAGTCAGCACGGTGTCCCCATGGGTGGTGATTTAGTGGCTAATGATAACGACGGCAAAGCGCCGGTGTTTTTATTACGAGCTGTAAAGGACCCTGTGGGAGCCAATTTAGACCGCTTACAAGTGGTTAAAGGTTGGGTTGACAATGCGGGTGAGCAGCAAGAGAGAGTTTACAACGTAGCTTGGTCTGATGGGCGCCAATTAGATGCGAGTGGTAATTTGCCACCGGTGGGCAATACAGTCGATGTTAGCTCTGGCCG